>NZ_QURH01000158.1 GCF_003428695.1 Actinomadura logoneensis
CGGGGCGGGCGCCGAGCCCTGCCGGGGGAGGGGGACGCGGCCGGCCGGGGGGGCGCTCTCCTCGGCCTGGCCGCGGGGAGCTGCTGGGGCGGTTTGGGCCATGCTACCTATCTTTGCCGCGCGGCCACCCGGTTGAGATCACCGCGACGAATGGTCTTCATCTCAGACTTGAGTAGTACGCCTTGGCGGGGAAATCCGGACTTCAGGGTGAGGAGCCCCGGGACCGAAGACGGCGCGAACTCGACGTGATCGGGAGTCAGCATAGGAGCCCAGGGGTAGGTCACGGATCGCCCCCCGCGGAATCGCTGGGGGGACGAATGTTGCAAATGGTGCCTGTGAGGCATGTCGGGGTGGCAATCGCCCTCACTCTGGCCGTATCCGGACCGTCCGCATGTGGAGAAGGGGACAGCGCCCACGCGCCGGTCGGCATGGTCTCGGGTCCTCCTCCCGGATCACCGTCACTCACCCCAGCGACCTACCCGCCCCTGCCCACTTCGATCACGGGCCAGCGTCCCTCCTGGGGGCCGTGCACCGCGCTGCCCACGAACCCGCCGGTCACCACCGGGCAGAACGGCGTCCCGCAGTGCGCGAAGATCAAGGCGCCGCTCGACTACGCCCGACCGGGCGGCCGGACCGTCGACCTGGCCCTGCTCCGCTTCCCCGCCACCGACCCCGCCCACCGCATCGGCTCCCTGCTGTTCAACTTCGGCGGCCCCGGCGCGGCGGGCACCACCACGCTCGCCCAGACCGCCGGGCAGTTCCAGGGCCTCGCCAAGCGGTACGACCTGGTCGGCTTCGACCCGCGCGGCGTCGGCCAGAGCACCGCCGTGAACTGCCTGGACGACCGTGCCCTCGACGGCTACCTCGCGCTCGACGGCTCGCCGGACGACCCGGCCGAGGAGAAGGCCCTCAGCCAGGCGGACGCTGCCTTCGCGCGCGCCTGCGCCGACCACTCCGGCGGGATCCTGCCCTACGTCGGGACGGTCTCCGCCGCGCGCGACATGGACGTCATCCGGACCGTCCTCGGCGACGCGCGGCTGCACTACTTCGGCCTGTCCTACGGCACCCAGCTCGGCGCGAACAACGCCCACCAGTTCCCCGGCCAGGTCGGACGCGTCGTCCTCGACGGCGCCGTCGACACCAAGATCAAGTCCACGGACCTCGCGCTCCAGCAGGCCGCCGCCTTCCAGCGCGCGCTGGGGAGGTTCGCCGCCTACTGCGCGGGGCTGGGCCCGACCCTGTGCCCGATGGGACGGAACAGGGACGCGGTCCTCACCTGGATCCGCACCTTCGTGGACGGTCTGGACGGCCGTCCGCTCCCCGGCGGGCCGCAGGGCCGCCGGCTCACCCAGTCCCTCGGCGAGCTCGGCGTCGCCGCCGCCCTCTACGACCAGGTCAGCTGGAAGATCCTGGTGCGCGCCCTCGCCGACGCGGCGAAGGGCGACGGCAGCCTGCTGCTCGCGCTCGCCGACTCCCAGACCGGCCGCGACGAGAACGGCCACTACTCCAACTTCCTCGCCGCCGAAACCGCCATCGGCTGCGCCGACACCACCGAGCGGCCGACGCCCGCGGACGTCCGCCGGGAACTGCCGCGGTTCCGCAACGCCTCGGCGGTCTTCGGTCCCTCCCTCGCGTGGAGCCTGCTCTCCTGCGACGGCTGGAGCTACCGGGGGAGCGACGCCGGCAGGGAGGTCTCCGCGCCGTCCGCCGCGCCGATCCTGGTGGTCGGCAACGAGGGCGACCCCGCCACCCCGTACGCCTGGGCCCCCGCGCTGACCAGGGAGATCGGCGGCAAGGCGGTGCTGCTCAGCCTCAAGGGGCAGGGGCACACGTCCTACCTCAGCGGCGACCGCTGCGTCGTGGACGCCGTGAACCGCTACCTCCTGGACGGCGTGGTCCCCAAGAACGGGAAGCGCTGCCCCTGACACCCGCGACGGGCGCCCCGTCCGTCGGCTCACCCGCCCCTGAACGCGGCGACGCCCCTGAACGCGGCGGCGCCCCTGAACGCGGCGACGCCCATGGACGTGGGCATACCCCGCCGTCCATGGGCGTCCCTCATCCCGGGTGGCTATTCGACCGGGACGACCTGCTCCACGGTCATCCGCTCCTTGAGCGCGTTGCCGACCGTGCAGTACCTCTCGTGCACCCGCGCGGCGACGGACCGCAGCACGTCGGCGGCCTCCTCGTCCCCCTCGGGCAACTCCACGTCGTACGTCACCGTGATCGTGCCCAGCCTGCTGGTCTCGACCTTCTCCGCCGTCACGTCCGCGGCCAGCCTCGCCATCCGGTGCCCGCGCTTGGCGGTCAGCGGCTCGACGGTGACCAGCTCGCATCCGGCCAGCGCCGCCAGGAGCAGCTCGACCGGCGTGAACACCCCGTCCTGATCGCCGGTCCCGATCGCCACCGACGCGCCACGCGCGTTCGTCCCGACGAACCCGCCGTCCGCCGTCCGCTCGACCCGCACCTCGGCCATGGCGCTCTCCTTGATCGTCTCGCCGTTCGTCGATCCCAACACGGAGCGCCTCCGAGAAGTTCCCGGAGGCGCTCCGTGAGGACAAACTATGACGGACCAGGCAAGCTCCCGTGTCCGGGGTCGGGCGTGGACCGGCGCGCACCGGTCCCGCGCCGGCCCGCACCGGCGGCGGCGTCGGTCAGACGTCGTAGTACAGCTCGAACTCGTGCGGGTGCGGACGGAGCCGGATCGGGTCGATCTCGTGCTCGTACTTCATCGCGACGTAGGTCTCGATGAGGTCCGGGGTGAAGACGCCGCCCTCCAGCAGGTAGTCGTGGTCGGCCTCCAGCGCGGCCAGGACGGCCTCCAGCGAGCCCGGCACCTGCGGGATCGCGCGCGCCTCCTCCGGCGGGAGCTCGTAGAGGTCCTTGTCCACCGGCTCGGCGGGCTCGATCTTGTTCTTGATGCCGTCCAGGCCCGCCATGAGCATCGCGGCGAACGCCAGGTACGGGTTGCAGGACGGGTCGGGCACGCGGAACTCGACCCGCTTGGCCTTCGGGTTCGAGCCGGTGATCGGGATGCGGATGCACGCCGACCGGTTGCGCTGCGAGTACACCAGGTTCACCGGCGCCTCGAAGCCCGGCACCAGCCGGTGGTAGGAGTTCACCGTCGGGTTGGTGAACGCCAGCAGGGACGGCGCGTGCCGCAGCAGCCCGCCGATGTAGTGCCGCGCGTCGTCCGACAGGCCCGCGTAGCCCACCTCGTCGTAGAACAGCGGCGAGCCGTCCTTCCACAGCGACTGGTGGCAGTGCATGCCCGAGCCGTTGTCGCCGAACAGCGGCTTCGGCATGAACGTGACCGTCTTGCCCGCCGCCCGCGCGACGTTCTTCACGATGTACTTGTAGAGCATCAGGTTGTCGGCCGTCCGCAGCAGCGTGTCGAAGCGGAAGTCGATCTCCGCCTGGCCCGCCGTCCCGACCTCGTGGTGCTGCATCTCGACGTGGATGCCCGACCCCAGCAGCTGCTCGACCATCTCCGACCGCAGGTCGGTGTAGTGGTCCATCGGCGGGACGGGGAAGTAGCCGCCCTTGTACGGGGGCTTGGCGCCCAGGTTCCCCGCCGGCTCCTCGCGGCCGGTGTTCCACGCGCCCTCGACCGAGTCGAGGTAGTAGTAGCCCGCGTTCGCCCGGGTCTCGAACCGGACGTCGTCGAAGATGTAGAACTCGGCCTCGGGGCCGAAGTAGCAGGTGTCGGCGACGCCGGTGCCGCGCAGGTAGTCCTGCGCCTTCTTCGCCACGTTCCGCGGGTCGCGGCTGTACGGCTCGCCCGTGAGGGGGTCGTGCACGAAGAAGTTGAGGATCAGCGTCTTGTGCTGCCGGAACGGGTCGAGCACCGCGGTGCCCGGGTCCGGGAGCAGGAGCATGTCCGACTCGTGGATCTCCTGGAAGCCGCGCACCGACGAGCCGTCGAACATCAGCCCCTCGGTGAAGACGCCCTCACCGAAGCTCTCCACCGGGAAGGTGAAGTGCTGCATCTTGCCGGGAAGGTCCACGAACCGGCAGTCCACGAAGCGGACGCCCTCGCGGTCGATGTATTCCAGGACCTCTTTGGCGCTGTTGAACATCCAGCCTCCTTGGGGGTGTTCTCGGCTTCGGGAAGGGTCTCAGAGGGCCGTTTCCCGGCCGTGTCCCATGTGTTTCGGCTGTGTTACGGGTCACTGGGTGATGTCCGTCACGTCCGGCATCCCTACCCGCCCGCGCCCGTCCTGACGCCTCCGCGGCCCCGCTCCGCGTCCGCGCGGTCTCGCTCCGCATCGGCGAGGTCTCGCTCCGCATCGGCGCGGACCCGCCCGCCGGCCGGTGCCGACCCGCATCCCGGCGGCTCCGGGGACCGGATAGCGTAGAGCCATGGCAAGCGGTAAGCAGCGGGAGTCCACCGGCCCCAGGTGGACGCAGACGTGGCTCGGCGGCGCGGCGTCCGCCGGGGTCGACCTCGGCACGCCCGGGGGACGGCTGGGGCTGCCCAAGGAGGGCCCCGGCTCGGTCGCGACGTACGGCCGGCGGATCACCGCCCTGCTGCTGGACCTGGTCGTCGGCGCGTTCGTCGGCGCGCTGTTCGCCACGGCGCTGCACTGGAGCCCCGCGACCCGCTCGCTGGCCAACACCGCCGTGTTCGCGGTCATGGTGTGGCTGCTGACCGCCACGCTCGGAACGACCATCGGCAAGAAGCTGGTGGGGCTGCGCGTCGTCCGGCTGGACGGCCGTCCGATCGGCTTCGGCTGGGCCCTCGCCCGCACGCTCCTGCTGCTCCTGGTCGTCCCCGCGCTGATCTGGGACCGCGACCACCGCGGCCTCCACGACCGCGCCGCCAACACCATCGTCGTCCGCGCGTAGTCGTGCGGCCACCACGACCGCGCCGGCAACGTCATCGTCGTCCGCGCGTAGTCCTGTTCCAGTCCCGGCCCCCTTCGCCCGCCTCAAGGCTCGACCCGGAAAACGCAACGGAACAGAGAACGTAGAAAACGGGAGGGCTCCCCCAGGTGGGGGAGCCCTCCCGTTCGGTGTTTCCGGGGACCGGGCCGCCGGGGCGGCCGTGGAAGGTCAGCGCGTCTTCGAGGGTCAGCGCGTCTTCGGCTTCGGGCCGCGCGGCATGCGGGCGCCCTTGGGCATCGGGCCCTTCGGCATCTGCATCGCGCGCGGGAGCGCGGCCAGACGGCTGTTCACGTCGTTGACCTGCGCCTTGGTCAGGTTGCGGGGCAGCTTCATCAGGTGCCGCTGGAGCTTGTCCACCGGGATCTGGCCCTCTTCGTCGCCGACCTGGATGTCATAGATCGGGACGGACGGCACGGCGCGCGAGATGCGCTTCTTCTCGGCGCCGAGGAGCTGGCCGACGCGGCTGCGCGGGCCCTCCGAGACGATCACGACGCCGGGGCGGCCGACCGCCCGGTGCACCATGTCCAGGTTGCGGTTGCCGGACACGGCCTCGGTGACCGTCCAGCCGCCGCGCACGTTCTTCAGCACCGCCGCGGCGGCGCCCGGCTGCCCGGCGAGCACCGAGTACTGGGCGCGCTGCGCGAGCTGGCCGAACACGACCATGCCGACCGCGACCGCCGCCAGGATGCCCAGCGGGACGAAGAACCACAGGCTGCCGACGATCCACCCGATGGCGACGACGACGACCAGGGCCCCGAGCGCGGAGGCGAACACGATCGGGAGGGCCTTGGGGTTCGCCTGGTGGAGCACCTGGGCGACCATGCGGATCTGCTTGAGGCGGCCCGGACGCTCCTGGGCCCCGTCCGTGGGCTTCTTCGACATGTTCCTAAGGATAATGGTCGCCGTCAGCGCTCTCGCGCCTCGACGGCCTGCTTGTACAGTCGCCCGGCCCGGTAGCTGGACCGGACGAGCGGGCCGGACATGACCCCGGCGAACCCGATCTCCTCCGCCTCGGCGGACAGCTCGACGAACTCCTCGGGCTTCACCCAGCGCTCGACCGGGTGGTGCCGCGGCGACGGGCGCAGGTACTGGGTGATCGTGACCAGCTCGCAGCCCGCCTCGTGCAGGTCGCGCAGCGCCTCGGACACCTCCTCGCGGGTCTCGCCCATGCCGAGGATGAGGTTCGACTTGGTGACCAGGCCGTCCTCGCGGGCCCGGGTGATGACCTCCAGCGACCGCTCGTACCGGAACCCGGGGCGGATCCGCTTGAAGATCCGCGGGACGGTCTCCACGTTGTGCGCCAGCACCTCGGGCCGGGACGAGAACACCTCGGCGAGCTGGCCGGGGTCGGCGTTGAAGTCGGGGATCAGCAGCTCGACACCGCAGCCGGGCACGGCCGCGTGGATCTGCCGGACGGTCTCGGCGTACAGCCAGGCCCCGCCGTCCTCCAGGTCGTCGCGGGCGACGCCGGTGACGGTCGCGTACCGCAGGCCCATCGCGGCCACCGACTCGGCGACCCGGCGCGGCTCGTCCCGGTCGAACTCGGCGGGCTTGCCGGTGTCGATCTGGCAGAAGTCGCAGCGCCGCGTGCACTGGTCGCCGCCGATGAGGAAGGTGGCCTCGCGGTCCTCCCAGCACTCGAAGATGTTGGGACAGCCCGCCTCCTGGCAGACCGTGTGCAGACCCTCGGACTTCACCAGCTGGGTCAGCTCGCGGTACTGCGGGCCCATCTTCAGCCGGGTCTTGATCCAGTCCGGCTTGCGCTCGATGGGGGTCTGGCTGTTCCGTACCTCGATGCGGAGGAGCTTGCGCCCCTCGGGAGTCGCCGTCGTCACCCCCACAGGGTACGTCCCGATCTCCGGCGCACGCACCTCGGCCACCCCCGCCCCGGTCCCCACTGCGCCCGGCCCGGGTCCCCACTGCGCCCTCGCCCCGGCCCCCGCGGCGCTCGCGGCCCGTCCCGGGCGGATTCCCGCGTTTCCCCCCTGCGTACCTGTCGATCTCTTAGGGTGACTGCCTGTTGTCGCACGAATCGCAAGTGGAGAGTAGGACCGCCGTGGGTCTCGCGTTGTCGTATCTGAGGGTGCCGCCCGTGGTCGAGGGGGAGAGCGACCCCGCGCGGATGGCGGCCATGCTGTTCGGCGGACGGGACCTCCGGACGGACGCCCGGGACGGCCGCGTCCTCGACCTCGGCGGCGACTGGCAGGTGCTGCACTGGGCGCTGACCGGCGACGCCTGGGACGGGCGGCAGCCCGAGGCGGACGTGGTGTGCGGGGGCCGGCTGCTCACCGAGGACGGCGCGGACGCGTCCGGCGCGGATGTGATCTACCTGGCGCCGGAGCGGGTCAAGGCCGCCGCCGCGCACCTCGACTCCACCGGGTTCGCGTCCCTGCCCGGACGGCTGGACGCGGCGGAGATGCGCGCGGCGGGCGTCCAGGGCGCGGACGTCCCGGCCCCGGAGGCCCGGCTGCGTCCCGCCTACGCCCGCCTCGCGGAGTTCTTCCGGGCGGCGGCGGGCGAGGGCCAGGCCGTCTTCAAGGTCCTCCGCAGCGGATCCTGACCGGCGCGTCCCACGGTCCGGTCCGCGCCGAACAGCCGATCGGCCGGGGCGGCCGGGTGCGGAGGACGGTGGGTCAGGCGGCGAGCTGGGCGGTGGTGCGGTGCAGGACGGCGTCCGCGCCGAGCAGGGCGCCCAGGTGCCGTTCGACCAGCGGGACGACCTCGGCGACGGTGACCGGGCGGCCGAGCTCGGCGCTGAGGCTGGTGGAGCCCACGTCCCGCAGGCCGCACGGGACGATCCGGTCGAACCACGACAGGTCGCAGTCGCAGTTGAGCATGAAGCCGTGCATGGTGACGCCCCGCGACACCCGGATCCCGATGGAGCCGATCTTGCGGTCCGGGGCGCCGGGGACCCACAGGCCGCTGCGGCCCTCGACGGTGGTCGTGGCCAGGCCGAGCTCGGCGCAGACGTCCATCATCATGCGCTCCAGCAGCCGGACGTAGGCGACCACGTCCACCGGGTCGGGCAGCCGCAGGATCGGGTACCCGGTCAGCTGCCCCGGCCCGTGCCAGGTGATCTTGCCGCCGCGGTCCACCTCGACGACGGGCGCGCCCGGGTCGCCGAACGGCCGGTCCAGCGGCTCGGTGCGCTTGCCCGCCGTGTACACCGGCAGGTGCTCCAGCAGCAGGACGGTGTCGCCGATCTCGTCGTCGGCGCGGCGCGCGTGGGTGCGGCGCTGGAGCTCCCAGCCCGCCTCGTACTCCACGGCGGCGGCGCCGAACCCGGCGTGCACGACGGTCAGCGCGTCGATGTCGAAGGCGGGGAGGGACGGCGCCGCCGGAGCGTCCGGGCGGTCGTCGGCGGGGCGGGGCTCGGCGGGACGGCCCGTGCCCTGAGCCGTGCCGCGTACGTCAACATCGCTCACGTCCGTCAGCCTATGCCCCTACTCGCGGGTCAGGAGCCGGGGAGTGATCCGGGTCTCCTTGACCCGGCCCGGGCCGTCCGCGTCGACCCGGTACGCGCCCTTGCCCTCGGTGAATGTGACGGCCTGGACGAACTCGGTTCCGACGTAGTGCAGGGCGGTGTCCTCGTCGGCCGCGTACCCGCCGGGCAGGTCGCCCTCGCCGACCAGCCGCTGAAGGAGCGGGCGGCGCTGCGGCTCGCTGTCGTAGTGAACCCCGCAGGAGTAGGGGAGCAGGCCGAGCCCGCCGGAGAAACCGCGCAGCTCCGGGCCGAACGAGTCGGTGTTGCCGCCCATGTGCCAGCACAGCGCCCCGGCGCTCGTCCCGGACAGCACCACGCCCTCGTGCCACGCCTCGCGCATGATGTCGCCGAGGCCGTGCACCTGCCACAGCGCCATGAGGTTCGCGACGCTGCCGCCGCCGACGTAGATCAGATCCTGGGAGAGCAGGTGCTCGCGCATGTCGGCGACGTTCGGCATGGGGAACAGCGCCAGATGGCTGACCTCGGCGTCCAGCTCGGTGAACGCGGAGTAGTACCGGGCGATGGTCTCGGCGGAGTCGCCCATCGCGGTGGCCAGGAAGCACAGCCGCGGGCGGTCCTGCCCGGTGAGGTCGCAGGCGTAGCGGAGCAGCGGGCTCGGGGAGACGCCCTGCCGGGCGTTCCGGATGAAGCTTCCGCCGCCGATAGCGAGGATGTGCGGCTGGCCGTCCGTGCTCATCTGCTGGCCCCTCCCGGTGGACGCGGCGTCAACGATCACCGTACGGCCCGAGATCGCCGCCACGCGCCTCTTTGAAGATTCTTGGCATGGCCGCGCCCAGTTCGGGGTCGCCGTACCGGAAGCCCGCTCCGGCCAGCCGCCGCGGGACGACCCGCTGCCCCGGCAGGATCGCCTCCCGCGCGAACCCCGGCAGCGCCGCACGCAGCGCGAACGCCGGGACGGGCAGGGGCGTGGGCCGGTGCAGCGCCTGTCCGAGCAGCCGGGTGAACTCGGCGTTGGTCACGGGGTTGGGCGCGGTCAGGTTCACCGGCCCGGACAGGTCGCCGTCGATGAGCAGGCGCAGCGCGGCGACCTCGTCGTCGAGGGAGATCCAGCTCCAGTACTGGCGGCCCGAGCCGAGCCGCCCGCCGAGGCCCAGCCGGTACAGCGGAAGCAGCTTGCCCAGCAGTCCACCGCCCGCGCCGAGGACGTGGCCGGTGCGCGCGATCGCCACCCGCGCGCCCGCGTCGGAGGCGGGCGACGCCGCGGCCTCCCAGGCCCGGACGACCTCGGCGAGGAACCCGGCGCCGCTCGGCGCGTCCTCGTCCACCTCGCGGTCGCCGGTGTCGCCGTAGAAGCCGATCGCGGACCCCGAGACCAGCACGGGGACGCCCGCCTCGGCGACGGCCCGCGCGATCGTCGCGGTGCCCTGCACGCGGCTCAGCAGGATCGTCCGGCGGTACCGCGGCGTCCACGGCCGGTCGCCGATGCCCGCGCCCGCCAGGTGGACGACCGCGTCGACGCCCCCGAGGTCCAGCGGCCCGCCGGACGGCTCCCAGCGCCGTTCGTCCGGCCCGGACGGCTCGCGCCGCACCAGCCGGACCACCTCGTGCCCGTCGTCCGCCAGCGAGCGGACGAGGGCCGAGCCGACGAATCCCGAAGCGCCCGTCACCGCGACCTTCATGGGTTCACCCTAGGTCCCGCGCCTTCACAGGAGGGGCGGTAGCCTCCGGGGCATGGCAAAGATCCCCACCGCGGCCGTGGCCGCCACCGGTCTCGTCGGCGGTTACGCCGCCGCCCGCTTCACCCGCCGCCGCCCGCTCGGCGGCGCCGTCCTCGCCGCGGCGGGGGCGTACTGCGCGCGCGAGTGGAACAAGACTTCGGGCCCCAAGGGCGCGGCGGCCCTGCTGACCGTCTACCTGGCGGGCTTCGGCGGCTCGCACCCGCTGGCCAAGAAGATCGGCGCGTGGCCGTCGGTGCTGAGCGTCGCGGCCCTGTCGGCCGGCTCGGCGTACGTCCTGTCCGACCGGTCCGGCCGTTCCAGCGACCAGAACTGACCTCCCGCAAGCGTCGTCAGGGGCGGTAGCGGACCGCCCCGCCCCGTTCGCCGCGGACGGGGCGGGGCTCAGACGTCGTCGGGGTGGCAGGAAGCGCGCGCGTACTCCGCGCGCTTCCTGCGGAGGGCGGCGAAGGCGGCGGCACCGCCCAGGACCAGGCCCACGGGCAGCCCGAACAGCAGGCCCCTGACCGTGCTCCCGCCTCCACCGGTGGTGAACGCCACGGCGAGGAGCACCCCGGCGAGGACGAGGGACGCGGCGAGGACGGCCACCGGCGCCCACACCGCGCGCGTGAGGTAGAGGCTGCGCGCGGGCCGTCCGGGCGGGTCCTCGAGTTCGGCGGCGGGCCCGGCGACGGCGGCGAGCGGCCGCTTGGAGTACGCCAGGAACAGCCAGTGCCCGCAGGGCTCCCAGCCCTCCGGGGCGAGGGCCGCGGCGTGCCGCGCCCGCTCCCGGCGGCCCACGACGTCCCGCCGGTACTCCCACCGCAGGGGGGACACCGGGTCGCGGCGGCTGACGAAGCGGCCGAGGTGGTCGACCCGCTCGATCTCCCAGCCCTGCGCCCCGAACCGGTTCATCATCTCCTGGTCGACCGACGCGTTCGCCGTCCAGACCCAGCGCTCGGCGTCCGCCGCCGGGGCCGGCCCCGCGCCGACCCCCGCCCGTGCCTGCGCCGCCGCCTCGGCGAACTCGGCCGCGAACTCGGCGGCCGGGCCGAACTCGTCCTCGGGGGCCGCGCCGGACTCGGCGGCGTATCCGGACAGCTCGGCCACCAGGGGGCCGATCCGGTCCTCGGCGACCCCGAGGCCGCGCAGCCGGTCCGCCAGCTCGGTGAAGTAGCCCTCGTTCACTTCCCGCCTCCGGTGATCAGCGCGCGGACGGCCTCATGGAAGTCCAGCCAGGACGCGCCCTGCTCGGTGAGGGCCGCCCGGCCGGCGTCCGTCAGGCGGTAGTAGCGGCGTCCGGGGCCGCGTTCGGTCGCCCGGTACTCGGCCTCCACCAGGGCGGCCTCCTCCAGCCGGTTCAGGACCGGGTAGAGCGTGCCGCCCTTGATCTGCCCCAGGCCCGCCCCGTCCAGGGCCTTGGCGAGCTCGTAGCCGTAGCTCTCGCCGTGCCGCAGGCAGGCCAGGACGGCCAGGTCGAGCACGCCCTTGAGCCAGTTCGCGCGCCGGTCGGCGGCCATCAGCGGCCTCCTTCCGAGGCGGAGCCGTTTCCGGACGCGGCGGGGCGGGCGGCGGCGACAAGGGTGAGGGCGACGCAGAGGACGAAGGCGCCGAGCCCCGCCAGGACGCCCGAGGCGGTCTCGGACGCGTCGCCGCCCCCGCCCGCCGCGTAGACGGCTCCGGAGACCGCGAGGAAGGCCAGGCCCGCGATCGGGGCGCGGAGGGCGGCGTGCCGGACGGTCCGCCGCAGCCGCTCGTCGGCGGCGTGCCGCACCACGCGGTAGAGGGTGACCAGCGCCGCCAGCGTCCCGCTGCCGACGATCACGGCGGCGACCGGCCCGTGGAACAGAGTGGCGCCGAGGCAGATCCACAGCCCCAGCAGCGGAAGCAGCACCGCGTTGCCGATCCCGTTCGCACCGCCGCCCGCGGCGCTGCCCGCGCCACTCCGCCCGCCGTTCGGGTCGGTGCCTTCGCGTGGTGAACGGTCTCCGTCGGACGGTCGCGCCATGGTCGCTCCTCAGAAGGTCGTTGTCGCCACCTAGACCATAAGGCGACCTAGTTAGTGTCGCAACCTATATAGGGCAGTCGGGCTCCAGGAACGGCGAAACCCGCCGCCCCGGAAGGGGTCGGCGGGTTTCGACGGAGTGGAGGCGGAGCGTCAGAGGCCGAGCTCGGCCTCGAAGTTGCCCTCCTCCAGGCGGTGCTTGACGGTGCCCAGGAAGCGGGCCGCGTCCGCGCCGTCGATGAGGCGGTGGTCGTAGGTCAGCGCCAGGTAGGCGATCGACCGGACGGCGATGACCTCGCCCAGCTCGGGGTCGTCGATGACGGCCGGGCGCTTGACGACCGCGCCGGTGCCGAGCATGCCGACCTGCGGCTGGTTCAGGATCGGGGTGTCGAACAGCGCGCCCCGGCTGCCGGTGTTGGTCAGCGTGAACGTGCCGCCGGACAGCTCGTCCGGGCTCACCCGGTTGGTGCGGGTGCGGTCGGCGAGGTCGGCGATCCGCTGCGCGAGGCCGCCCAGGTTGAGCTGGCCCGCGTTGTGGATGACCGGGACCATCAGGCCGCGCTCCGGGACGTCCACGGCGAAGCCGAGGTTCTCCACCTCGTGGTAGGTGACCTCGTCGCCGTTGATGACCGCGTTCAGCTTCGGGTGCTGCTTGAGCGCCTCGACGGCGGCCAGCGCGAAGAACGGCATGAAGGTCAGCTTCACGCCCTCGCGGGCCTCGAAGTCGGCCCTGGCGCGCTCGCGCAGCCGCGCGACCTTGGTGACGTCGACCTCGACGACCGTGGTGAGCTGCGCCGAGACCTGGAGCGACTCGACCATGCGGCGGGCGATGGTCTGCCGGATCCGGGACATCTTCTCGGTCTTGCCGCGCAGCGCGAGCTGCTCGGCGGGTGCGGCGAACGACACCGGGGCCGGGGCCGCCGGACGGGCCTGGCCGGACGGCGCGGCGGCGGGCGCGGCCTGGCCGGACG
>NZ_QURH01000160.1 GCF_003428695.1 Actinomadura logoneensis
CCCCGACGGCCGGGGCTGCCCGGGCGGCTCCCGCGGCCGGACGGCTCGCGCGGAGCCAGGCGGCCTCGACGGCTCGGGCGGTCCGCTCGTGCGGCCTGGACGGTGCGGTCCGCTCAGGCGGATCGGGCGGTCGTTCGGGCAGGTGGGAGCCGTGCGCGGGCGCCGGGTGTCCCGTTTCCGGGGCGCCCGGCGCCGCGTCGTCACCGATGGGCCTTAGACACGACGTATCGCGTTTGCCATGATGGCGGGGTGAACCTTCCCGACTCCCCACCACCCGCCGGGCCGGAGCCGTCTCCGGCCGCGGCCGGGTCCGCTCCGGGCGGGGATCCCGCCCCGCGCCAGGCTCCGGACGTCCGGCCCGGACCGGGCGGCATGCGCGCCTCCGACGCCGACCGCGACAGGGTCGCCGACCGGCTCCGCGAGGCGCTCGCCGACGGCCGGATCACCGCGGAGGAGCACGCCGAGCGGATCGACGCCGTCTACAAGGCCAGGACCTACGCCGACCTCGAACCCGTGCTCGCCGACCTGCCCGGCGGGTCCGGCCCCGTCCCCGCCGGCGCGGACGCGCCGTCCGCCGCCCCCGCCGCTCCCCCGCGCACCGAGCCCGGCACCGTCGTCGCGATCCTGTCCGAGACCAAGCGCGGCGGACGCTGGCTGGTCGAGGCGCACACCAACGCCAACGCCGTGCTCGGCAAGGTCGAGCTGGACCTGCGGCAGGCGGTGCTGTCGCAGCGCGAGGTGACCATCAACTGCACCTGCGTGCTCGGCGAGATCGAGATCGTCGTCCCGCCCGGCGTGCGGGTCGCCAGCTCCGCCTCGGCGGTCCTCGGTGAGGCGTCCGCGCCCTTCGACGACCCCGACTCCCCCGACGCGCCGACCGTCCGCGTCACCGGGTTCACCCTGCTCGGCAAGATCGGCGTGGTGCGGCGCGAGGTCGGCCAGGCCACGCTCGGCGAGCGCGTCAAGGCGCTCGCCGAGGAGCAGGTGAACGCCCGGCTGCTCGGCCGCGCCCACCGCGGGGCCGGATGGGACGCGCACCAGGGGCACCGCCGCGTGGTCGAGGAACTGCGCGAGGAGCGCCGCCGGATCCGCGACGAGCGCCGCGAGCACCTGCGCGCGCTGCGCGACGAACGCCGCCGCGGCCGTTACTGACCCTCCGCCCGGACGGCCGTCCCGCGAAGGGACGGCCGTCCGCCGGCGCCGGGTGGCGCTCGTCTTCACCCGTGTCCTGAACAGGTCGGGTTCGCATTGCGCAAGCACCGGCGTGCCGACGAATGTCGGTGCCGTCCCGGATGATGCCGTTGGCACGACCCGGTGGACGACGAACAGGTCGGGTTCGCATTGCGCAAGCACCGGCGTGCCGACGAATGTCGGTGCCGTCCCGGATGATGCCGTTGGCACGACCCGGTGGACGACGACGGCCCGCAGAACCCGGAGCCTCATCGTCTCGGGCGTGGAAGCCGGACCCGATCCGCGGGACGAGCAAAACGGAGGAGCCAGCCACCATGGAGCCGCAGGAGATCACCGAGGTACTGAACCGGCCGCTCAGCCGGGAACTGCTGGACCGCGACGTGGCCCGCCTCGCCTACGTCGCCAAGGACGGCACCCCGCGCAACATCCCGATCATCTTCGCGTGGAACGGGGCGGAGGTCGTCATGTGCACCCCGAAGAACGCTCCGAAGCTCCAGGCGCTGCGGGAGAACCCGATGGTCGCGCTGACCGTCGACACCGAGTCGCACCCGCCCCAGATCCTGCTGATCCGCGGACGGGCCGAACTGGACTACGTCGACGGCATCCCGGACGAGTACCTCCAGACGACCAGCACCTACGAGATGACGCCCGAGCAGCGCGTGGAGTGGGAGGCCGAGGTGCGCTCGCTCTACACCGACGGCATGGTCCGGATCGTCGTCACCCCGACCTGGGCGAAGCTCATCGACTTCGAGACGACCCTCCCGACCGCCGTCGAGGAACTGGGTCGCAGGCGCCAGGAGCGCCAGGCCACCTGACCCCGTCCGAGACCCGTCGCCGGCCACGGTCCCGCGTCCCGCGTCCGGCGTCCCGGAGACGGCAGAACGGCCGCCCCGCTTCGGGGCGGCCGTTCTCGTCGCTGCGGGTGGACGTGCGGAGGCGTCAGTCGCGGGCGTGCTCGCGGTCGGGCTGGCAGACCAGGCACGGGGTGCAGCCGCGCTCCTTGGCCTCGCTGCGGGACACGGACTCCAGGTCCTCGGCGTCGTCGCCGATGTCCTCGATCAGCGCGCAGTCGGGACGGTGGTAGCGCTTGGTGCCGCTGAGGATGCGCACCCGCGGCTCCTCCTCGGCCCGGGCCCGCTCGTCCCCGTCCCCGTCCTCGTCCTTGCCTGCGGTCGCGGCGACGGTGTCGCCGTCCTTGTCGGCGGGCTTCGCGTCCGCCCCGTCCTCCGTACGCCCGGCCTCGGCCTCGGCCTCGGCGGCGGCGTCGGAGGCGGTACCGGTCTCGGCGGCCTGCTCGTCCTCGTCGGAGGACTCGCGCGGACGCGGCGGAGCGGCGGTCACCGCGACCGGCTCCTCATCGACCTCGCCGGCGTCGTCGGCCTCATCGGCCTCAGCGGTCTCGGCGGTCTCGGCTGCCGCCGCCGGTGCGGTCGGGGCCTCGGCCGCCACCAGCTCCTCGGCCTCCGGAGCCGCCGGAGCCTCGGGGGCCTTCTCGGCCTTCGCCTCGTCGGGCTCGGCGGCGGGCTCCTCGACGGGGGCCGCAGTCGCCTTCTCGGAGGCGGGGGCGGCCGGAGTGTCCTTCTGCTCGGCCTCGCGGGCCTCGTCCTCGCTACCGGGCTCTGAGGGCTTCTCGCCGCCCCGGTCGCTCTCGGAGGCGCCCTCGGGCTTCGCCGCGTGGACGGGGATGTCGGTCAGCGTCGGGGCCGCGGGCGGGGCGCCGGTCACCGGGATGTCGGGGAGCGTGACGTCCCCGCGTCCGGTCGGCGCGCTCTCGGACGGGGCCGACGGCGAAGACGCCGAGGAGGACGTGGAAGGGGCCGCGGCCGGAGTCGGCCACGCGGACGGCACCGGCGGCGCGGCCGGGGACCCGGACGTGGGCGCGGCGGACGGCGCGGCCGGAGAAGCCGGAGGCGCG
>NZ_QURH01000161.1 GCF_003428695.1 Actinomadura logoneensis
CCGACCCGGCGCGGGACGCGACGCCCGCCGACCCGGCGCGGGACGCGACGTCCGCCGACGCGCCGCCGGACGCGGTCGTCCGGACGCGGCGGCTCGGGGCGGCGGGGCTGGCCGGGATCGGGACGTCGCTGGCGTGCTTCCTGGTCACGGCGCTGCTCGGGCCGTCGGTGTTCCAGCCCGCGCTGCCCGGCCCGCGGTGGCAGCCGCCGTTCTCGCTGACCGCGCATCCGTCGCCGTACCTGGCGATCGGGCTGGTCGCGGCCGGGACGGCTCTCGGGGCGGGGGGCCTGCTCGCGTGCTTCCTGGCCGTCCGGCGCGGATGGCGTGTCCGCGCGTTGCCGCTGGTGGCGGTCGGGATGCTCGTCGCCGCGGCGTTCGCGTTCATGCCGCCGACCGGGTCGGCCGACCACCTGAACTACGCGTCCTACGGGCGGATGGCGGTCACCGGGCACGACCCGTACGCGACGTCCGCCGCGGACGTGCCGCAGGACCCGGTCATCGGCGCGGCCGAGGAGTGGCGACGGACGCCGTCGGTGTACGGGCCGGTCGCGACCGCCGGACAGGCGTTCGCGTCCCGGGTCGGCGGGGACTCGGTGCGGCTGACGGTGTTCGTCCTGTCGCTGGAGAACCTGGTGGCGTTCGGCCTGACCGGGCTGATCCTCTACCGGACGGCCCGCGACCGCGCCGGGCGGCTGCGTTCGGCGCTCATGTGGACGTGCAACCCGCTGATCCTGTTCCACCTGGTGGGGGGCGGGCACAACGACGTCCTCGCGACGCCGCCCATGGTCGCCGGGCTCGTCCTGTGCACGCGGGCGGCCGGAGGGCCGTGGCGGGCGTTCCTCGGCGGCGCGCTGGTCGGGTTCGGCACGGCGATCAAGCTGCCCGCCGCGCTCGTCGGCGGCGGACCCGCCTGGACGCTGCTGCGCCGCCTCCGGACGGACAGGTCGGCGCGGTGGAGCCTCGCGGCGCTGGTCGGCGGGTCCGCGGCGACGGTGCTCCTCGCGTACGCGCTCGCCGGGCCGCACTCGCTGGACCAGGTCGACCGCGCCAGCCGCATGATCTCGCTGGCGACGCCCTGGCACCTGGTGGCCGTGCTGAACCCGCCCGCCCTGCGGACGATCGTCAAGGTCGGCTGGGTGGTGCTCGGGGCGGTCCTCGTGTGGGCGCTCGCGCGCGTCCTGCCGAGGCCGGACGGCCTGGAGCGGCAGCACGCCGAGGCCAGGACGGTCGCGGCGGCGCTGGTGCTGGCCTGGCTGCTCGCCGCGCCCTACGAACTGCCCTGGTACGACGCGTTCGGATGGGCCGTCCTCGCGCTGCTGCCGTGGTCGAGGTTCGACCTGATGCTGCTCGCGCACACCACGGCCCTGTCGTTCGCCTACCTGCCCGCGCGCGGCCCGCGGCCCGCCGGCCTCCCGGACGACCTGCACTGGCTGATCAGCGTCGTCCGGTCGGGGGTCATCCCTGTGCTGCTGATGGCTTTGCTGGTGTGGGCGCTGTGGACGGGCCTGCGCCGGACCCCTCCGCGTCGTCCAGCTCGGTGGCCCGCACCGCCGCCGCGACGAACAGCGGGACCGTCAGCACCAGCGCCACCATCAGGATGATCACGCCCGAGTCGTTCACCAGCGTGCCGATCACGCCGACGGTGAGGGCGCAGACCAGCGCCGGACGCATCGTCTCGGCGCGGGCGAGCGTCCGGGTGAGCATCGAGGTGCGGGGGTAGCGGTCCGGACGGGCGAGCACCAGGAACAGGCCCACGACCACGGCCGCCATCACGACCGTCACCGGCCAGGACGCCAGGCTGCCGAGCATCGAGTCGAACTTGCGCGAGACGACCGTCCCGGCGCCGCCGCCGACCAGGTCGTTCCAGAACTTGCCCATGTGCGTCGGGTGCGCGCTGCGCGAGTTCAGGTAGGACAGCAGCAGGACGGCCGCGCCGCCCGCCACGCAGAACAGGCCGAGCTTGACCACCGAGACGCGCCGTCCGGTCAGCATCAGGCCGAGCAGCGCGAACGTCGGGACCAGCGCGAGCACGCCGCCGAAGTCCGCGCCCCACATGGGCGCGCCGTCCAGCGCGATCGCGGCGAGCCCGACGACCGCGACGACCAGCACGGCCGCCCAGCGGCGTCCGGCGCGCAGCGGGTACTCGGCGAGCCAGGCCGCCGTCAGCACCGCGGCGGACGCGAACAGCGAGAACGCCTGGTTGCCGAAGCCGTAGAAGCGTCCGGCGACGACGGCCGTGTAGCCGAGGAAGGAGTTCATCTGCAGGTTGGAGCCGGTCATGACGTCCAGGCCGAGCAGGGCGGCGGTGAGGCCCGCGACGACCAGGCCGGGCGCGGTCACCGACCGCCGCCAGGGGCCGCCGAGCGCGACCGCGGCCATCGCCGCCGCGATCACCGCGACGGCGCCGATCAGCACGGGCGCGGTGTGCGGCGCCCGCCACCAGGGGACGAGCCCCGCGAGGAAGGCGGCGCCCGGCACCGCGCCGCCGAACAG
>NZ_QURH01000166.1 GCF_003428695.1 Actinomadura logoneensis
CCGCCGCCCCCCGGCCCGCCGCCCTCGGCCGCTGTTCCGGCCGCCGGTCCTGACCCGCCGCCCGGCGGCGGGCGGGATGTGGCGGGTGGCGCGGTAGCGTGCAAGGATCGATCACGGGACGGACCCGGCGTCCCGACGAGAGCGAGAGGAGCCGCCGTGACCGGCCTGAACGACGAGCAGGGACTGCCGCCCGAGTTCTTCGAGGCGGGGCAGGCGTCGTTCGTGGACTTCCTGCGCGCGCACTCGCCCGAGCTGCTGCCGGTGAACCGGACGCCCGAGGCCGCGCGCCCCCTGGACCTCCCGCACGGCACCACGGTGCTCGCCCTGACCTTCCCCGGCGGGGTGCTGATGGCGGGCGACCGCCGCGCCACCCAGGGGCACCAGATCGCCTACCGGGAGCTGAACAAGGTCCAGCGCGGCGACGACCACTGCGCGGTCGCGTTCGCCGGGACGGTCGGGCTGGCGATGGAGATGGTCCGGCTGTTCCAGGTCGAGCTGGAGCACTACGAGAAGATGGAGACCGTCCCGCTGTCGCTGCCCGGCAAGGCGCGGCGGCTCGGCGCGGTCGTCCAGGCGAACCTGGGGCAGGCGCTGCAGGGCCTCGCGGTCGTGCCGCTGCTGGCCGGCTGGGACCTCGAGGCCGGCACCGGCCGCATCTACTCCTACGACATCACCGGCGCGCCGACCGAGGTCCGGCGGTACCACGCCGACGGCTCCGGATCCCCGTACGCCGCGGGCGCGCTGAAGAAGCTGTACCGGGACGACCTGACCGAGGACGAGGCCGCCGTGGCGGCCGTCCAGGCCCTGTACGACGCCGCCGACGACGACTCGGCGACGGGCGGCCCGGACCTGTCGCGCCGCATCTACCCGTCGCTGGCCGTGGTCACCGCCGACGGCTTCCGCGCCTACTCCGACGAGCGCTCCGGGGAGATCGCCCAGGCCGTCGTCCGCGAGCGCGCCGAGCGCCCCGACGGCCCGGTCGCCCCGCTGCGCTGACCGGTGCCACGCGGCCGTTCGGCGCCGTGTGGTGTGGACGGTGGGTCCTGGGTGGACGGCGTCCGCCGTTCTGTCGTAGGCGCCTCGTAGGCTGCCGGTATGGCACGCGCGAACGAGGAGGCCGCCGAGCTGCTGCGGGAGCTCGCCGACCTGCTGTCCATCACCGGCGGTGACGCCTTCAAGATCCGGGCCTACGAGAAGGCCGCCCGGGCGGTCGAGGGCTTCCCGGAGGACGTCTCCGGGCTCGACCTCCCCGGCCGGGCTTCCCGGAGGACGTCTCCGGGCTCGACCTCCCCGGCCTGCGGAAGATCCCGACGGTCGGCGAGGCGATCGCCAAGAAGCTGCTCGACTTCAACCGGACCGGCACCATCCGGCAGGTGGAGGACCTGCGCGCCCAGATCCCCGCCGGGGTGCGGGCGCTGACCGAGATCCCCTCGCTCGGCCCGAAGCGCGCCTACCAGCTGTACGACGAGCTGGGCGTCTCCTCGGTCGCCGAGCTGTCCGAGGCGATCGCCGCCGACCGGCTCAAGGGCCTGAAGGGCTTCGGCCCCAAGTCCGCGGAGAACCTCCGGCACGGCATCGAGCTGCTCGGCCAGACCCGCGACCGCGCCCCCGTGGACGCCGCCGCCCAGCTCGCCGACGACGTCGTCGCCGCCCTGTCGGAGGTGCCCGGCGTCGAGCGGTGCCGGTACACCGGGTCGCTGCGGCGGATGCGCGAGACCATCGGCGACGTGGACGTGCTGGCCGCCGCCGCCGACCCGCGGCCGGTCATGGAGGCGTTCCGGGCGCTGCCGTTCGTCACCGAGATCATCGGAAGCGGCGACAAGAAGACCTCCGTGCGCACCTCGCGCGGCCTCCAGATCGACCTGCGGGTCGTCCCGCCGGAGTCGTGGGGCGCGGCGCTGCAGTACTTCACCGGCTCCCAGGCCCACAACATCCGCACCCGCGAGATCGCCGTGCGGGCCGGGCTGAAGCTGTCGGAGTACGGGCTGTTCGACGTCGAGTCCGGCGAGCTGGTGGTGTCGGAGACCGAGGAGGAGGTGTACCGGCGGCTCGGCCTGCCGTGGATCCCGCCCACCCTGCGCGAGGACACCGGCGAGATCGAGGCCGCGCAGTCGGACGAGCTGCCCCGGCTCGTCCAGGTGGAGGACCTGCGCGGCGACCTGCACACCCACACCGACCTCACCGACGGCGTGGCGTCCCTGGAGGAGATGGTCGCCGCCGCCGCCGAGCGCGGCCTGGAGTACTACGCGGTCACCGACCACGCGCCCGACCTGGTCATGCAGCGGATGACGGACGAGAAGATGCTCGCCCAGCGCGAGCGCATCCGCGAGCTGCAGAAGGAGTACCCCGGCCTCACGATCCTGCACGGCACCGAGCTGAACATCGGCCCGGACGGCTCGGTCGACTGGGACGCCGACTTCCTCGCCGGTTTCGACGTGTGCGTGGCGTCCGTCCACTCGCACTTCACGCAGAGCCGCGAGGAGGTGACCCGCCGCCTGGTCACCGCGTGCGAGAACCCGCACGTCAACGTGATCGGCCACCCGACCGCCCGGTCGCTCGGCCGGCGCGCCCCGATCGACGCCGACTGGGACGAGGTGTTCCGCGCCGCCGCCCGCACCGGCACGGCGATGGAGGTCAACTCCTTCCCCGACCGCCTCGACCTGCCCGCCGACCTGGCCCGCCGGGCGCTGCGGCTCGGCGTCCGGTTCGCGATCGACACCGACGCGCACTCGGTCGGCGACATGCGCAACATCCGGTTCTCGGTCGGCACCGCCCAGCGCGCCTGGCTCACGCCCGACGACGTGATCAACACCTGGCCGCTCCCCCGCCTGCGCGAGTTCCTGGCCAAGAAGGGCTAGCCACCGGAGAAGCCCGGCCGCCGGCCGGACCGCCTTCCCGAGGGACCACCCGCTGACGAGAAGCAAGCCGTAGGCCCTGCCCGGACGTCCGGGCAGGGCCTACGGCTTCTGGCTGTGGCGGCGAGACGCCCGGATCAGGCGGGCTGGGGCGCCGTGCGGGAGGACGGCGCGGGGGCCGAGGTCTCGGCGGCGGGCATGGGGCCGCGGTCGCGGGTCGCGAACAGGAGGCTCAGGGCCGTGATCCAGACCAGGACCGAGCCGAGCATGTGGAGCACGACCAGCGGGCCCGGGACGCCCATGAAGTACTGGATGTAGCCGAGCGCCCCCTGGGCCAGCTCCAGCCCGACCAGGACCATCACGCGGCGGCGGTAGGCGGCCGGAGCGCCGGTGCGGAAGGCCACCACCAGCGCCAGCACGGTCAGGCCCACGGTGAGCCAGGCGAGGCCGCTGTGGACGCGGGTGACGTCCTCGATCTCGAAACCCCAGCGGCGGGCCTTGTCGTCGCCCGCGTGCGGGCCGGTGCCGGTGACGACCGTCCCGGCGACCAGGACCGCCGCGGCGGCGGCGGCCAGCAGCGCCGAGACCCGGCGCAGCGGGGGCCCGACGACCCGGCGCGGCG
>NZ_QURH01000169.1 GCF_003428695.1 Actinomadura logoneensis
CCCGCCCCCACCCCCGCACCCGCCCCGGCGTCCGCGCCGCCGCGGCGCTCCGGCCTCAGCCAGCACATGCGGTACCGGCTGCTCGGCCTGTCGATGGTCGTGGTGGTCCTGCTGCTGTGCGCGCTCACCGTCGGCTTCTACGAGAAGGCCTTCACCCCCGTGCTCAAGGTGCGGGTGGAGGGGGCGCGCGCCGGCCTCCAGCTGCTGCCGCACTCGGACGTGAAGGTCCGCGGGCTGATCGTCGGCGAGGTGCGCGGCACCCGCGCCACCGCGGACGGCGCGACCCTCGACCTGGCGCTCGACCCGGACAAGGCCAAGCTCATCCCGGCCAACGTCCAGGCGCGGCTGCTGCCGAAGACGCTGTTCGGCGAGAAGTACGTCGACCTGGAGGTCCCGGCGCAGCCCGGCCCGCTCGGGCTGCGGCGCGGCCAGGTCATCCAGCAGGACCGGTCGCAGGCCGCGATCGAGATCGACCAGGTGCTCGACAAGCTGCTGCCGCTGCTCCAGGCCGTCCGGCCGGAGAAGCTGAACACCACGCTGAACGCGCTGGCGACGGCGCTGCAGGGCCGCGGCGACCAGATCGGCCGCGACCTGGAGGAGGCCGACTCGCTGCTGGCGAAGGTCAACCCGCAGCTCGGCACCCTCGTGCACGACCTGAACGCGCTGTCGGCGACGTCCGAGATCTACGCGGACGCGACGCCCGACCTCATGCAGGCGCTGCGCAACCTCAACGTCACCAGCCGGACGATCACCGACAAGAAGCGGCAGATCGAGGACCTCATCCCGATGGTCACCGGGTTCGCCAAGGACGGCGACCGGTTCATGCGGGACAACGGGCCGAAGATCATCGGCTTCAACGTGGCGAACCGCCCCGGCCTGGAGCTGCTGTCGTACTACTCGCCCTCGCTGCCGTGCGTGTTCGACACGTTCGAGAAGATCCGGCCGGAGCTGGAGCGGGTCGGCGGCGGCAACGGCGGGACGACCTTCAACCTCACGATCGAGATCGTCAAGCCGCGTCCGGCGTACAAGTACCCGCTGGACCTGCCCGAGGCCAAGGACCGGCGGGCCCCCCGCTGCTACAACCTGCCGAACCCGAAGGTCCCGTTCCCGGACTACCTCGCGCGGGACGGCACAGAGGACGACCTGTGGTGGAAGAACCCCGACCCGGCCAACGCCCCCGCCGGCGGCCGCGGCCGCGCCGTGTCGGACGTCTTCGTGGATCCGGGTTCCATGACTGAGAAGGACAAGATCAAGAGCATCGTCGGCCCGGCCACCCGCACCCCCGCGGACCAGGTCACCGACGCGGTCCAGCTGTGGTGGGGCCCGCTCATGCAGGGATCGGTGGTGAACGTCCGATGAGAGGCAGGACGCTCTCCGCCGGCATCAAGCTGGTGGTCTTCGTGGTGCTGACCTCGCTGGCCACCGGCGTGCTGGCGATGACGATCAGCAACCTGCGGTTCGCCGACACGCGCAGCTACAAGGCGCTGTTCACCGACGTCACGGGCCTGCTCGACAAGGACGACGTGCGGGTCGCGGGCGTCCGGGTCGGCCAGGTCGAGAAGATCAGGCTGACCAGGGACAACCGGGCCGAGGTCACCTTCTCGGTGGAGAAGGGCGGCGTGTTCGCCTCCGGCCTGCCCGCGTCCACGCAGGTCAACGTCCGGTACCGGAACCTCATGGGGCAGCGGTACCTGTCGCTGACCGAGGGGCCGGGCACGGTCGGCCGGACGCTGCGTCCGGGCGAGACGATCCCGGTGGCGCAGACTCACCCGGCGCTCGACCTGACCGTCCTGTTCAACGGGTTCCGGCCGCTGTTCAAGGCGCTGGAGCCCAAGGAGGTCAACAAGCTGTCGTTCGAGATCGTCCAGACCCTCCAGGGCGAGGGCGGCACGGTCAACAGCCTGCTCACCCACGTCGCGTCGCTGACCAACACCCTCGCCGACCGCGACCGGGTGATCGGCGACGTGATCACCAACCTGAACAGCGTGCTCGGCACCATCGACGAGCGCCACCAGCAGGTGGAGCAGGTCGTCGGCGACCTGCGCTCGCTGGTCAGCGGGCTGTCGAACGACCGGGAGGCGATCTTCCAGTCGGTGGACGCGATCAACGGCCTCACCGGCACGACCGCCGACCTGCTGAAGGACGCGCGGCCGGACCTGCGCGACGACATCGCCGGCCTGCGGCAGCTCGCCACCACGTTCAACCAGAACCAGGACGCGCTGAACACCCTGTTCCAGCGCAGCCCGCTGCGGCTGCAGCGGCTGGTGAACATCTCGTCGTACGGCTCGTGGTTCAACATGTACATCTGCGGCCTCGACGCGCGGGTGCGGCTGCCGGGCGGTCCGGTCTACCAGACCCCGGCGATCGTGAACGAGAACGCGAGGTGCAAGTAGATGAGGATTCCCTTCCGGGAGCGGAACCCGGTCCCCATCGGGCTCACCGCGTTCGCCGTGATCATCGTCGCGCTGGTGCTGGCGATGAACCTGGAGAGCATCCCGTTCGTCGCGGGCGGCAGCACCCACACCGCCTCGTTCGCCGAGGCCGCCGGGCTGAAGTCCGGCGAGGAGGTGCGGATCGCGGGCGTCAAGGTCGGCAAGGTCGAGTCGCTGGCGCTGCAGGGCGACCATGTCAAGGTCACCTTCCGGGTGAACGACGGGGTCCGGCTGGGCGACCAGACGCGCGCCGAGATCAAGATCAAGACGCTGCTCGGCTCGCACTTCCTGGCCCTGGACCCGCGCGGGACCGGACGGCTCGGCCGCAACATCCCGGTCGAGCGGACGGCCACGCCGTTCGAGGTCGTCCCGGCGATCAGCCAGCTCAGCACGCAGATCAGCCAGATCGACCACGCGCAGGTCGCCAAGTCGTTCAACGTCCTCGCCGACACGTTCAGGAACTCCGGACCCGAGGTGCGCGCGTCGCTCCAGGGGCTCCAGCGGCTGTCCAGGACGGTCGCCTCGCGCGACGACCAGCTGCACGAGCTGGCCGGCAAGGCCAAGGACGTCTCGCAGCTCCTCGCCGACCGCAACCAGGACTTCGCCAAGCTCGTCCAGGACGGCGACAAGGTGCTGGCGGCGGTGCAGGCGCGGCGGACGGTGATCCACCAGCTGCTGGTGAACACCGTGGCGCTGTCGGGGCAGGTGAACGCCCTGATCAGGGAGAACCGGGCGCAGCTCAGGCCGATGCTCGACAACCTGGCCGGCGTGACGGCGCTGCTCGTCCGCAACCAGGACAACCTGGACAAGATCATCAAGTTGTTCACCCCGTACGCGCGGCAGTTCAGCGACGTCACGGGCACCGGGCGCTGGTTCGACAGCTACATCCAGAACCTGCTCCCGATCCCGGCCTCCATCCAGAGCCCGCCGTCCGGCACCGGACGGCAGGGCAACGGCCAGTCGGGCGGCGGCGGCAAGAACCCGCTGCCGTTCCTCCCGTGATCGCGACCAGGCAGGTACACCACCGTGCGTAACTCAGGACTGATCCTCCGCATCGGCGGGGCGGCGCTCGCCCTCGCCGTCGTGGCGGCCGCGGTCGTGCTGCTGCTGCGCGAGCCCAAGCAGAAGCACGTGACGGCGTACTTCACCCGCAGCGTCGGCCTCTACAAGGGCGCGGACGTGCGGATTCTCGGCATCCCGGTCGGGAAGGTGACCAAGGTCCAGCCCGTCGGCCCGGCGGTGAAGGTCGAGATGACCTACGACGCCAAGTACAAGGTGCCGAGCGACGCCTTCGCGGTCATCGTCAACCAGACCCTCGTCGCCGACCGGTACGTCCAGCTCTCCCCCGTCTACAAGGGCGGCGCCACGCTGCCGGACCGGACGACCCTGACCACCGCCCGCACCCAGGTGCCGGTCGAGGTGGACGAGGTCGGCTCCAGCCTGAGCGACCTCAGCAAGGCGCTCGGGCCGCAGGGGGCGAACAAGGACGGCGCGCTGTCCCGGCTGCTCCAGGTCGGCGCCGACACCCTCCAGGGCACCGGCGACGACTTCAACTCGGCCGTCCACGACTCGTCCAAGGCGCTGAGCACGCTCAGCCAGGACCGCGAGGACGTGGCTAAGACGATCGCCAACCTCCGGGTGATCACCGACACGCTGCGCCAGAACGACGCCCAGGTGCGGTCGCTGAGCGGGCACCTGAACTCGGTGTCCGGGCAGCTGGCGGGGGAGAAGGACGACCTCACCGCCGCCCTGCGCACCCTCGGGCCGACGCTGCGCAACGTCCAGCAGTTCCTCAAGGAGAACCGGGACGGACTGTCGACCAACGTCCGGCAGCTCGCCCAGGTCACCGGGACGCTGGTCAAGGAGAAGGACTCGTTCGCCGAGCTGCTCGCGGTCGCCCCGCTGGCCATCAACAACCTGGCCCGCGCCTACGACCCGATCAGCGGCACCATCCACAACCGCGCCGACCTGCGCCAGTTCCACGACCTGGCCGACTGGGTGTGCTCGCTGGCCTACTCGGTGGGCGCGCCGCCCAAGCAGTGCCTGGACTTCGTCCGGCCCTACAACGGCATCGGCAAGGCGCTCACCGGCCTCAGCCTGGACCTGTCCTGGATCACCGCGCTGACCACGCACTACGACCCGGTGCCGATCCCGCCGGACGCCTACGGGCCGGGCGAGGAGCGCCCGACCACCAGGAAGACGTCCGGCCGGACCGGCGGGACGGGCACCTCCGGCAAGACCGGCAAGGACCCCAAGCCGTCCACGAAGAAGCGCGACTTCACCGACCTGCTGCCGGGAGGTACCCGATGACCCGCCGGTCGTTCCGGACGCCCCTCCGGCTGGGCGCGGTCGCGCTCGCGGGCGCGGTGGCCCTGTCCGGCTGCTCGTTCCGCGGCGTGGACTCGATCCCGCTGCCCGGCGGCCCGGACCTCGGCCCCCGCCCGAAGACGGTGAAGGTCGAGTTCGGCAACGTGCTCGACCTCGTCCCGCAGTCGGTGGTCAAGGTCAACGACGTGTCGGTCGGCAAGGTCGACAAGATCCAGCTCGGCGGCGGGCAGCAGGGCTGGCACGCCGTCGTCACGATCAAGATCCGCTCGGACGTGCGGCTGCCCGAGAACGCCTACGCCCGCATCGGCCAGACGTCCCTGCTCGGCGAGAAGTTCGTCGAGCTGGACGAGCCGCCGGTCGGCGAGCCCGCGCGCGGCCGGCTGAGCGGTGGAGCGGTGATCCCGCTGTCGCGCACCACCCGGTCCACCGAGATCGAGGAGGTCCTGTCGGCCATGTCGCTGCTGCTCAACGGCGGCGGGCTGGAGCAGGTCACCACGATCACCCGGGAGCTGAACGCGGCGATGAGCGGCCGCGAGGCCACCATCCGCTCGGTCCTGGAACGCGTCAACACCTTCGTCGGGACGCTCGACAGGAACCGTCCGGCGATCACCAAGGCCCTCGACTCGCTCGACCGGCTCACCGCCAAGCTGGCCGCCGAGCGCAAGACGATCAAGGCCACGATCGACACCACCGGCCCGGCGATCACCGTCCTGAAGGACAACCGCGCCGACCTCACCGAGATGCTGGTCGCGCTCGACAAGCTCAGCCGGACGACGACCAGCGTGGTCAACCGGTCCCGGGACGACCTGCTCGCCAACCTCAGGACGCTCGACCCGCTGCTGCGCAACCTCAACAAGGCGGGCGGCAACCTGCCGCGCAACCTGGAGACCCTGCTGAGCTTCCCGTTCCCGCCGACGTTCGGCAACGTCATCCGGGGCGACTACGGCAACATCCGGCTGACGCTCGACCTCGACTTCCAGAGCATCGCCCACAACCTGCTGGGCGGCACCGACCTGGAGGGCCTGGCGGGCGGGCAGCAGATGCGGTCGATGCTGAAGGTCCCGAACGTCACGCTGCCGCGGACGCCGCTCGGCATCCTGCCGCAGATGCCGTCCGGCGGCGGACTGCCCGGCCTCGGCGGCAAGCCGGCCCCGCCCGGCAAGCAGCCGGCCAAGCCGAGGCCGAAGGCGCTCCAGGGCCCCAGTGACCTGCACACGCTGATGACCGGGGGGCTCTCGTGATCCTCAAGCGCGGCGTCAAGATCCAGCTCATCGCGTTCGCCCTGATCACGATCATCGGCATCACGATCGTGTCGGTGAACTACATCGGGCTGGGGAAGAAGGCGCTCGGCCGCCAGTACTACGCCTACGTCGACCTGACCGACTCGGGCGGCGTGTTCACCAACGCCGAGGTCACCTACCGGGGCGTCCCGGTCGGACGCGTCGGGCCGATCCAGCTCACCGAGGACGGCATCAAGGTCAAGCTGCTGCTCGACAAGGGCCACCGCATCCCGCGCGAGGGCACCTCCGCCATCGTCGCGAACCGGTCGGCCGTCGGCGAGCAGTACATCGACCTGGAGCCCAGCCGGGAGAGCGGCCCCTACCTGGACCAGGGCAAGCCCTACACGATCCCGCGGCAGCTCACCAAGCTGCCGGTGTCGACCGCGGAGCTGCTGCGCAACGTCGACCAGCTCGTCGGCTCGGTGGACCCGAAGAACCTCGGCACGATCGTGGACGAGCTGGACAAGGCGTTCTCCGGCACCTCCACCGACCTGCAGAAGATCCTCGACGACACCGACCGGATCCTGAAGACGGCGAACCGGGCCTACCCGGACACCAAGGCCCTGCTCGACAACAGCCGCGTCGTCCTGGACACGCAGGCCGCCGAGGGCGCCAACATTCGCGGGTTCGCCGCCAATCTCAGGAGCCTGACCGCCACCCTCCGGGACAACGACGGCGCGATCCGCGACGACATCGCCGCCGCCCCCGGCGCGATCACCCAGGCGGACGGCACGATCAAGGACCTGGCCCCCACCCTCCCGGTGATGCTGGCCAACCTGACCACCACCGGGCAGATCATCGCCTCCCGGCGGGCCGGGCTGCGGTCCCTGATGATCCTCTACCCCGTCACGCTGGCCGGTGTGTTCACGGTGATGCCGGGCGACGGCACCCAGCACCTCGGCCTCGCCCTCAACATCGACTCGCCGCCCCCCTGCACCAAGGGCTACGAGAAGACCCCGCACCGCTGGCCCCAGGACACCCGGGACCGCTGGCCCGACCTCAACACCGGCTGCAAGGCGGCGCACAACTCGCCCAGCGACGTGCGCGGCGCCCGCAACTTCCCGCAGTCCGCCATCGAGCCCGCGCCGAAGGTTCCGCCGGGCGCCACCGACGCCGCCGGGTTCCCGGCCGCCGGGGCACCGGGGAAGACCTCCGACGCGTCCGGGAAGAAGGGCCGCGACGGCCGGACGTCCGCGGCGGGCGCCGGCTCCGCGCCGCGGACGTCCGCGGCGGGCGCCGGCTCCGCGCCGACCCCGATGGGCCAGGTGACCGGCATCAACGTCCCGGTGGCGAACGGCACCGTGGAACTCGCCGGGTACGATCCTTCGACCGGTGTGGTGTACGGCCCCGACGGCCGCCGCTACGGCCTCGGCAACACCGGCGGACAGCAGCGCCTCCTCGGGGACGCCTCCTGGAAGATGCTCCTGCTCGGCCCCCTCATGGGCGGGAAGTGAACCGCCCGGCCCGGGCCGGGAGCGAACCCCTCAACGCGATGAAGGAGACGACGCTATGAAGTACGGCGCGACCGACGCGGTCGACGCCGCGGCGTCGCGGGGCGGAGGCGGCGTGTCGATCGCCGCGGTCGTCCTGGGCGTGCTGGCCGCCGCCCTGGCGGTGGCGACCGTGGTCGCCGGCGTCCGGTACTGGTCCGCGGACCGGGAGCAGGGCGACCGCAGGGCCGTCCTGCAGTCGGCGCGGCAGACCGGGGTGAACCTCGCGAGCATCGACTACCGGACCGTCCAGCAGGGCGTCGAGCGGGTCACCAGCGGCATGACCGGCGAGATCAAGAACCAGTGGGCCACGCAGGCCAAGCAGATCGCCGACATCGCCACCAAGTCCCAGTCGACCTCGTCGGTCCAGCAGGTCCGCGCGGGCATCGTCTCGATGGACGGCGGCTCGGCCGAGGTGCTGGTCTCGATCACCGCGACCACGACCAGCCCGAAGGTCCCGAACGGCCAGCCGCGCTACTACCGGTTCGCCATGGACATGTCGAAGGTCAAGGGCAAGTGGCTCGTGTCGAAGATGGGGATGGTCCCGTGACGACCGACATCAGCGCGCAGGAGCGGGCCCGCCGGGCCCAGGAGGCCAAGCTCAAGGCCGAGATCGCCCGCCGGATGGCCGAGGAGGCCGCCCGGGAGGCCGAGGAGGCCGAGCGCGAGGCGGAGCGGGCCGCCGGTTCCACCGATGCCGGGGACGTCCCGGAATCGCCGGAGAAGCCCGCTGAGGCCCTTACAGAGGCCAAGTCCGCCGAGAGCACCGAGAAGGCCGAGGAGCCTGAGAAGGCCGACGCCGACGCGGACGACGCCTCCGAGGCGAAGGCCGACGCGGACGTGAAGGCCGACGCGGATGTGAAGGCCGACGCGGATGTGAAGGCCGACGCGGATGTGAAGGCCGACGCGGATGTGAAGGCCGACGCCGACGCCGACGCGTCGGACGAGGACGCGGAGAAGGCCGAGCCCGAGGGCTCGGAGGCGTCCGCCGCGTCCGACACGATCACGGACACGCCGGAGCCCGCCACTGACGCGGACGACGAGGCGGAGGCCGACGCCGAACCGTCCGCGGACGAGCCGGCGAAGAAGGCGAAGAAGGCGAAGAGGACCGCGAAGGCCCGCAAGGCCGGTACGGACGGCCGAAGGGGCGGGTTCCTCACATCGGTCAGCGGCACGGTCTGGGCCCTGATCGCGGTGAACCTCGCGCTGGCGGCCGGGCTCGTCGGGTTCCTGGTCGGCAAGTCGCACATCACGGGCGGCGACAAGGACTCCAAGCAGGTCCAGTTCGCGGCGACCCGCGCGGCCGAGGACATCTCGTCCTACGACTACCGGACGATCGACTCGGACCTGAAGCGGGCCGCGAGCCGCACCACCGGCAACTTCAAGACCCAGTTCGACCAGCAGATCACGCAGGTCAAGGCCAGCGCCCAGAAGCAGCAGGCGGTGGTCGAGGGCCAGGCGGTGAAGACGGCCGTCGAGAGCGTGGACGGCGACAAGGCGATCGCGCTGGTCTACCTGGACCAGACGACCGCGAAGCAGGCCACCGCGTCCCGCACGCCGAACCAGTACACGCTGCGCATGGTCATGAAGAAGACCAACGGCCAGTGGCTGGTCTCGGACCTCCAGATGCTCTGACCGCACCGCACCGCACCGTCCCGCCCCGCCCTGCACCGCAGCCGCGCCGTCCGGCAGAGCGGGACGGCGCGGGGGACCCGGTCGGAACCCCGTCAGGGCGGGCGACACGCGACACGCCCGGGCGGGCCCTCCGGGGCCCCGCGGTGCAGCCCCGGCGACAGGCCCCCGAGCCGGGCGGAAACCGGCCCCCGGAGGGCCGCCGGCGGGACGCCGCGGGCCTCCCGCACCGGCTCCCGTTCCGTCCCGAAAACGGTCCTGCGGCAGGACCGGAACGAGACCCCGGGAACCCCTGCCACGTCGAGCGATCTCCCCTCCCCGGGCGGTCGCTCGACGCGTTTCGGCACGCCGCCGCACCGGCGCTGCGGGGCCGTCCCCGGGAGGGCTCTAAACTATGGCCTTCCTCACTGCAGGTCAGAGCCCGAAAAGTCCAAGTGCGCTCTTGACTAGTCGGGTCGGACGAGCGATGCTCGCAGGCAACTGTGATGCATACTGCGGCGCTGGAGTTGCGAGCGGTGTGGTTGTCGACTACACTGCCCCTTTGCGCTGCCCTCTGACTATTCACCTGCGAGAGCACTCCTGCCATGGTCCGTTTTGGACCTCATCGTGCCGGTCTCGCATCTTGAATCGTCTGGCGTGCGTGTCGTCAGTTACGCCGCGAGCCCTCGGAAGGACCACTCTTGGCAGCCTCGCGCAACGCCTCGAATACCGCAACCGGTCCGAACCGCGTCTCCTTCGCGCGCATCAAGGAGCCGCTCGAAGTCCCGGACCTCCTTGCCCTTCAGACCAACTCCTTTGACTGGTTGCTGGGCAACGAGAGGTGGAAGGCCCGGGTCGAGGCGGCCCAGAAGGCCGGAAGTAAGAGCGTCCCGACGCAGTCGGGCCTCGAAGAGATCTTCGAAGAGATCAGTCCCATCGAGGACTTCTCCGGGACCATGTCCCTCTCGTTCCGCGACCACCGGTTCGAGCCGCCCAAGTACTCCGCGGAGGAGTGCAAGGACAAGGACATGACCTTCTCCGCCCCCATGTTCGTCACGGCGGAGTTCATCAACAACACCACCGGTGAGATCAAGAGCCAGACGGTGTTCATGGGCGACTTCCCGCTCATGACCTCCAAGGGCACCTTCATCATCAACGGCACCGAGCGGGTCGTCGTGTCCCAGCTCGTCCGCTCGCCCGGCGTCTACTTCGACCGCGCGCTCGACAAGGCCAGCGACAAGGACATCTACGGCTGCCGGGTCATCCCCAGCCGCGGTGCCTGGCTGGAGTTCGAGATCGACAAGCGCGACAACGTCGGCGTGCGCATCGACCGCAAGCGCAAGCAGCCGGTCACCGTCCTGCTGAAGGCCCTGGGCTGGGACGAGGCGCGCATCCGCGAGCGCTTCGGCTCGTACGAGTCGATCAACATCACCCTGGAGAAGGACCACACCTCCGGCCAGGACGACGCGCTGCTGGACATCTACCGCAAGCTGCGTCCGGGCGAGCCGCCGACGAAGGAGTCGGCGCAGACCCTGCTGGAGAACCTCTACTTCAACCCGAAGCGCTACGACCTGGCCAAGGTGGGCCGCTACAAGGTCAACAAGAAGCTCGGGCTGGACCTGGAGACCAACCAGGGCACGCTGACCGAGGACGACATCGTCGGGACGATCGAGTACCTCGTCCGCCTGCACGCGGGTGAGGAGGAGGCGTCGCTCGGCGGCGCGTCCGTGCCGATCGAGGTCGACGACATCGACCACTTCGGCAACCGCCGCCTGCGCACCGTCGGCGAGCTGATCCAGAACCAGGTCCGGCTGGGCCTGGCGCGCATGGAGCGGGTCGTCCGCGAGCGGATGACCACCCAGGACGTCGAGGCGATCACGCCGCAGACCCTGATCAACATCCGGCCGGTCGTCGCCTCCATCAAGGAGTTCTTCGGCACCAGCCAGCTGTCGCAGTTCATGGACCAGACCAACCCGCTCGCGGGCCTGACCCACAAGCGCCGCCTGAACGCGCTGGGTCCGGGCGGTCTGTCCCGTGAGCGCGCGGGCATGGAGGTCCGCGACGTCCACCCGTCGCACTACGGCCGCGCCTGCCCGATCGAGACGCCGGAAGGCCCGAACATCGGCCTGATCGGCTCGCTCGCCGCGTACGGCCGGGTGAACCCGTTCGGGTTCGTCGAGACCCCGTACCGCAAGGTCGTGGACGGTCAGGTCACCGACCAGATCGACTACCTGACCGCCGACGAGGAGGACCGCTTCGTCGTCGCCCAGGCGAACTCGCTGCTGGACGACGAGGGCCGGTTCACCGAGCCCCAGGTCCTGGTCCGCAAGAAGGGCGGCGAGATCGAGCTGATCCCGCCGCACGAGGTCCAGTACATGGACGTCTCGGCGCGCCAGATGACCTCGGTCGCGACCGCGATGATCCCGTTCCTGGAGCACGACGACGCCAACCGCGCGCTCATGGGCTCCAACATGCAGCGCCAGTCGGTGCCGCTGCTGCGCAGCGAGGCCCCGCTGGTCGGCACGGGCATGGAGTACCGCGCCGCCGTCGACGCCGGCGACGTCATCGTGGCCGAGAAGGCCGGCGTGGTCGAGGAGGTCTCCGCCGACTACGTGACCGTCATGAACGACGACGGCACCCGCAACACCTACCGGGTCGCCAAGTTCAAGCGGTCCAACCAGGGCACCTGCTTCAACCAGAAGCCGATCGTGTTCGAGGGCCAGCGGGTCGAGGTCGGCCAGGTCGTCGCCGACGGCCCCTGCACCGACACCGGTGAGATGGCCCTGGGCAAGAACCTCCTGGTGGCGTACATGCCGTGGGAGGGCCACAACTACGAGGACGCGATCATCCTGTCGCAGCGCCTCGTGCAGGACGACGTCCTGTCCTCGATCCACATCGAGGAGCACGAGGTCGACGCCCGGGACACCAAGCTCGGCCCCGAGGAGATCACCCGGGACATCCCGAACGTCTCCGAGGAGGTCCTGGCGGACCTGGACGAGCGGGGCATCATCCGCATCGGCGCGGACGTCGTCCCCGGCGACATCCTGGTCGGCAAGGTCACGCCGAAGGGCGAGACCGAGCTGACCCCGGAGGAGCGGCTGCTGCGCGCGATCTTCGGTGAGAAGGCGCGCGAGGTCCGCGACACCTCGCTGAAGGTGCCGCACGGCGAGCAGGGCAAGGTCATCGGCGTCCGGGTGTTCTCCCGCGACGAGGGCGACGAGCTCCCGCCCGGCGTGAACGAGCTGGTCCGCGTCTACGTGGCGCAGAAGCGCAAGATCACCGACGGCGACAAGCTGGCCGGCCGGCACGGCAACAAGGGCGTCATCTCCAAGGTGCTGCCCGTCGAGGACATGCCGTTCCTGGAGGACGGCACGCCCGTCGACATCGTGCTGAACCCGCTGGGCGTCCCCGGCCGGATGAACGTCGGCCAGGTCCTCGAGTCCCACCTCGGCTGGGTCGCCAGCCAGGGCTGGAAGGTCGAGGGCGACGACGCCGAGTGGAAGCGCGAGCTCAAGGCGATCGGCGCCGACCAGGCCGAGCCGTGGACCCGCGCGGCCACCCCGGTGTTCGACGGCGCCCGCGAGGACGACGTCACCGGCCTGATCTCCTCGACCCTGCCCAACCGGGACGGCAACCGCATGGTCGGCCCGGGCGGCAAGGCGAAGCTCTTCGACGGCCGCACCGGCGAGCCGTACCGCGACCCGATCGCGGTCGGCTACACCTACATCCTCAAGCTGCTGCACCTGGTGGACGACAAGATCCACGCTCGTTCCACCGGCCCGTACTCGATGATCACCCAGCAGCCGCTGGGCGGTAAGGCGCAGTTCGGTGGCCAGCGCTTCGGTGAGATGGAGGTGTGGGCGCTGGAGGCGTACGGCGCCGCCTACGCCCTGCAGGAACTGCTCACCATCAAGTCCGACGACGTTCTCGGTCGTGTGAAGGTCTACGAGGCCATCGTCAAGGGCGAGAACATCCCCGAGCCCGGCATCCCCGAGTCCTTCAAGGTCCTCATCAAGGAGATGCAGTCGCTCTGCCTCAACGTCGAGGTGCTTTCGAGCGACGGCATGTCCATCGAGATGCGGGACACGGACGAGGACGTCTTCCGCGCCGCGGAAGAGCTCGGCATCGACCTCTCCCGTCGCCCCAATGAGGGCGCGATGAGCGTCGACGAGGTCTGATCAACTCAAGGGGAAACAAGTTGCTTGACGTCAACTTCTTCGACGAGCTTCGCATCGGCCTCGCGACCGCCGACGACATCCGCCAGTGGTCGCACGGCGAGGTGAAGAAGCCGGAGACCATCAACTACCGGACCCTCAAGCCGGAGAAGGACGGGCTCTTCTGCGAGAAGATCTTCGGTCCGACCCGCGACTGGGAGTGCTACTGCGGCAAGTACAAGCGCGTCCGGTTCAAGGGCATCATCTGTGAGCGCTGCGGCGTCGAGGTGACCCGTGCCAAGGTGCGCCGTGAGCGGATGGGCCACATCGAGCTGGCCGCGCCCGTCACGCACATCTGGTACTTCAAGGGCGTGCCGTCCCGGCTGGGCTACCTGCTCGACCTGGCGCCCAAGGACCTCGAGAAGATCATCTACTTCGCGGCCTACATGATCACCAGCGTGGACGCGGAGCGGCGTGACCGCGACCTGCCCACGCTGGAGGCCCACATCTCGGTCGAGCGCCAGCAGATCGAGCAGGCCCGCGACGCCCAGGTGGAGGGACGCCAGCAGAAGCTGGAGTCCGACCTGGCGGAGCTGGAGGAGGCCGGGGCCAAGGCCGACCAGAAGCGCAAGGTGCGCGACAGCGCCGAGCGCGAGATGAAGCAGCTGCGCGACCGCGCCCAGCGCGAGCTGGACCGGCTCGACGAGGTGTGGAGCCGCTTCAAGAACCTCAAGGTCCAGGACCTCGAGGGCGACGAGCTGCTCTACCGCGAGATGCGCGACCGGTTCGGCAAGTACTTCGAGGGCGGCATGGGCGCCGCGGCCATCCAGGCCCGGCTCCAGAACTTCGACCTCGACGCCGAGGCGGAGAAGCTGCGCGAGATCATCCGCACCGGCAAGGGCCAGAAGAAGGCCCGCGCGCTCAAGCGGCTCAAGGTCGTCTCGGCGTTCCTGAACACCCGCAACAGCCCGCTCGGCATGGTGCTGGACTGCATTCCGGTGATCCCGCCGGACCTGCGTCCGATGGTCCAGCTGGACGGTGGCCGCTTCGCGACCTCCGACCTGAACGACCTGTACCGCCGCGTGATCAACCGGAACAACCGGCTCAAGCGTCTGCTCGACCTCGGCGCGCCCGAGATCATCGTGAACAACGAGAAGCGGATGCTGCAGGAGGCCGTCGACGCGCTGTTCGACAACGGCCGCCGCGGCCGTCCGGTCACGGGTCCGGGCAACCGTCCGCTGAAGTCCCTCAGCGACATGCTGAAGGGCAAGCAGGGCCGGTTCCGCCAGAACCTGCTGGGCAAGCGCGTCGACTACTCCGGCCGTTCGGTCATCGTCGTCGGCCCGCAGCTGCGCCTGCACCAGTGCGGTCTGCCCAAGCAGATGGCGCTGGAGCTGTTCAAGCCGTTCGTCATGAAGCGGCTGGTCGACCTCAACCACGCGCAGAACATCAAGTCCGCCAAGCGGATGGTCGAGCGCGCCAAGTCGGTCGTGTGGGACGTCCTCGAAGAGGTCATCACCGAGCACCCGGTGCTGCTGAACCGGGCGCCCACGCTGCACCGCCTCGGCATCCAGGCGTTCGAGCCGCAGCTGGTCGAGGGCAAGGCCATCCAGATCCACCCGCTGGTCTGCACGGCGTTCAACGCCGACTTCGACGGCGACCAGATGGCGGTGCACCTGCCGCTGTCCGCCGAGGCGCAGGCCGAGGCGCGGATCCTGATGCTGTCGACCAACAACATCCTGAAGCCGTCGGACGGCAAGCCCGTCACCATGCCCACCCAGGACATGGTCATCGGCCTCTACTGGCTGACGACGCAGAAGGACGGCGCGGTCGGCGAGGGCCGGGCGTTCGGCTCGATCGCCGAGGCGATCATGGCCTACGACCGGCGCGAGCTGGACCTGCAGGCCAAGATCCAGCTGCGCTTCAAGGACGTCCCGCCGCCGCGCGACTGGGTGGCCCCCGAGGGCTACGAGCCCGGCCAGCCCTACCGGCTGGAGACCACCCTCGGCCGCGCGCTGTTCAACGAGACGCTGCCGGCGGACTTCCCGTTCGTCGACGCCGAGATCGGCAAGAAGCAGCTCTCCGCGATCGTGAACGAGCTGGCCGAGACCTACCCCAAGGTCGAGGTCGCCGACGCGCTGGACGCCCTGAAGAGCACCGGTTTCCACTGGGCCACCCGGTCCGGTGTGACCATCTCGATCGAGGACGTCATCACGCCGCCGAACAAGGCCGCCATCCTGGCCGAGCACGAGCGTGACGACGCCAAGGTGCAGCGCGAGTACAACCGCGGTCTGATCACCGACGAGGAGCGCAAGCAGGAGCTCATCGGGATCTGGAACAAGGCCACCGCCGAGGTCGCCGCCGACATGGAGAAGGCGTTCCCGAAGGACAACCCGATCTGGATGATGATCCAGTCGGGCGCCCGCGGTAACCCGCTCCAGCTGCGGCAGATCGCCGGTATGCGCGGCCTGGTGTCCAACCCGAAGGGTGAGACGATCCCGCGTCCGATCAAGTCGTCCTTCCGCGAGGGCCTGTCGGTCGTCGAGTACTTCATCTCGACGCACGGCGCCCGCAAGGGTCTGGCCGACACCGCGCTGCGGACCGCCGACTCGGGTTACCTGACCCGTCGTCTGGTGGACGTCGCGCAGGACGTCATCGTCCGGGAGATCGACTGCGGCACCGACCGCACGATCGCCTTCCGGGTCGCCGACCGCGCCCCCGACGGCACCCTGGTCAAGCCGGTGCAGTCGGAGACCAGCCTGGTCGGCCGGACGATCGCCGAGGACGTGACGGTGGACGGGACGGTCATCTTCCCGGCCGACACCGACCTGTCCGACACGGTGATCACCCGCCTGGTCGAGGCCGGCGTGGAGGAGGTGCGGACCCGGTCCGCGCTCGTCTGCGAGGCCAAGATCGGTGTCTGCGCCGCGTGCTACGGCCGCTCGCTCGCCACCGGCAAGCGGGTGGACGTGGGCGAGGCCGTCGGCATCATCGCCGCCCAGTCCATCGGTGAGCCGGGTACGCAGCTGACCATGCGCACCTTCCACACCGGTGGTGTCGCGGGTGGTGACATCACCCACGGTCTGCCGCGTGTCCAGGAGCTCTTCGAGGCCCGCATCCCCAAGGGTGTGGCCCCGATCTCCGAGGTCGCCGGCCGGATCAAGATCGACGAGACCGAGAAGACCCGGAAGATCATCGTGGTGCCGGACGACGGCACCGACGAGATCGCCTACCAGGTCCCGATGCGGGCCCGGCTGTCGGACGGCGTCTTCGAGGGCGCCCACGTCGACGTCGGCCAGCAGCTCATCGTCGGTGCGCAGAACCCGCACGAGGTGCTGCGCATCCTCGGCCCGCGCGCGGTCCAGCTCCACCTGGTCCACGAGGTCCAGGAGGTGTACCGGTCGCAGGGTGTGTCGATCCACGACAAGCACATCGAGATCATCGTCCGCCAGATGCTCAAGCGGGTGAACATCCTCGAGTCGGGCGACACCGACCTGCTGCCGGGCGATCTGGTCGAGCGGCCGATGTTCGAGGAGACCAACCGTTCGGTGGTCGCCGAGGGCGGCAAGCCCGCGGCGGGCCGTCCGGTCCTCATGGGCATCACCAAGGCCTCGCTCGCGACCGAGTCGTGGCTGTCGGCGGCGTCCTTCCAGGAGACGACCCGGGTGCTCACCGAGGCGGCCATGCACGCCAAGAGCGACCCGCTGCTCGGCCTCAAGGAGAACGTCATCATCGGCAAGCTCATCCCGGCGGGTACCGGCATGCCGCAGTACCGCAACGTCCGGGTCGAGCCGACCGAGGAGGCGAAGGCCGCGGTGTACTCCGTCGGTTCCTACGACGACGGCGCGGACTACTCGTTCGGACAGGGCTCCGGCGAGGCCGTCCCGCTGGAGGAGTACGACTTCGGTCAGTACAACCGCTAAGCGGCAGTAGTCAGTGAGAGGCCCCCGCCATCCGGCGGGGGCCTCTTCACGTTCCGGCGCCGGTGCCTGGGCGGACGCCCCCTCGGAGGCCTCCTCGGGCGCGCCGCGGGCGCCGGTTTCGGGCCGCACTGGACGGCGCGGGTGGGAACGGGCGGACGGAGCATGGCGTCCAAGGGGGAGATGATTTGCGATTCCCCCGGAGATCGGGGCAGGCTTGAGCCGATGCGTCACATCGTGGGGACCCCCCTCACGTGGGAATATCCGCCCGAAGGAGCCTGACGATGACCGAGAACGACGGCACGCAGGGCCCGCAGTGGCCGTCGCCTCAGGACGACGAGAAGTCCGGGGGCGCGGAGGGCCGGGCGGCCGGTTCCAGTGAGGGCGACCAGGGCTCCCCGCAGCCGGCGCGCCCGATGGGCGACCGCACGGTCGTCTTCGGCGCGCCGCAGCTCGGCGGTGCGGGCGGGGGACAGCCGTCCCCGTCCGGCGCCGCGGGTCCGGCCCGTCCGGAGCGGCCCGCGCCGCCCG
>NZ_QURH01000177.1 GCF_003428695.1 Actinomadura logoneensis
GTCCCGGCGGGCCGGACCGCGCCCGCGCTGCTGCGCTCGGGCCGCGCCCGCGTCACCCACGGCGTCCAGGCCGGGGACGTGACCGCGCGCGAGGCCGTGGTCTGGACGCGGTCGGACCGTCCGGCGCGGATGCTGGTCGAGGTGTCCCGGCGGCCGGACTTCCGCGGCGCGGAGCGGTTCCGCGGCCCGGTGCTCACCCCCGACACCGACCTGACCGGCAAGACCTTCCTGCGCGGCCTCCCGGCGGGCGAGGAACTGCACTACCGCGTCGTCCTCGCGGACCTGGACCGGCACGGCGTGACGTCCGCGCCCGCCGTCGGACGCCTGCGCACCGCGCCCCGCCGCCGCTCCGACCTCTCGTTCGTGTGGTCGGGCGACCTGGCCGGGCAGGGCTGGGGCATCAACCCCGAAATGGGCGGCTACCGGATCTTCGACGCGATGTCCGCGGTGGACCCGGACTTCTTCCTGTGCAGCGGCGACCTGGTGTACTCCGACGGCCCGATGGCGCCGACCGTCGCGCTTCCGGACGGCCGCACCTGGCGCAACCTGGTGACGCCCGAGAAGACCAAGGTCGCCGAGACGCTCGCCGAGTACCGCGGGCAGTTCCGCTACAACCTGGAGGACACCGCGTTCCGCGCCTTCAACGCGCGCGTCCCGATGCTCTACCAGTGGGACGACCACGAGGTGCTGAACAACTGGTACCCGGGCGAGGTCATCGACCGTCCGGGGTACACCGAGAAGCGCGCGGACGTCCTGGCGGCCCGCGCCCGGCGCGCGATGTTCGAATACACGCCGACGACCGTCCGCGCGCAGGTCGGCGGCCGGATCTTCCGCAAGGTCTCCTACGGGCCGCTGCTGGACGTGTTCATGCTGGACATGCGGACGTACAAGAACCCGAACACGCCCGGCACCGAGACGTCCGGCCCCGGCCTGCTCGGCGCGGAGCAGGTGGCATGGCTGAAGCGCGAGCTGCGCGCGTCCCGCGCGACCTGGAAGGTCATCGCCAACGACCTGCCGCTCGGCCTGATCGTCCCGGACGGCACCGAGGGCAAGCCGAACATCGAGGGTGTGGCGCAGGGCGACAACGGCCGGCCGCTGGGACGGGAGCGCGAGTTCGCGGAGGTGCTGAGCTACGCGAAGAAGCACCGCGTCCGGAACATGGTGTGGCTGACCGCCGACGTCCACTACACGGCCGCGCACTACTACGACCCGGCGAAGGCCGCGTTCTCCGACTTCGACCCGTTCTGGGAGTTCGTGTCCGGGCCGCTGAACGCCGGCGCCTTCGGGCCGAACGCGCTGGACTCGACGTTCGGCGCGACGCTGAAGTTCCAGCAGGCGCCGCCGCACGCGAACACGTCCCCGGCCGAGGGCTTCCAGTTCTTCGGCCAGGTCACCATCGACGCCGCGTCCGAGACGCTGACCGTCACGCTGCGCGACCTCAACGGCAAGGCCCTCTTCACGAAGCCGCTGACGCCCGTCCGCTAGGTCTATGACCCGTCCCCCGGACTGCGCTGCGTCCGCCCCGGGGGGCGGGTCATCGCTTATGCAGGGCCGATGCGACCGCGCCACGAGCCGCGCGCCAGGTGGATCGTGCCGCTGGCGGAGACCCAGGCTCGTGCGCCGTAGAGCGCGAGTTCGCCGTCGGTGAGCCAGCGGTGGCGGATGTCGTCCAGCGCGTCCCAGAGACGGCGGGGGCTGGCTTGGTGGACGAGCGGCGGCGCGTCCCCTATGGCCGTGGCCCGCGCCCACGAGCCGTCCGGGTGGGACATCCAGGCGGTTCGGCGGTCGCCGCTGTGCTCGAAGCGGTGAGTGATGCCGGGATGGTCGATTTCGAGCATCGAGCGCAGCTCCCAGGACTCGTCGACCTCGACGACCGGGTAGCGGCCGATGCTCTCGTCTGCGTCGTCCTCGTGGGGCTCGGTGGTCGGGGCAGGCGGGTAGTCGGGGCCGGAGCGGGTGGACATGAACCCGGCGCGGTCCCATTCGATGCGCCCCTTGGCGACCATCGGGGCCGCGTCATCGGTCTTGGTCGCTGTGAGGATCGCGTTGATGCCGGTCAGGGTCGTCACAAGCCGTCCGCCGGGCCGGAGCGCTTCGAGCCAGGAGGGCGGGATGGGCCGGACGGCGACAGTGGAGACGATGCGGTCATAGCTGCCGGGCAGCGGTTCGGTCGCGTCACCCGTGACAAGCCGGGCACGAACGCCAAGACGGCCAAGGCGGTCGGCGGCGGCTTCGACCAGGTATGGATCGACGTCGATGGCGGTGAGAGTGTCGCCGCCGAGCGCGGCGGACAGGAGCGCGGTGCCGTAACCCGATCCCACGCCCACGTCCAGGACGTCGGCCCCCTGATACAGGTGGGCGTGCCGGTACATCGTCAGCAGGAGACCGGGCAGCGTGGAGGACGAGGTCGGACGTCCGGTCGTGGCGTCGTCGGGGGCGGCATGGTCGGCATGGCGAGGGCCGACCTTGGTGACCAGGGTTCGGTCGCTGTAGACCGTCCGGAGCCATGCGGAGGGGTCGTCCGAGCCGTCGCGCAGCGTCCAGCGGTCGTCGTCGTCCTCCCACCAGCGGGGGACGAGCAGATGGCGGGGAGTGGAGCACAACGGCCCCCACCAGCGCGAACCCGGATGAGTGATGCGGGCGGCGAGGTCTTGGGCGTGCGTTTCCCAGGTGTGCGGCATCGGTCGCCCCTTCAGTCGTCAGGGTTGCAGAAGGACGGGTCGCAGGACTGCTTTTCGGCGGGCGCGCAATCGTTGCTGTCGCCGTTCGGCTTGCACTCGACGGCGTCGGTGTTCCTGTGTGGCAACGTCGTGCGCAGCTCGCGCCACGCCTGCCCGGAGAGGACGTCGGCCAGGTCTCGTGCGCGAACGTTGCCCGCAGAGATGGTTCGGGCCATCGTGCACAGCCAGACCTCGCCGTCCGGTCCGATGGCGGCCCGTCCGTCTCCGCACCGTCCGCACAGTTCGCCGAGCGGACCGACACCCGCCTCGGCGGCCCGGCCAATCCGCCGAGTCCGGTCGACCGAGACGGTTGCGACACCCATATGCCGGAGTTGGGCGCGCGCTTGGTCGATGCGCTGCCCGTCCAGCACCCGAACGATGCCGACCCGCAGCGGGACGCCCAGCTCTAGGGCGCGGTCGATGTTGGCGCGGGTCTGCCGCCAGGTCGGACGTCCGGTGATCGCGATGTGCTGCTGCTGGTCGTCGCTGTACCAGGACGTCGCGAGCCGCACGCCGTCCTGGGCGAGGACGCGCCACAGGTCGTCGCTGATGTGGACGAGGTTGGAGTACACCTCGACGCCGATCCCGGCCCCGACCGCGCGGTTGATCAGCGTGGCCAGCCCCGGATAGAGGGTCGGCTCACCACCGATGACACAAAGCTCACGGACGCCCAGGTCAGCGGCCTGGTCGATCACGCGATGCCAGTCGGCGGACGTCATCGTCCCGGCGAGCCGATGGGGGCCGGACGCGTTGTAGCAGTGACGGCAGGCCAGTTGGCAGCGGCGCGTGAGCTCCAACCACAGCCGCTCCCATTCGCTTCGGGACGTGGCCGGCGAGATGGCGGGGACGGTCATTCACGCTCCTCTGGCATCGAGTCGGACGGCGAACGCGCCTTTGAGCGCGGTGATCGCCTCGTATGGATGGTCGATCTCGGCGAGCGGAGCGCCGTCGAGGAACCACCACCAGCGGTCCCCGTCGTCCTGACGGCGCACGCAGGTGATCAGCCCCTCGGCGAGGATGTCCGCAGGCTCATCGAGCGGATCGGTCTTGGGGGGACGGACCATGACGCGCAAGCCGCCGTCACTCAACTCGGTGGTGAATCGGTGCACCGAGAGCAGCGGTTGCAGCGATACCAGCGCGCGCCGGGCCGAACCATCGAAGTCGCTCACCACGGCTTCCTTCCGAGCCGGGGCCGAGGGCGGGCCTGCGGCTCGTCGGACGGGACGGGCCAACCGGCCTCAGCGACGAGCGGTCCCAGGACGTCGTGCACGGCAGCGAGCACCTGCGGCAGCTGGAAACGGGTGCCGAGATAACGGCCGGAGGAGTCGCAGAACCAGGCGACCTCATCGTCCCCGCAAAGCAGCGGTTCGACGTGCACCGAAAGACCGGTCCGCTCCAAGGCGGGATGCGTCACCCGCACCAACGGTGGGGACAGCTCGTACCGAGGGGTGACCGTCCACCCGGCCGCGGTGAGTAGTTCGGCGAGCTCATTCAGGTAGCGCTCGCGGGAGGGCGTCCGAGTCATCCGCACAGAACGCTCACCACATCCCACGCCACGACCGCGCCGACAAGAACCGCAGTGGCCCCAACCAGCACCAACGCCCGAGCCCGCTGCCGAACAGGCTGCTGCGCGGGACGCCCATCGAGGCGCCGCGCCTCCCTGAAGCCGGCCATCACCGTCGGCGGAGGGGCCAAGGGCACGTCCGCCGCCAGACGCCGGGCCGTCACGGTGACGAGCGGAGGGGGCGGAGCGTCCTCCTGGATCGGACGGACGGTCATCGGCGGCCGACGCGGCGGCCACGGCGGCTGAACGACGTGCCGGATGCGGTCAGCGAGCTCCCGAGCCGTCGGGGCCTCGACCAGGCGGTCACCGAGCAGCGCCCACCACGTCCCGGTGAACTCCCCACGCCATGTCGGCACCCCAGGGAACTGCCGGTGCAGCGCAGCAAGCAGAAGATCCGGATCGATCTCCACAACGAGACTCATGACACGACCGCCCAGACAGCCCGCGCGATCAGCCTCGGGCCCAGCAGGGCGCCCATCTTCGAGCTGGAGGGCGCGGCGAAATACCGGGCCGAACCGGCAGAGAACTCCCTACTCAGGAGATCCACTTCTGCACACGGCTGATCAATCAGCCCATAAACGTCCGGATTACCCCTAGAATCTGCCACGGGTCGGACCTCCTGTGTCCGATCAAGGCCCCGGAACACCCCGCTGTTCCCGCAGCGGGCCGGGGCCGCTCCTTTTCCACGTCGGAGCGCTGGCCACTGGACGTGATGCCAGGGGACGGCGCATCAGCGCGAGCCACAGCCAGTTGGAGGACGCAGCCGAGGAACTAGCCCTCGTCTACAGCCGACTGCCCTGGCCGGGTCGCACGGGCGCGCATTCCCTCCTTCGAATTCCACGTGCCTGACCACCCGAGGAAATCTCCGTGATTAATTCGCACCCGCTCCTCCAGTGAAGCCCCGCACAGGAGACAGCGGAACGGGGAGAATGGGGGCTATCAGGGGTGGAGGCACCCGCCTCTTCCCACCCGGCGAGAGGTGCATCGCAACATGTCCGCCGAAAAGCGAGCTTTGGGCGCACGACTGCGCGCCGCCAGGGAAGCCCCGCCATTCTGGTCACGACCCGAGATGGCACGACGACTCCGAGCCGCCGCCGACCCACGCGACCTACCTGGTCTGCCGCATGTTCCGGCCCTCTCGCACATGATCAAAGAATGGGAGGCCGGAAAGCATGTCCCGGGCGCCCGCTACCGGCGTCTGTACGCCGATGCGACCGGCCAAGCCGAGGACACGCTGTTCGGTGGCCCGCTCGGAACGCCGCCCACCCCGCGGGCCTACGAGTTGCCCGGGATCGCTCCACTTGCCGGGGAAGAACTAAGGGCGCGGCTTGCCGAGGTCTCCGGACGGCGCATCGGAGCCGGAATCGTCGCCGACCTCGCCGCGCGCGTCCACGGCCTCCGACTCGCCGACGACGTACTCGCCGGGCGGGATCTCCTCGTTCCTGCGGTGCGCGAGTTGGAGAACGCTCAGCGCATCTACCGTCACTCGAGCCACGACGAACGAACTGGTCGAGCCCTCCTCACACTCATCGGCGAGCATGCCCAGATCGCTGGATGGATCGCCAGCGACGCCGGCCAACATGTCCGCGCCGAGGCCATCTACCGGCTCGGGATCGACGCCGCCCGCGCGGCCGGTGACCACACGCTGGAGAGCAACCTCCTGGGGTCGCTCGCCTACCAGGTCGCCAACGTCGGCGACCCCACCGAGAGTGTCAAACTCGCCCATGCGTCCCGAGACGCGCTGGCCCCAGACGCTCCGGCACGCGCCCGCGCGCTTGTGTGGGACCGAATCGCATGGACGACCGCACGGACCCAGGACGCTCCCGCCACCATCAAAGCCCTCGCTGAGGCCAGCGCAGCCCTTGCGGAGGCTGGGCATGCTGAGGACGATCCCGGCTACCTCTACTGGGTAGATGCAGGCGAGCTGCAGATCATGGAAGCGCGCGCTTTCACGGAACTGCATCGCCCGCTGCGCGCCGTCCCTCTACTGGCGGAAGTCCTCGGCAGGTATGACGCGACCCATGCGCGCGAACTAGCGCTGTACCTGTCGTGGCTAGCGGTCGCACTGGCGGACGCCAACGAGCCAGAGGAGGCAGCAACCGTCGCCAGCAGGATGCTGGCACTGTCAGCCGACGTCGCCAGCGACCGAACCGCAGTGCGCACCCAAGTCGTCCTACAGCACCTTCGGCCGTTCGAGTCATCCCCGCCGGTCGCGGAGCTTCTGCGCTCTGCGCCAGAGCCATGAGCGCAGGTGTATGTAGGCGCAGCGCTCGCTCACGCGCTGACGCGTGATCCCGAACGCACCAAACGCATCCACCTCTTCCAGAGCGTGTCACCGGAGCACAAGGCCATCAGCACCTCGGAGGGACCTTGAGTCCGCTGCCGGAACGGATGACTGATCACTGGTGGTGGCGTCCGGGCGTTCGCCCCGGTCGTCGGCTGCTGGTCTGGCACATCCTCCTAGAAGACAAGCCCGACGCCCGCGCGCTGGTGGCCCAGTGCCAGGGCCGGCTCGCGAACATCCACGGGCTTGACCTGGTGCCTGAGACATGGCTGCACATGACTACACAGATCGTGGGGTTCGCCGACGAGATCCCCGAGCTTGAGGTGACCGCAATGATCGCCGCAGCCGAAGCTCACCTGAAGGGAGTTTTTCCGATCAGTGTGGAGCTCGGCCGACTGTGGTTCCACAGCGAGGCCGTGATGCTTGGCGTCCGGCCAGGCCGCGCTTTCGATCCCGTGCGACGAGCGATACGCGCTGCGGTCGCTGGGGCGATCACCAACCATCAGCTCGCTGATGAGCCGGAATGGACGCCGCACGTCTCAGTCGCTTACAGCAACTCGTCCGGTCCGGCCGCGCCCGTCCTCCGCGCCTTGGCCGAGCCACCTCCCCAGTGTCCGTTCACCGTTCGCTCGATCAACCTGGTCAGTCAGGAGCGAACCGGCCATCTGTACCACTGGACCCCGCTGGCCGAGATCCTCCTGAGCTCGCAGCGTCGCCCCTGACCTGCCCCGATGGGACGAGTTCGGTGGGACGACCGACTCCGGCGCGGCCTCTTGGCTTTCAGCGGTAGTCGAGACGTGCAGGACACCCTCATGAGCGCGACTTACGTCGTCAGCTCCGACGGCGAAGACGCAACCCTTCCACTGACGTGCATGTGTCAGCAGCCATGAGGCCCTCCCGTCCCTTCTCATAGGACCTGCGCACCCTGCCGCAAATCCTCGGGACGATGGGGACAACGATCCCACCCGCAGCAGCTCCGGAGGCACCGGTTGCGAACCCTCGTAGGGGCGATGAGGACCGGGCGGGGGCATGTACCCCGGGGGCGAGCCGATGCGGTTGCGAACCCTCGTAGGGGCGATGAGAACGAGGAGACCTTCCCGCTCGCGTTCCGCGACGCCAGGTTGCGAACCCTCGTAGGGGCGATGAGAACCCCAGGGTAAAGCCGCAGCTGCACGGACGGAAGGAACCTCCGGCAGAGGCGGATTCTTCAGCAAGCCGGCGGTAGTGCTGTGGAGCCCGGCGTGTCGCTGAAATCCTGGAGGTCAACCTCGGGTCTCGCTGGGGCGGGTGGGAGGTGGTGAGGTTACAAGGGCTTGGTGCGGGAGGTCAGCGTATGGGCCGCATGGAAGAGGTTTTGAAGGCGGGTGGACATAAAGACGCCACCTTCCACCTCGCCGGAACGAAGGTCATCGTTCTAACGGACGACGACGGTCAGACATGGCTGTGCCGCCGCGAGGACGGCGCAGGCGAGTCCGCCATCCCGATGGGTGAGTGTGTCCGCAAGATGCCGGAACGGATGTTGACCGATTCGAGCGACGTCGGCAGTCGGATACCTCATGGGCTATCGATGAGATCGAGCAATGGTGCGAGCCACGCCTCGTCCTCCGCGCCCGGCCCGCCTGGGATGAGCCGAGCTTGTGTGGCGGCGGGCGACAAGCGGTGGTCGGACCGTGAAGATGCTGAGCGCTTCATTCGAACCACGTCAAAGCCTTGGACGTACAGCTCCGGACTGGCGGCGACGGCGCGTCCCGCCCCCTTCTCCGTATTCGACCGTGGCGGGTTTACCAGGGTGGGGGTTCGCAGAAACGGGAGCTGGCCGGGATACCAGCAGGGATGACCAGGCGGGGCCAGCCCCGCGGCCGGTGCCGCAGCAGGTCAGCTACGATCACCTCCACCCGGGGCCGCAGAACGGGACCGTGTGGGTGAGTTCAGGGTCCTCCAGCAGCGGCGTGATGGCGCGGGCGGCGGCGTGCCGGATGTCGAGATCGTGATCATCCAGCAGGTCCCGCACGACCGCGAACAGCGCCGGGCGGGTCGAGCGGCGAGTTGGGCGGGCGAAGGCGGGAAGCCGAAGCGGCGGGCGCTTTCGTCGGCGGCCTGGCCGACATCAACGACCACACTGCCGATCAGCTCCAGCAGCTCGGCTCGCAACGGCAGCGGCGGCGGGTCACGGTAGAGCTCTGCGGGCAGCACCACACCCGCGGTGGCCGGCTGGCGAAGCAGCGCCGCCACCACCAGGATCGCCGGAGCAGTCGCCTCGATGACCGAGCACTGGTGGTTGATCACCTCACCCAGCTCGTGCACCGCGCGCGCCTGCTGGGCAGGCGCACCTAGCGCCAAAACGGTCAGCAGCTCCTCGACCGGCCGGACACCGGCCCCCTCACCGGGGCCGAAGAAGACCTCCAGCCGAGCCCAGTCGGTACCCGCGATCAACTCCTGCGGGGCGGCCCACTCGCCCATCACTCTCCCCATCGTCGGAACGACCCGGAACATGCGGGCCCTCGCCCGAGGCAATCCCGCCCCGCCATTGAAGCGAAACGAAGAGCAGCCCAGTTACCGCTAGTGTCCGCACTCAGCTTCTCGCTGGCGGGTCTATGCCTACGACGACCGCCGACGCGCCGGCCGTTGCATCCTCGCTCGCTCCGCCGAGCCTGTCCTCCGTGCCGCCGCCATGCCAAGGAAGATCCCGGTGATCTCCAGAAGCACGGACCCCCGCTCTTGAGCGCGTTCCTCAAAATCACCGACACCGAACGGCGGCGCACGCGGGCGTTCCCGGAAATCATCGAGAAACGTTGCCAGCGGACACGAGTCAAACCACGATGGGACGTGCCGAAGCACTGGAGACATTCGCCGCAGCACTGGCCGACGTCCTCAAGACAGGCGACATCACGCCCCGCCATCACGTGACGGACGCCCACGGACGGCACCAGGAGTAGCCGCGCATCACCCGCCGACGAGGCGCCGAGTGGCTGCACGCCACCACTCTGATGGCACGAAAGGAGGGCTATTGCCGAAGACCGTGACGATCACTGACGCCAGATCCACTGTCAGGACTCGGGGGCTCGGCGCAGAATGGGGGCGTGATGGAGATGCGACCTGCGACCAGCAGCGACAAGCCCCAGGTCAGATCCCTTATCGAGGCCCGCTGCGCGTGGCAGGAAGCCCGCGGCTTCGAGAGCTGGCGTCCAGCGCTGGAGCACCTGGTGGCCCAGTGCGACAACGCAGACGGAGACGTGTGGGTCCTTGTCGACGACCAGGCGGGCGTGGTCGGGCAGATGCTCGTCCAAGACGTAGGTCCGCCATGGGGTTGGAGCGACGCTGAACGCGAAGAACCGGCCCTGTACCTCTCCGGGTCCATCACCCGACCCGAGATGCAGGGCCGGCTCGGCGAGACGATGGCGCTGTGGGCGGTCGATCGGGCGGCGCGGCTCGGGATCCCTTGGGTGCGGCGCCACTGCCAGGTGGAGGCGGTCGCCCGCTACAACCTGACGCAAGGGTTCGCGCTGGTGCGCGAGGAGCAACGCACCAGCGCTCACTTGTGGATGATGGCCCGCCGCTCTGAGCGACTTGAGCTGTCTGATCGCCTCAGAGAAACGCCCGAGCTGCCGCGTCCAAGGTGATGACCTCCACCAGCTTGGAGTGCGTGTCCTCCCGGTAGGTCTCGCTCTCCAGTGCGGCGACCATGCCTTTGAGCCCGTCAGGGTCGAGGAACCCGTCCTCGATCAGCGGCGACCCCTCGTCCAGGATCCGGCGCAGCAGCGGAATCCCGTGCAGCATCAGTGACTCCTCGACCAGCTCGGCGAACGACTCGCGCGCCTTCGGGTTGCACGCGTCTTCCGACAGGCCGAACGTCGCCAGGTGACGGCGCTGAAGCTGCTTGAGCTCTCGCCAGTAGAACGGCAACCGATCGCCGAGCTCGACCAGGGCTTGGTGCGCGAATGGGTGGACAGGCCACAGCCCGGTCTGGAGCAGCGGCGGCGCGACGCACTCGGCGGCCAGAAGCGTGATCCCGCCGGCCATGGCGGGCGGAGCGATGCCGTCGTCGCCGTACTCGATCCCTGCGCGCGCCCTCGGCCCGAGCCACGGCAGGTCGAAGTCCTCTCGCTTGTCCCGGGCGGCCTGGGCGGACTCAGCTGACCCGACGGCGACCATCTCGTCGCCTCCGAGCCCAGTGACGACCGTGTGCGCGCCGAGGCCGGCGATCTGTCGGTTGAGCGCGACGAAATGCTGATGAAGGGGTTCGTCATACGGGCTGACCAGCTCCCCACGGACGCGAGCGCAGCCTGGCGCGAACATCGGCAGGTCTCGGGTGTCCAGGCACAGGTCATGTGGCCCGAACGGAACCTTGTCTCGGATCTCGGCGCGGCGGCGGATCTGCTGGTTGCGGCCAGCTCCGATGATGACGAGGGTGGCGGTGTTGATGCGACCGGGCCAGCGCCGGGCGGCGCGGATGCCGATCGACCCGGAGTCCAGGCCGCCTGTCAGGTGGCACAGCGTCGCGTCCGGGTCCAGGGGGCGCGCGTCCAACGCCATGTCGATCGCGGCGGTGAAAGCGGCGAGGACGTCCGCACCGACGGCCAGGGCGCGGGGAGCGGCGTGTAGAACCGGCTCGGGGTACCGGATGACCAGGTCTCCGCCGAACGTCGCCGTCGCGCGCTCGGTCAGCCGGCGAATCCCCGCGAACGCGGTATCGGTGCTGTACCTCGGCCGGTACACCAGCATCCGCGTGACCTCTTTGGGGTGGAGACCTCCCGCGTAGGGCTGCAGATCGGCCATGTCCCACGAGCCGTGCAGGATCCCGTCCTGGTGAGCCAGGAACAGAGGGGTACTACGGACAGCGCCGGCGGTGAGCCGGACCGGCCGGTGGGGCGCGGTCTCGATCAAGACGTAGTCGAGCGGCCACCGCCGCGCCTGGTCGGTGATGTAGTCGAGCTCGTCCGCAGTGACCGCGACCAGGTCCCTTGACACGGTCGCGCCGCCAGGCGCGCGTTCCCGGACGATGATCGCGGTCCGGGTTCCGTCGGTCGCGGCGACCTGCTCCACCAGCGGATGAGTGAACGGTGCCAGTTCGCTCCTGCCGCCTGGTGTCACGTACGCGGTGCCGTTCCACCTCCAGGCCACGGCGTTCGGGTCGATCCTCAGCTTCAGCACGGCCGTCTCCTCTCGCTGTGAGCCGCCGGAGCCCGGTCGGGCGGCCGGGCTCCGGCTGGCGAATGGGAATCAGGTGGCGGTGGTGTCGTAGGTCTTTGCGGCGTCGCTGCTGCCAGCGATCTTCTTGTAGTCGTTGCGGATCTCCGGGCCCTGGACGATGAGTTCCAGGTCACCGTCGAACAGGTCGTCGACGGCGACCGCCGGTTCGTCCGGGGCGGTAAACGGAGCCAGGCGCGCCACGGGAGCGCTACTCCGCTCCGACATCACGGTCTTCATCGTGGTCACGGGCCACTCCTCCGCTCGTGAGGGCCACAACCCTCAGCCGGTGTTGGCCTCAGTCAAACTCTGGGATTTCCGCACTACTAGGCGACAATGGCGACATGCGCGGTGACACGCTGCATGTCGCCAGGCGGCCGGGATACGGGCTCTTGGAGGAGGCGGTATGGCCGACAGGGCACTTCCGACCTGGGCGATCCGGCTGCGGACCCTCCGCGAGGCCCACGGCTGGGGTCTGTTTGAAACGGCCCGCCGCCTGTTCGCCGCCTGCGGCGTCCAGAACCCTCCTCCTACGAAGGTCAAAAGCCTCGCCCGGCAGGTCACCCGGCACGAGCGGGGTCAAGTCGTCCCCACGGTATGGGCTGACGTCTATGCGCTGGTGTACGGCCTGCCCGACAGCACCTTGATCCTGCCTTCGCCGCGTACCGTGGAAGCACAGTCTGACGGTGACGAGGACGACGTGAGACGGCGAGAGCTTCTCCAGCACACCACCGCCCTGGTGGCCGGTACAGCTGCCGCGCCCGCACTCGCGGTCCTCAGTGAGGCGTGGCAGGCCAGCCAGCCGAAGGTCACCGGCTCGACGGTGTCCCGCGCCATGCTCGACGACTGGGCCGGCGCCTACGCCATCCACGCTCAGGGATATGTCCGGAACCCGCCGGCACTGGTGCTCGCGGGCCTGGCCCGCGACTGGGCGGAGATGGCCCCGCACCTCGCCAAGCCGCAACCGGACGTGGTCAAGCGCGACCTGGCGCACACTTCCGCGCGCCTGGCCCGTCTGATCGCCGGGACCGTTCTCCAGCTCGGCGACCGTCGCATGGCTGGACGGTGGTGGATCACGGCCAGGTCGTTGGCCGACGCCTCCGGAGACCGCCTCCTTGCTTCCTACACTCGATCCTGGGAAGTCACCAGCCGCGTCACAGGACCGGACGAAGATCCGCGCGAGCTCCTCGGTCTCGCCGCACAAGCCCGGCGCCTCGCCGGACGGCGACCGACCGCAACCCTGCTGTACGCAACGGCCGTCGAGGCCGAAGTCCTCGCGTTCCAGAGCCGCCACCGCGATGCGCAGACCATGATGCGCCACGCTGAGCGTGTGTTCGAGACGATCCCCGCCAGCGACCCGGCTGGAACACGAGAAGAACTCCTGAGGTTCGACCAAGTGCTCGTGCTCGGCCTCAGCGGGTCGGCGGACCGAGTCGAGGAGCCCTGGCAAGCAGCGCGCCGGTACTACGGCACCGAGACCCACCTCTACAACGCTGCCCAGCTCGACCTGTACCGCCTGGCCGCACACGCCCAGCAGGATCCCGTCGAGGTCAGCCGTCAGGCCCTCTCGCTGCTGACCGGCCTGCCCGCCGAATGCAGGATCGACCGAGTTGCACTGCCCGCCGCTCAGGTCGTCCGCGCTCTCCCGGAAGGAGCTCGTGACCTGCCCGCGGCACAGGAACTCTGGGAGCTGATATCGCACCGCTAATAGCGCCGAAGCACACCTCGCCCGGTGCGCGGGATGGCAAGCTGAGCTCATGGAGACCCCGACGTTCGAGGAGTTCTTCCGTACCGGCGACCTGGACGCTCAGATCGACGTCGTGGGCGTCCGAGCCGCAGCCGGCTGCTGGCGGGGCACATGGCTGTATGCCTGCCAACAGGGCGACGGCCCCGGAGTCGTGCACGTCATGAGGGACGCAAAGAGCGGTCTTGAGGCGGTATCGAAGCTGCTCACAGGGACGCTAGAGAAGATCTGAAGCGAGCAAGGAACGCGAGGCCGACACCCGGTGGTACCGGCCTCGTTGGCGTACGGGCCAGCGTCACCTCCACCGCCCCTCCAGCCCGATCGCGAGCCGGACAAACGCCCCGGCGAGCGGGACAAGCCTGATCGTGCGGTCTGCGTGGCCTGGTCGAAGGTCATGCGCCCTGCACCCAGCATGACGGCCCCCTCATCGCTGCGAACCCTCGTAGGGGCGATGAGGACGCGACCGACACGCAGCCGCGGGAGAGCATCCAGGTGTTGTGAACCCTCGTAGGGGCGATGAGGATAGGCGAAGGCTGGCGGACAGCGGTCGAACGGCTTCTAGTTGCGAACCCTCGTAGGGGCGATGAGGATCCCAGGGTAAAGCCGCAGTTACAGGAGCGGAAGGTGTCTCCGCCGGAAGCGGCTTTTTCAGTAAGCCGTCGGTAGTGCTGTCGAGCCCGGCGTGTTGCTGAAATCCGCTGATCAACTCCGCTTCGCTCGCTCGGGTGAGTGATGGGGCTACACGCGCCCTCCGGGTGATGAACACGCTCCCTCACTGGGAGTTTCCGCTCGCCCGCCTCAAGTTGGGAGTGGTGGGGTTCACCGGAGACGCCCGTTGTGTCATCTAGGCCACGTTGAGGCCCGGCGGCGCAAGTCTCCTGGTCAGGACGTCGGACCGGGGACGAGTTCAATCTCGATGGCTAGCACGCCGAGGGCTTCCTTGTCGGGGCCGTAGATGCGGCGGATGTCAGCCAGTTGCTGGTCGCGGGGGCTGGTGGGGTTGACGTGCTCGGGGCCTTCGGTGTCGAGCATGTTCTCGAAGCTGTTGTAGCGAGAGATGCGCTTGACGCGAGTGAGTGCGGCGTCGCCGCCGCAGACAAAGCGAATGTGATCGCCAGCCTTGAGGTTGCGCAGGTTTGGGTACTCAACGCGGACCTCGATCGTCTTCGCCCCGGCAGCGACGAGGTCGAAGTAGCGGCGGTAGAGGTTCATCTCGTGGGCCTGGGACTCGGCGGGGGGACGGCCGACCATAGTCCTCTCCAATTCGGCGGTGATGTAGGAGCGGTATTGGACGAGGAGGACCATTATCCCGGCCGAGACCATCGGAGACGCTGAGTTGTTGCGAACCCTCGTAGGGACGATGCGGGCCCTGGCCGTGCAGCTGCAGCACCGGGACCTGCACGTTGCGAACCCTCGTAGGGGCGATGAGGACCCCAGGGTAAAGCCGCAGCTACAGGAGTGGAAGGTGTCTCCGCCGGAAGCGGGTTCTTCAGCAAGCCGTCGGTAGTGCTGTGGAGCCCGGCGTGTCGCTGAAATCCACTGATCAACTCCGCCTCGGTCACTCGGGGAGTAGGGGCTACTAGCGCCCCTGGCAGAGGAGTCATGCTTCCACACTGGCAGTTGCCGCTCCCCCGCCTCTGGGCTCCGATCGTGGAGATCCGATCGAGGCGCTGCCGGAAAGGCGCACGTTAGGTGGGCCAGCGGCCGTCGGTTTTGGCGGACTCGACGGCCGCACGGCCTGCTGGGCGCATTCGTCCGGCGGACGTCAGGGCTTCCGCCTTCGCGACGTTGATTCGGGACCACGGGCTCCGGCGGGTGCGCGGCGAGTAGCGCTGCAGGTAGTAGTCGCCGTCGTAGGCGCGGCGGTGGCTGTCGATCCAGCCGTGGCACAGCGCCTCGTCCAAGGCCTCGTCCAGCGTCACGGTCGCCGCGCGGCTGTTCTTCTTGGCGATCATCAGCCAGACGTCGCGGGCGGTGTCGTGGTGCTCGGCCAGCCACGCCCGCCAGGCTGCGACGTCGGCGAGGACGAGTGCGTTCTCGGTCATCAAGGGTCAGCCCTTCCGGCCCGCGAGGACGTCCATGTAGTGCTGGTTGGTCATGATTCCGAGGATGTTGCCGAACGGGTCACGCACCGAGGCCGTGACGAAACCGGGGCCGCGCTCGGTCGGCTTCTCGAACGGGACGGCTCCCATCTCCAGCAGCCGATCCCAGGTCCTCTCCAGGTCGTCCACGGCCCAGTAGGCGATCGCGCCGCCGTCCTCGTCGCCCAGGCCGGGCGGGGCGTACCGCGCGTCGATGATCCCCAGTTCGTGCTGGTAGTCGCCGACGCGGAACTCGACGTAGGCGGGGTCGCCCTGCTCGGGCCGCTGGAAGTAGGCGTCCATGCCGAGGAACTCGGCGTACCAGTCCCGGGCGGCGGCGACGTCCTTGGCGTAGAAGCTGATGGCGGTGAGTCCGCGAAGCATGTTCCTCTGCCTTCCGTTCCCGGGGGGGTGAGACCCAGATTTCCAGCCAAAGTGCTCACCAAATGAGCACTTTTCCTGGCATCTTCGGGGCATGAGAGCGGATCGTCTGGTGGCCGTCCTGCTGCTGATGCAGTTGCGCGGCCGGGTCACGGCGGCGGAGGTCGCCGCCGAACTGGAGGTCTCGGTCGCCACGGCCCGGCGCGACCTGGAGGCCCTGTCGGCGGCGGGCATCCCCGTCTATCCGCAGGCGGGACGCGGCGGCGGATGGGCTTTGCTCGGCGGTGCCCGCACCGACCTGTCCGGGCTCAAGGCGTCCGAGGCCAGGGCATTGTTCCTGCTGCTCGGCCCGGCAGCGGCGATCGCGCCGGAGGCCAAGGCCGCGCTGCGCAAGCTCGTCCGCGCCCTGCCCGCGACGTTCCGGCAGGACGCCGAGGCCGCAGCGGACGCGGTCGTGATCGACCCGGCCCGCTGGGGCGAACACCGCCGCCCGCGCCCCGTCCTCGTCGATCTGCTGGAGGACGCGGTGGTGCGGCGTCGCAAGACCCGCCTCACCTACTCCGGACGAGAACGGGTCATCTCACCGCTCGGCCTCGTGGACAAGGACGACACCTGGTACCTGATCGCCGCAACCCCCGACGGCCGGCGCACCTTCCGCGTGGACCGCATCACCGACGCCCATGTCACGGACGACCCGGCCGACCGTCCCGCGGACTTCGACCTAGCGACCGCCTGGGACGAGGTCGTCACCGCGATGGAAGCACGCCGCGCGACGACCACCGCCACAGCGACCATCGAAGCCCGCTACCTGCGCGTCCTCCAGGACCGCTTCGGCCGCCACTGCGAAGTGCTCGGCCACGGCGAGCGCGTCCGCGTCGCCCTCACCGCCCCGACCGCGCTCGACATCGCCCGCCACCTCGCAGGCTGGGGCGACCTCGTCCACGTCGAAGGCCCGCAGGCCGTCCGGGACGAACTGGCGAAACTGGCCGCCCAACTCACCAAGCTGTACGGCCCCCAAGCCGACGCGAACGAGATCGCATGACCGGTTCTACCGACTTACCGGGCGGTCCTCCGTATCAAGCCAGACGTGCTGCCCTTCGGGCGTGACGGTCAAGCCCCAGCGGTCGGCGGTGGGACGCCCCAGACCGTCCCACCAGCGGTAGGCGGCCTCTACCTCGTTCCACAGATTCCGGTCCCCCGACTGGCGGACGGGGAACTTCTCCGCGTCCGTCCGATGTTCCAGGGAGGCCCACGAACCCGACCACGGATCGACCAGCCACACCGTGTACGCGCCATCGGCCTCGTGTGTGACGATCAGCTTGCAGTGCGGCACCTTCAACCCGATCGCCAGCGACGCGTCGTACTCCCCGAGGACCGAATAGGGATGCGTCTCGGTAAACGACCGCCGGGCGTCCGGGACATCGCGTACATGACGCTTGAGTGAAGCGCGCTTGCCACGCTGGTCGCGCAGCCGCATGAACGCCACATTCCCGATGATCCGGCCACGCATCGTGCCGTCCGATGCGACGACGAAGGACACCAGTGCGCCGTTGTGGAAGTCGGTGGTCCACGGCACCAGGACGCGTCCGCCCGGCCTCGTCTGCTCGGCCCACGCATGGGGAACCTGGTCGGCCGCCACAGTGGCGATCACTCGATCGAAGGGCGCGCGTTCCGGAAAGCCCAGCGCGCCGTCCCCGGTCATGACCGTGACCTCGTACCCGGCCTGCCCCAGCACCCAACGGGCGCGAGCGGCCACCACGGGATCGACCTCGACCGAGGCCACCTTGTCCGAGCCGAGCCGTTCGGCGAGGAGCGCGGCGTTCCATCCCGTCCCGGTGCCGATCTCCAGCACCGACATGCCCGGCTGGACGTCCAGCGCGGCCAACATGCGCGCCACCACGTAAGGACGACTCGCTGAACTGGTGATCTCCCGGCCGACCCGTCCGGCCAATGCCGGGGCGCCGTCGTCCACCTGGGTGATCACCGACTCGTCGGCGTAGCAGAGCTCCAGCCATGCGGCCTCGTCGTCGGCTCGGTCCACCGGGACCAGGAGGTCACCCTCCTCGACCCACACCGTGTCGGGGATGAAGACGTGCCGGGGAACAGTCTCGAACGGGCGGCGCCACTGCGGCGTCAGGGCACCGGCCTCGGCGAGTTCGGTGACCATCCCGGACGACAGCTCTGCCGCATCGGTCACCTACTTGCCTTCTCATGCTTGCCGCCACCCTTGGGATCGCCTTTCTCCGGAGGAGGAATCGGCTTGTCCCACTGCCCGTCCTTCTCCTTCTTGTCCTCGTGCTTGCCCACCCCGGGACTCCTCTCCACCACGCGCGTCTGCGCAGTGCCCGCCTCCGGGCTCGATGCGCAAGGGCGCGTCCGATTCTCCCGACGGAACTACCGGCGGGGCATGGCTTATCCGTCAGATCCTCGGCTTCCCGGTCCCCAGGAATGTGGCGATGTCGCAGCCCTTGCCGTGCTTGCGTGTGGGACGACACGTCCGGGAGGTGGTGGTCCCGGCGGGGGGCTGACGTGGCGCTTAGCTTGGACGTGGTCCGATGTCGATCGCTGGGGAGGACGCGTGCGCTGGACGGTCAAGTCCGAGGAGCAGTTGTACCGGGACCGCTGGCTGGACATCCGCCTCGCGGAAGTGGACGCCGGGGGCCGGACACTGGACCACCGTTTGATCCGGACGCCGCCCGGCGCCGGCGTGGTCGTCATCGACGAGCAGCGACACGCCCTGCTGTTGTGGCGGCACCGCTTCATCACCGACACGTGGGGCTGGGAGATCCCGATCGGCCAGGTCGAGGACGGTGAGTCCGCAGCGGTCGCGGCTGCCCGGGAGTGTGAGGAGGAGACGGGATGGCGGCCGTCCGATCCCCTCCGGCCGCTCCTGGTCGTCCACCCGACGCCGGGCATCAGCGACAGCGCCCATCACGTGTTCCAGGCCGACGGCGCGACGTACACCGGCCCACCCACCGACGGCTGGGAGTCGGAACGCATCGAGTGGGTGCCGCTGGCGGACGTCCCCGGCCTCATCGAACAGTGCGAAATCACCAGCGGCACCACGGCCACCGCACTTCTGTACGCCCTCAGCACGACCCAATGATCTGCAACCTCCTGGCCGCCCGCGGCACCCCGGCCTGACCTTCATCCATCCATATTGCTGGTTTCGGACGCGTCCGGCATTCGGCGACTCGTCCCCTTGTTCCGGCCGCTCCGCAACACAAAGAGTGGACGCGACGGTGACGCATTGTGCGTGGGCCTTGCTCACCCTCTGAACGAGTGAGACTCTTTCGGCACCCGTCGTCTACGGTAAGGACATTTCGCTATGCCTCGACCGTGGGAGGCCGATCCGGCGGCCGGCTTCAGGCGCAGGTTGGGCAAGTCCGCACTTGAGCTGGGTGACACCAATGCGGACCCGACTTGTCCCGACATTTGGGAGTTGGACAATGGCGATGTCGCGGTGATCGGCCGTGACCTCACCGAGCAGTACTCCGGACGGCTACCTGAAGGGGTTTCGGTCGGCTATAACGAACGCCTCGTGGTGATTCCACGGAACATGGTGATCGCCGCCAAGCCTGACATTCCCGATGCTTGATCTTGTGCGGCGTCTTCCTGCCGTTGAATTGGATGCCCAGGGGTATCTCAGTGATTTCTGGGAGCACCATGAACGGACCGACGGCGCATTCTGGAAACTGGAGCGGCGGCAGAGTTTTCGTGAGCCCGACGAGCCCAGTTGGGTCGCGATGAGCACCGGCGACTGGGACCGCGCGCTCGCGTTGATCGCGGAGCAGCGCGCCGCGACGACGGTGAGCGGACGTGAGAGCCACCGGCTCCGGATCGTCGAGCTGCCGATCAGCCCCTACCTCCAGTGGGAACTGCACGTGCTCCAGGTGCGAGCCGAAGCGGGCGTCCAGGACGTCCGGGTCTTGGACGCATCGGACGTCAGCCACCTGGAGGCCGACCACCTCCTCCCTGAGCTGGTGTTCCTCGGCGACACGGTGATGTACGAGGTCCTCTACGACGAGGACGGCACGCATTCGGGCGGGCGCCGCCACGACGACCCGGGCGTGATCCGCGCCTGCCACCGGCAGCTCGTCGAACTCCACGGCGCGGGCGAGCCGCTGGCGACCTACTTCGACCGGGAGATCGCGGCGCTGCCGGCTCCCGCCGGGCAAGCCTGAGACGGGGGAACCGACCGGTGGTCAGGCGCGTTTTCGCAGGCCGCGCCACTCACCGGGCCTTCGTGACTACGCTGTTGCTCATGGTGATCGCTCTGGCCGCGGGCCTGGTCGCCTTCTCTCCCATCGCCCTGCGTGCCTGGACACCGCGGTTCGGCGACTGGGAACGGCTCAGCTGGATCGGTCAGACCTACGGCGCCGCGTCCGCGCTGCTGGCGGTCCTGGCATTGATCGGCATCAGCGTCTCGCTCGTCCTCCAGGCGCGCGAGGCCAAGGCCACCCGCGAGCAGGCGGTGCGGGCCGTCCACACCGACCTGCTGCGCATGGCGATGGAGGACGAGGTCTACCGGCGCGCCTGGGGTCCGTACTTCGCCGCGGGCGACTCGGAGCGGCAACGCCAGCACATGTACATCAACCTGATCATCTCCAACTGGCAGATGCGCTGGGGTCTGCGGGACATCAGCGAACAGCATCTGCGCGCCACCGCGCACGTCCTCCTCTCTGGGGAGCCGGGGCAGCGGTTCTGGGCGGAAGGGCGCGAGCTGCGGCTACGCGCGGTCAACGGACGCCGGGAACGGCGCTTCCACCAGATCCTCGACGAGGAGTACCAGCACGCACGGCGTGACCCCGCTCTTCCGCCTGCTCCGCTTCCCGCCGAGGAGGCGACAGCAACGAAGCCCTGGTTGCTGCTTGGTTCGGTGCTTGCGGGGGTGACGGTGCTGGTCGCGGTGTGGCGTCGGCTCGTCGGCCGCAGAGATGAGGCGTGAGGGTACGCGGGTTAGGTGGTTTTCAGGAGGCGGCGGTGTTCAGGGCGGTGGCGAGGGCCTTTGGGGACGACAGCATCGGCCAGTGGCCGGTCGGCAGGTCGAAGCGGCGCCACGGGGGCTGGTTCAGGTGGGCCAGCATCGGGATTCCGGTGTCCAGCAGGGCCGTGAACTCGCGGCAGGCGATCAGGACGCGGTCGACGTCGGCGGCGGGCTCGACCGGTTCGGAGACGGGCTGGGTGTAGGTGCCGAACGGGTGCGGGGTGGCGCGGGCGCGCAGGGTGTCCATCTTGTCCTCAAGGCCGTCGAGGCTGCTCGACCTGCTCAGCATCGCTTCGACGGGCAGCTTCCAGCCGTCGCCGGACGCGGTGACCTCCTGCCGCAGTTCGTCCGCCGCCTGCGGGGGCATGAGGTCCAGCATGCGCATTCCGGCGGAGAACGGCGCGCTGTCCACGTAGACCACGCGCTCCAGCCGGTCGCCGAGGCGGGCGGCGGCGCCGGTCACCGGCGCCGCCGCGTAGCTGTGGGCGACCAGCGTGACGTCCCGCAGGTCCTTCGTCTCGGACGTCCCGCAGGTCCTTCGTCTCGATGAAGCCGGTGATGTCCGCGATGTGGGTGTCCAGGTCCGTGTCGGGGTCCGCCTGGTCGGCGCGTTCGGCGAGGCCGGTCAGGGTCAGCGGCAGCGCGGTGTGGCCCTGGTCCCGGAGCGTGCGGGCGGTGTCTTCCCAGGCCCACGCCCCGAGGCAGGCGCCGGGGACGAGTACGAAGGTGGCCATGTGATCTCCCTGAAGTGAGGTTCTGAGGGGAGCGTAAGGTCGATACAGGACAGATCCCGCCCTGAAATGCCGAGTGACCCATGACACATCCCCTCACGCGCGTGCTGACCCTGCTGGAGCTCCTCCAGGCGAACGCCCGGCTCACGGGCACGGAGATGGCGCGCCGCCTGGACACCGACGTCCGGACGGTCCGCCGCTACATCGCCCACCTGCGCGACCTGGGCATCCCCGTGGAGGCCGAACGCGGCCGGTACGGCGGTTACCGGCTGGCGCGCGGGTACCGGATGCCGCCCCTGGTCCTCACCAATGACGAGGCCCTGGCCGTCGTCCTCGGCCTGCTCGCGGCGGAACGCCTCGGCATGGGGACGGCCGCGCCAGCCAGCGCCGGAGCCCTGGTCAAGATCGAGCGGGTGCTTCCGCACGCCCTGCGTGAACCGCTCGCCGCCATGCGCGAGACCCTGTCGTTCACCGCCAACGCCGTGGCCGGGCAGGCCCCCGAGACCAGCGTCCTGCTCGCCCTCGCCCAGGCGTCCCGCGACCGCAGGACGGTCGGCATCAGCCACGAGTCCGGACGTCGCGAACACACCGAGCGCGACATCGACCCCTACGGCGTGGTGTTCCACACCGGCCGCTGGTACGTCGTCGGCCACGACCACCTGCGCGACGGCCTGCGGACCTTCCGCGTCGACCGCATCACGTCCCCGACGCCCCGGGACCGCCACTTCACGGCACCCGACGACTTCGACCCCGTGGCCCACCTGACATCGACACTGGCCCAGGGGTCCTACCGCTGGCAGGTCGAGGTGACGATCCACGGTCCGCTCGACGCGATCGCCCGGCGGCTGGCCGGCGCGGCCGTGACCCTCGCCGACCGGCCCGGCGGCGTCCTGATGCGCGTCCAGGCCGAGCGGCTGGACGGCATGGCGCACATGCTCGCCTCCCTGGAATGGCCCTTCACCATCCACAGCCCCGACGAACTGCGCGGAGCCCTCAAGGACCTCGCCGACCGCCTCGCGGCAGCCGCCCGGCAGGGCACGGAAGAACCACCACGGTGAATACCGGACCTTGTCCGGCCGTCCCCCTTTCCGTCATGATTCCGGGCATCGTCGCGGGAAGGGGCCTGACATGCGGGGTTTCCGGTCGGCGGGCGTCATGGTGGCCGCGGCTCTCCTCGCAGCGGGATGCGGGGGTTCCGGAAGTAGGGAGCCGACCGCCGCGACGACGCCGCCGAAGGTCCATTCGACGGCCCGTCCCACCTGCCTGACGGGCGACTCGGACGGTACCGCCGTCTGGGCGGGAGACACCCAGGTGCTGCTGCTCGGCTCCGGTTCCAAGGGCATCGTCCTCGCGCCGCAGATCGACGGCAACGCCTGTAGCTGGACGGACGAGATGCACCGGCTCGCCAAGGCCGGGTACCGGGTCGCGGTCGTCAGCTACGAGGACGACCGGTCGAAGTCGCTTCCGGCGGCGGTGCGGGTGCTGCGCGCGAACGGCGCCGCCAAGGTCGTGCTCATGGGAGCGTCCGCGGGAGGCGGGCTCGTCGTCGACCAGGCGGGCGGGATCAGCCCCGCGCCGGTCGGCGTCATCGCGGTCAGCCCGGTCGAGGTGTGGCCGCAGCGGCCGGGACCGGAGGCGTATCGGGGGCCGGTCCTGCTCCTGGAGTCGAAATCCGACCCGAGCGCGCCGCTGAGCGACGTGAAAGCGCTGGTCGGACGGCATCCCGGCGGGGCGGAGAGCCTGTACTTCGACGGCGACGACCACGGGTACTCGCTCGTGATGCTCCAGCACAAGGCGCGTCCCGCCATCGACGCGTTCCTCAAGAAGACTCTGGGATGAACGTGCGTCTCTATCTCTCTTCCTTCCGGACGGGCGACCGTCCGGACCTGCTGCTCGCGCTGTGCGGCGAGCACCGCGACATCGCCGTCATCGCCGACGCGCTGGACGCGGAGCCCGAGGAGACGCGGCGGGAAGGCGTCCGACGCGAGATCGCGGCGCTGTCGGAGCTGGGGTTCCACGCGACCGAGATCGACCTCCGCGAGTACGCGGGGCCGACGGACGACCTCGCGGACGAACTCGACCGGTTCCCGGCCGTCTGGGTGCGCGGCGGGAACGTGTTCGCGCTCCGGTACGCCATGGCGGCCAGCGGAGCCGACGTCCTGCTGACGAAGCTGGTCGGCGACGACGCCCTCGTCTACGCCGGTTACAGCGCCGGGGCCTGCGTCCTCGCGCCCAGCCTGCGCGGACTGGAGGCGTGCGACGACCCGCACGCGGCCCCCGAGACGGTATGGGACGGGCTTGGCGTCCTCGACCACGCGTTCGTCCCGCACGTCGGCTCCCCCGGCCATCCCGAGTCCGACGTCCTCACCCGGCTCGCACGCGACTACCGCCGGCAAGGCGTCCCGCATCTGGCCCTCCAGGACGGTCAGGTGCTCGTGGTGGACGGCGCGGCGACATCGGTCGTCCCCTGAGCCGCCCTCCGAGTCGCCCCTGAGACGCCCCGCGTCGCCTGAGCCGCCGCGCGTCGCCCCTGAGACGAGTCAGGTCGTGTGAGTCAGATCACGAGAAGGGGTGGCCCCCGAGGACGGCGCGACATACGTTCGTGGAGTCGCACGGTCCTGAGGGAGTGACGCCGCATGCCACGAATCCGTGTCGAAGTCGACGGGGCGACGTACGAGGACGACGTCGAACCGCGAGTCCTGCTGGTCCACCATCTGCGCGAACGGCTGGGGAAGGTCGGCACCCCGGTCGGCTGTGACACCGCCAACTGCGGCGCGTGCACCGTCCTGCTGGACGGGCTGAGCGTCAAGAGCTGCTCGGTGCTGGCCGTCCAGGCGGACGGGCGCTCCGTCACGACCGTCGAGGGGCTGAGCCCGGACGGGTCCGCCGGCCATCCGCTGCAGCGGGCGTTCCACCGCGAGCACGCGCTCCAGTGCGGGTACTGCACGCCGGGCATGATCATGGCGTCGCTCGACCTGCTGCGCGACAACCCCGACCCGTCCGAGGAGGAGGTCCGGGAGGGCCTGGAGGGCAACCTGTGCCGCTGCACGGGGTACCAGAACATCGTGCGGGCCGTGCGGAGCGCGGCGGCCGAGGCGCGTACAGGCGAGGTGGCGCCGTGACCGAGATCGGGCACGCCAGGCCCCGCGCCGAGGACGCGCGCCTGGTCACCGGTCGGACGCGCTGGACCGACAACCTCACCCCCGCCGGGACGCTGCACGTCGCGTACCTGCGCAGTCCGCACGCGCACGCCCGGATCGACCGCGTCGACGTCGAGGCGGCCAGGCGCCGGCCGAACGTCGTCGCCGTCCTCACCGGGAAGGACCTCGCCGAGGAGCAGGGCGCGCTGCCCTGCGCGTGGCAGGTCACCGAGGACATGAAGCTGCCCGCGCACCCGCCGATGGCCGTGGACGAGGTGCGCTACGCGGGCGAGCCCGTCGCGTGCGTGGTCGCGCGCGACCGGTACTCGGCGGCCGACGCGCTGGAGGACATCGACGTCGACTACTCGCCGCTGCCCGTCGTGCTCGACATGGAGCGGGCCGTCGAGGACGGCGCGGACCTCGTCCACTCCGACCTCGGCACGAACGCGTCCTACACGTGGGTGTTCGAGCAGGGCGACCTGGACGCGGCGATGCGCGACGCGCCCGTGCTGCTGGAGCGCCGGTTCGTCCAGCAGCGGCTCATCCCGACCGCGATGGAGCCGCGCGCGGTCCTCTGCGAGCCGGACGGCTCGGGTCCGAACATGGACTTCACGCTGTACTCCTCCACGCAGATCCCGCACATCCTGCGGCTGATGCTGGCGGTGGTCACCGAGATCCCCGAGCACCGCATCCGCGTCGTCGCGCCGGACGTCGGCGGCGGGTTCGGCTCGAAGCTCCAGGTGTACGGCGAGGAGGTGCTCGCGCTGCTGCTCGCGCGGCGGCTCGGCCGCCCGGTGAAGTGGACCGAGTCGCGCAGCGAGGGCAACATGGCCGTCCACCACGGCCGCGACCAGGTCCAGAAGGTGACGCTCGCCGCCGACCGCGACGGGACGCTCCGGGGCCTCAAGGTCGAGCTGCTGGCGGACATGGGCGCGTACCTGATGCTGGTGACGCCCGGCGTCCCGCTGCTCGGGGCGTTCATGTTCAACGGCATCTACAAGATGGACGCCTACTCCTTCACCTGCACGGGCGTGTTCACGAACAAGACGCCGACCGACGCCTACCGGGGCGCGGGACGTCCCGAGGCGACGTTCGCGATCGAGCGGCTGATGGACGAGCTGGCCGCCGAGATCGGCGTGGACCCGGTCGAGGTGCGCCGCCGCAACTGGATCACGCACGAGGAGTTCCCCTACGACACGATCGCGGGTCTCACCTACGACACGGGCAACTACGAGGCCGCGACGGAGAAGGCGCTCGCGCTGTTCGAGTACGACAAGCTGCGCGCCGAGCAGCACGACCGGCGCGAGCGGCGCGACCCGGTGCAGCTCGGCATCGGCGTCTCGACCTACACCGAGATGTGCGGGCTCGCGCCGTCCCGGGTGCTCGGCTCGCTGTCGTACGGCGCGGGCGGCTGGGAGCACGCCTCGGTGCGGCTCCTGCCGTCCGGGAAGGTCGAGGTCGTCACCGGGTCGTCCGCGCACGGGCAGGGCCACGAGACCGCGTGGGCGCAGATCGCGGCGGACCGGCTCGGCGTCCCGTTCGAGGACGTGCGGGTGCTGCACGGCGACACCGCCGTGTCGCCCAAGGGCATGGACACCTACGGGTCGCGGTCGCTCGCGGTCGGCGGCGTCGCGCTCTACCGCGCCTGCGACAAGGTCGTGGACAAGGCGCGGACGATCGCCGCGCACATGCTGGAGGCGTCCGAGGACGACCTGGAGTTCGGCGGCGGCCGGTTCAGCGTCCGGGGCGTCGAGGCGGCCGGCCTGTCGATCCAGGAGGTCACGCAGGCCGCGTTCGCCGCGCACGACCTGCCGGACGGCGTCGAACCGTCGCTCGACTCCGACGTCACCCACGATCCGGAGAACTTCTCGTTCCCGCACGGCACCCACCTGTGCGCGGTCGAGATCGACACCGAGACCGGCTTCACGAAGATCCGCAGGTACGTGGCCGTGGACGACGTCGGCAACGTCGTGAACCCGCTCATCGTGGAGGGGCAGGTGCACGGCGGACTCGCCCAGGGCATCGCGCAGGCCCTCTACGAGGAGGCCGTGTACGACGCGGACGGCAACCTCACGACGACCACGATGGCCGACTACCTCGTGCCGTCGGCGGCGGACCTGCCGTCCTTCACCACCGACCGCACCGAGACCCCGGCCGCCGGGAACCCCCTCGGAGTGAAGGGCGTGGGCGAGGCGGGCACGATCGCCTCCACCCCGGCCGTGGTGAACGCGATCGTGGACGCGCTGCGCCCGTACGGCGTCCGCGACGTCCCGATGCCCTGCACACCCGAACGCGTCTGGACGGCGCTGCGCGAGGGAGGCGCCCGGTGATCCCCCCGACCTTCGAGTACCTCCGTCCGCGGACGCCGGACGAGGCCGTCCGGATGCTCGCGGACGCGGGCGAGGACGCCAAGGTCCTGGCCGGCGGGCAGTCGCTCATGCCGCTGCTGCGGCTGCGCCTCGCTTATCCCGAGGCCCTGGTGGACCTCGACCGGATCGCGGAGCTGCGCGAGATCCGCGACGACGGCGACGCGATCGTGATCGGCGCGACCGCGACGCACCACCAGGTGGTGCGCGATCCGCTCGTCCGCGAGCACGCGCCGCTGGTCGCCGCCGCGACCGCGACCGTCGCCGACCCGGCCGTCCGGCACCGCGGCACGTTCGGCGGCTCCCTCGCGCACGCCGACCCCGCCGGGGACCTGCCCGCCGTCGCGCTCGCGCTCGACGCCGTGCTCCTCGCGCGGTCGGCGTCCGGCGGCGAGCGCGAGATCCCGGCGCGCGAGTTCTTCGCGGACTGGATGACCACGGCGCTCGAACCGGACGAACTGCTGACCGGCGTCCGCATCCCTAAGGCCGGCGGGCCGGGCTGGGGCTTCCGCTACGAGAAGTTCCACCGGACGGCGCAGGCGTGGGCGATCGTCGGCGTCGCGTGCGCGGTGCGGCGCGTCCAGGGCGCGGTGGAGGACGTCAGGATCGGGCTCACCAACATGGGCCCGGTGCCGGTCCGCGCGTCCGCCGTCGAGGAGCGGCTCGCCGGGAGCACCCTCTCGGACGGCGCGCTGCGCGAGGCGTCCGACCATGCCGCCGAAGGCACCGAACCCCCGTCCGACCTGCACGGATCCGCCGAGTACCGCAGTCATCTGGCCCGCGTCCTGACCCGCCGCGCGCTCACCGCCGCGACCGCCCGCTGACGGGACCCGCGACGCGCGGCCGGGCTGCCCCGCCCTCCCGGCCGCGCGTCCCCCGGTTGGCGGGCGACGCCCGGAGGAACGTAGGGTCACGTCGACCCCCGGACGAGAGAAGGACCCGAAGAACATGGAGCTCGACCACGAATTCACCGTCCCCGTCCCGGTGGAGCGTGCCTGGTCGGTGCTGCTCGACGTGGAGCGCGTCGCGCTGTGCATGCCCGGCGCGACCCTCGACTCCGCCGCGGACGAGGAGTACCAGGGACGGCTCCGGGTGCGGGTCGGCGCGATGACGATCACCTACCGCGGCGTCGCGCGGATCGTCGTGGCGGACGAGGGCTCCCGGTCCCTCACGATCGACGCGCGCGGCAAGGAGGCGCGCGGCTCGGGCACCGCCAACGCCACCGTCCAGGCGAGGCTGCACGACGAGGACGGCACGACGCGGGTGACCGTCCGCACCAAGCTGAACGTGACGGGCCGTCCGGCGCAGTTCGGCCGGAACATCCTGTCCGAGGTCGGCGGCCGTCTCATCGACCGGTTCGCCAAGGCCCTCGCCGAGGAGCTGGAGGCGTCCGAGGCGTCCGACGCGACCGCCTCGGCGGACCGCGCCGCCGAGAGCCGCGCCGCCGAAGGCCGGGCCGCCGAGACCTCGCGTCCGCGCGGTGGCGGCGAGCAGCCCGGAACGTCCGCGGCCGAGGCGCGTGCCGAGCAGCCTCCGGTCCCGACCGTCCCGCGTCCGCGCCCGGTGAGCCCCCTCGAACAGCTCTCCCCGGAGACCACCGACGCCCCGCACCCGCAGGACGCGGCCGACGAGCACGGCACGGCGAACGGCCGTCCCGAAGCGAACGAGCAGCACGCAGCAGGCGGTCGGGGCACGGCAGACGGTCAGGACGCGGCAGACGGTCAGGACACGACAGACGGTCAGGACGCGGCAGACGGTCAGGATGCGGCGCCCGCGCCGGTGACGCGGATCCACCCGCGCCGCGAGGACGACGCGATCGACCTCCTGGAGGTCGCCGGGCCGTCCCTGGTCAAGCGCGCGGTCCCCGCCGCCGGAGCCGTCGCGTTCCTCCTGGCGATCCTCTACGTGCTCCGCCGTCGCCGCCGCTGACCCACCACCGGCTCGCGCGCGACAAGACGCATCACGATCGGAACACCAAGGGACGGTCAATGATCGCCCGCGTGCCGGTGGGGACATTGGCGGTGCGCGGGCGGATTCCGGTCGGCTTGGCGTGTGCACACCCTCACCGAAGGACGGCCGGACGGCCCGGCGCTCCCCCGCGACTCCTGGTGGTACCGCGAGCGGCGCGCGATCCTCTCGCGCGAGCTGCACCGGCTCGGCCCGCCCGGACGGGCCGCGCACCTCGGCTCCGCCGACGGCGCCGACGCGCTCCACCTGCACCGGCACGGCTGGCGGACCACCGCGCTCGTCACAGACCCGGCCGCCGTGCCCGCCGTCCGCGCGTCCGGCGTGGCGGCGGTGGCGGGCGACCCGTGCTACCTCCCGCTGCCGACCGGCGCGTTCGACCTCGCGGTCGCGTTCGACCTGCTCGCGCGCGTGGAGGACGACCACCGCGCCGCCGCCGAGATCGCGCGGGTGCTGCGTCCCGGCGGCACGGCTCTGATCGCGGTCCCGCAGGACATGCGGCTGTGGTCGGCCCACGACCTGGCCTGCGGCCACGTCCGCCGGTACACGCGGGACATGTTCTGCGCGCTGCTCGCCGGCGCGGGCCTGGCCATCGACCGGCTGTGGAACTGGAACGTGCTGCTCCGGCCGCTCGCCCGCCTGCGCCGCCACCAGGTCACGGGCTGGGAGACCCGGCAGCGCCGCCCGGCCGCCGACCGGCTCCTCGGCTGGATCGTCCAGGCCGAGGACCTGCTGCCGGTGCGGTCGCTGTCCGGCACGACGCTGATCGCCCGCGCGCACCGTCCGGCGGACGACCGGGAGCCGCCCGCCGCCGGGCAATGAGCGCCAGGCCGCAGCCCAGCGCCGTCAGGCGCCGGAGCCCTCCGAAACCCCGGCCTTCCTCGCCGGGGTGCTGAGCAGGCGGTCCACGGCGCGTCCGGCGGCGCGGCCGTCGTCGTACGGGCAGTACCTGGCGCGGAAGGCCGTGTACGCGTCGGCGTACGGAGCGCAGGCGGCCTCGATGTCCTCCAGGGCCGCGGCGACCTCCGCGGACGTCCGCACGACCGGCCCGGGCGCCTCGGCCTCGAAGTCGAGGTAGAAGCCCCGGACGGTGTCGCGGTAGCTCTCCAGGTCGTAGGCGTAGAAGACCATCGGACGGCCCATCACCGCGAAGTCGAACATCGCCGACGAGTAGTCGGTGACCAGGACGTCCGCCGCGAGGTACAGTTCGGCGATCTCGCCGTACCGGGACACGTCGATGACGAACCCGTCGGAGTCCGACCACGACCGGTCGGTGATCAGGTAGTGCGCGCGGACGAGCACGACGTGGTCGTCGCCGAGCCGTTCGCGCAGCAGCGCCAGGTCGAGTTCCAGGGAGAACGCGCGGCGGCCGGGCGCGAGGTGGTGGTCGTCCCGCCACGTCGGCGCGTACAGCACGACCCTCCTGCCGTCCGGCACGCCGAGCCGTTCCCGGACGCGCCGTCCGACGGACGCGGCGCCCGGCGCGGTCAGGATGTCGTTGCGCGGATACCCGCTCTCCAGGATCTCGCCGTCGTACCGGAACGCGCGGCGCATGATCGGGGTGGTGAACGGGTTCGGCGAGATCAGCACGTCCCAGCGCGGGACCTCGCGCTCCATCCACTCCAGCGTCTCGGTCCGCTTGTACGGCATGTCGCGCAGGTCGTGGGCGAGCTTCTTCAGCGGCGTCCCGTGCCAGGTCTGCAGGTAGGTCTGGCCCTCGCGCTTGACGAACCACGGCAACTGGCCGTAGTTCCCGACGATCCAGCGCGCCCGCGCCAGAGCCTCGTAGTGCTCGCGGCTCTCCATCAGCACGGCACGGGCCCCTTCCGGAACCTCGAACCGCCCGTCGCGGGTCACCCACACGCACTCGATGTCCGGACGCCTGCGCCGCAGCTCCTCGAAGACCGCACGCGGGCTGCAGGAGTACTGGGCGCCCTCGTAGGAGTCGAAGACGGCCAGGTCACGGAGGGGGAGCTCGCGCATCCGCGGGTACTCGTCCTCCTGGATGCGCCGCTGCGCGTAGGGGCCGCGCACGTCGTCGGGCAGCGCCGTCCGGATGTTGAGCGCCAGCGCGTCGCCCTGGTGCAGCCCGAGCGCCACCTCGTGCGGCCCGAGGACCCTCGGGTCCGGGAGTCCGGCGATCGCCGAGCGCTCGACCACGACCATGGTCTCGCCGACCTCGGAGCCGACGACCAGGTCCCACAGGCCGCTGCCGAGCGGGAGCAGGGTCCCGAACAGCGGCATCCGCGCGGGGGTCAGCTCCGCCCGGAACACGCGGCCGTCCCAGGTCAGCGGCACGCGGTACTCCTCGCTCGACCGCCTGCGCCGGACGATCAGCTCGTCCGGGACGGGTCCGGGCGACATCTCGCCGGTGAGCACGAGCCGGTCGCGGTCCGCCCACCGGACGCCGGTGACCACCGGGCGCCGGAACCGCTCGACGCCCCGCAGGTTGCCGTACCGCGTCCGGGTGAGCGCGAAGTCCTGCGTCCCGATCGCGTAGCGCGCCTCGCCCACCCCGTCGGCGAACGCCAGCCGGACCGGCCTGTCGGCCCCGCACAGCCGGAACTCCCAGCTCACGCCGTCGCCGATGCGGGTCGCGCGGGCCACCCGGTCCTCGGCGCACGGGTCGGACAGCAGCTCGTCCAGGGGCAGCTCGACGGTGAACCGCAGCCCGCCGTCCGCCGGGCGGACGTCGCGGGCGGGCCTCTCCACCTGCCCCTGCCCGTACTGCCGCCGCGCCTGGACGACCGGGGCCGTCCCGAGGTCCGCGTTCGTCCACCCTTCGAGCCGCAACACGCGCCCCTGGCCGGGCGTGAGCACGGACGCGTCGCCTCCGGGGCGCGCGGCGGTGGCGGCCGCGTGGCCACCGGCGGTCCCGGGTTCGGGCGTCGTTCCGTGGGCGAGGACGAGGGCGCGCTCGCGCTTCACCTGGAGGAGGAACCCTTCCGGGTCGGCGCACGGAAGGATCTTGACGTGCTCGGCGACCCGCCGCGCGGGCGCCCAGCCCGCGCGCGGCAGCCGGGGCGACCCGGCGCGCTGCTCGCCGTGCCTGCCCTGGGCGTCCACGCCGATGTGCAGGTCCCAGGTGCGGCTGCGCCAGCGCCCGACCCTGAGCTCGGCCGGATCGACGACCACGGTGAAGCCCGAGTGGTCGTAGCTCACCGCCGACTGCCCGGACTGCGCGGTCACGTCCGGCCGGACGACCCGCTCGACCCGCAGGTCGATCCGCCGCCGGCCGCCCCGCTCCTGCAGCCAGACCCGAATCCGCTGCGCGCGCGGGGAGTCGGCCGCGATGCGCGAGAAGTGGGCGTGCCCGTCGATGCGCAGCCGCCCGTCCTCCTGCCAGCGCACGTCGTCCACGAAGGCCCAGAGCCGCAGCTCGGCGGTGATGTCGTACATCTCGTCCGGGATGCCGCGCGCCTCGTCCCCGAAGTACGGGTAGCGCAGGTACCAGCGGTGCCGGAACCGCCCGCGCCGGACGGTCTCCGCGTGCCGGTCGCCGTTCTTCTCGAACCGCATGACCTCCAGCAGCTCCGGGACCATCCGGCGTTCCAGCAGGTGCAGCCGGAGGCGCTTGCGCATCGGCAGCAACGCGCGGGCGGCGGGCGCGGCGTCCCTCAGGCAGCCGGCGCCGAGGTCCAGGATGCGCTCGCGCTCGTCGTCGGTCGCGAGCAGCAGGTTCTCGGTGAGGACGCCGAGGTCCACGTCCAGCGCGTACCGGTCGTAGGCGGCCTTGAGGCGCGGGTCGTGGCCGTCCAGGAACTCGTGGACCATCCGGACCGACGTCATGCGGTCCTCCAGGTTCGCCAGCTCCGCCTTCCGCTTGGTGATCGATCCCCGGCGTTCCCGCCAGTAGTAGACGGGCTGGGAGAACACGTCCACCGAGGACGCCAGGACGTGCGCGGCGACCATGACCGGCGAGTCCTCGTAGAGGATGCCGGGGAAGCTCAGCTCGTGCCGGTCCCAGAACGAGCGGCGGAAGACCTTGTTCCAGACCATCCGGTCCTGCATGAGGCTGTGCTGCCGGGACACGTGCGTCCGCTCGACGCTCCGCTCGCACGGCTCCCGGTGCGCCCAGCACTGCCACGTCCGCGCCCCGTCGAAGCGGCGGACGTTGCCGCAGGCCATGTCGGAGCCGGTGCGGTCCAGGCTCTGCGTCATCAGCTCGTAGGCGTACCGGGCCACCACGTCGTCGCTGTCCACGAATGCCAGGTACTCGCCGGTCGCGTGCCGGACGCCGGTGTCGCGCGCCGGCCCGAGGCCCTGGTTCTCCTGCTGGACGAGCCGGAACCGCGGATCGCGGGCGGCGAACGCCTTCGCGATCACCGCGCAGTTGTCGGGCGACCCGTCGTCCACCATGACGACCTCGATGTCGTCGAGCGTCTGCCGGGCCAGCGAGACCAGGCACTCCTCCAGGTAGTCCTCGACGTCGTAGAAGGGGACGACGATGCTGATCTTCGGTGTCACGGGACGCTCCAGGGTGAGGCGGACCAGAGGACGTCGGGCACGGCGGTCGTCACCGGTGCGGCGGTCGTCACCGGCGCGGCGGCCCTCGCATGTGCGGTGGTCGCCCGAGGCGCGGTGGTCGCGGAATGCCCGGTGGTCGTCACAGGTAAGGCGGGACGGCATCGCGGCGCAACAAGACACGGCGCATGGACCATCGCACGCAACTCAGCGGACGGTAACGGTGTTGGCTCCGGCGCCCCCGAGTCGCCGCAGCCCCACCGCCGGAGCGGCCGGGAGTGCGTCCGGGCGGCCCTCACCAGGGCGGGACGGGACGGCGACGCTGAGCTTCGGGGACATGGACTCCAGGATGGTCACACTTGGTGACGAGTCCGGCCCGGATCGTCATTGCCAGGACGGCCCCTGACCCAGACTTGACCCGCTCTTGGAGAACTCGCCACCGAGGAGAGCGGACTCTCACGTCCCGAAGCCGGTAAGCCGCCTCAAGTCCCCCGAGGCGGTGAGGTCAGGCGGCCGTCCGCAGGCCCGGCCACTCCTTGGCCACGGCGTCGCGGAGCGCGTCCGCGAGCGCCTCGAAGTCCTCCGCGCGCGGGGACGTGGACCGGAACCCCAGCCCGATCTGCCGGGACGGCGCGGGAGCGGCGAAGCGGCGCTCCTCCAGTCCCACGGCACGCCGGGTCTCGACCTCCAGCGCCGTCTCCGGCACGAGCGTCACGCCCAGGCCTCCCGCGACGAGCTGGACGAGCGTGGACAGGCTCGTCGCGTACGTCGCCGACCCGGCGCGCGCGCCGACCTCACGGCAGACGTCCAGCGCCTGGTCGCGCAGGCAGTGGCCCTCGTTCAGCAGGATCACGTCCAGGTCGTTCAGCGTCCCGCGCTCGACCACCGGAGGCAGGTCCGCGCCGGCGGGCGCGACGAGCGCGAAGTCCTCGTCGTAGAGGGTGAGTTCCGTCACCCCGGACGCCGGGGCGGGCAGCGCGAGCAGGATGACGTCCAGCCGTCCGGCGAGCAGTTCGGCGGTGATCTCGCCGGTCTGCTCCTCGTGCACCGACAGTTCGAGCTCGGGGAAGCGCTCGGCCAGGTGCGGCAGGACGACCGGCAGGAGATAGGGCGCGACGGTCGGGATCACGCCCAGCCGCAGCGGCCCGACCAGCGGCCCGCGCACCGCCTCGACGTCCTCCACCAGGCGGTCGAGCTCGGCCAGCACGGTCTCGGCGCGCCGCGCGACCCGCTCACCGGCGGGTGTCAGCAGGACACGCCGTGTCGTACGCTCCACCAGCCGGGTGTTGAGCGTCTCCTCCAGCGCGGCCACCGCTCCGGACAGGGCGGGCTGGCTCATCCGGAGCGCCGCGGCGGCGTCCCGGAAGTGCAGGTACTCCGCGAGCGCCAGGAACGCGCGCAGCTGGGCGACGGTCGGACGGCTGATAGCCAACTCCTATCACTCGAACCCCACTGATCCGATTTCTCTTTTCACCGTACCTGGTGCACCCTGGATGACGTCGGTCGGCGGGGGGCCCGGCCGGACCGGCTCCCCCGCGCGCTGACCTGCCCGGACGTGTCCCGCCGCCGCGCGTGGGCCCGTCCTTCGGAGTCGCAAACCAAAGGAGCCTTGCGTGCTTACCGTCGGAGACCAGTTCCCCGAGTACGAGCTGACCGCCTGCGTCTCGCTGGACGCGGACAACGCCTTCGAGACGATCAACCACAAGACCTACGAGGGCAAGTGGCGCGTGGTGTTCTTCTGGCCGAAGGACTTCACCTTCATCTGTCCGACCGAGATCGCCGAGTTCGGCCGGCTCAACGAGGAGTTCGCCGACCGCGACGCCCAGGTGCTCGGCGCCTCCGTCGACAACGAGTTCGTCCACTTCGCGTGGCGCAAGGACCACCCGGACCTGCGCGAGCTGCCGTTCCCGATGCTGTCGGACCTGAACCGCGAGCTCACCTCCGCCCTCGGCATCCTCACCCCGGACGGTGTCGCCCAGCGCGCCACCTTCATCGTCGACCCGAACAACGAGATCCAGTTCTCGATGGTCACCGCGGGCTCGGTCGGCCGGAACGTCAAGGAGGTCCTGCGGGTCCTCGACGCCCTGCAGAGCGACGAGCTGTGCCCCTGCAACTGGAACAAGGGCGAGGCCACCCTCGACGCCGCCAAGCTGATGGCCGGCGCGGACGCCTGAGCGCACGCCTGAACCACCCCGCCGCGTGACCCGCGGCACCGCCGCGGACGTCGCGGCACCCGAGGAGGCGGCCGGTCGCGGAACGACCGCGGCCGGCCGCTGCCGTCCCCGAAAGGAACCCGACATGAGCGTCGACGCGCTGAAGTCCGCCCTCCCCGACTACGCCAAGGACACCAAGCTGAACCTGGGCTCGGTGACGACCACCTCCTCGCTCACCGAGCAGCAGCTCTGGGGCACGGTCCTCGCCTCCGCCCTCGCCAGCCGCAACGCCCGGGTCGTGCGCGAGCTGGCCGAGGACGCCGCCGACTACCTGTCCGCCGAGGCGTTCGACGCGGCCAAGGCCGCCGCGTCGATCATGGCGATGAACAACGTCTACTACCGCGCCACGCACCTGCTGAGCGACGACACCTACGGGACGCTCCGCGCGGGCCTGCGGATGAACGTCATCGGCAAGCCGGGCGTCGAGAAGGTCGACTTCGAGCTGTGGTGCCTCGCCGTCTCGGCCGTCAACGGCTGCGGCCAGTGCCTGGACTCGCACGAGAAGGTGCTGCGCGACGCGGGCATGCCGCGCGAGCAGATCCAGGAGGCGCTGAAGATCGCCGCCGTCGTGCACGCCGCCGCCCTCACCCTGGAGGGCGAGGAGGCGCTGGCCCCCGCCACCGTCTGAGACGCGCCCACCGTGTGACACGCGCGCGTCCGGCAGAAGAAGGTGATGTCCTTCTGCCGGAAGAACACCGCACTCCACTTTGCGAGAGCCCGGCCCGGAGAAGCCTCCGTGCCGGGCTCTCGCACGTCCGCCCTCCCTCCTGAACGCCCGAAGCCCCGCACCCACCCCGCCCGACGACACCCCAGCCCAAGGCCGCATTCCTGCGCCTCAGACGGCATGACCACATCCCGGCGCCCACGCCACAAGGCCCCGGGCCGCGCCGCAAGCCTCCCTGGGCCGCGCCGCAAGCCTCCCGGGCCGCGCCGCAAGACCCGGGGCCGCGCCGCAAGCCTCCCGGGGCCGCGCGGCAAGACCCCCGGAGCCGCACGGCAAGGCCCTCGCCGCGCGCATGCCCTCGCCGCGCGTAGACCCTCGCTGCAAGAAGCCGCAGGTTTGCGTGGCAGGCCGCTTGGTTTCAAGGTCGCATTGCTCCCGCGGGGAGCCTCAGCGTGTCCCCTCACTCGCCCTGGATGCGCGAAGACCCCGGACGGGAGGTCCGGGGTCTTCGGGTGAGCCGGTCGTGAGGGGCCGCGGCGTGGTTGCGGGCCGCCGCCCCTGGCGCCCTGTCGGGTCGGGGCTCAGCGCTCGGGGGTCACTCCCACTCGATGGTGCCCGGGGGCTTGCTGGTCACGTCCACGACCACGCGGTTGACCTCGCGGACCTCGTTGGTGATGCGCGTGGAGATCTTCGACAGGACCTCGTAGGGAAGCCGGGCCCAGTCGGCCGTCATGGCGTCCTCGCTGGTCACCGGGCGCAGCACGATCGGGTGGCCGTAGGTGCGGCCGTCGCCCTGGACGCCCACCGAGCGGACGTCGGCGAGCAGCACCACCGGGAACTGCCAGATCTCGCGGTCGAGGCCGGCGCGGGTCAGCTCCTCGCGGGCGATCGCGTCCGCGTCGCGGAGGATCTCCAGCCGCTCGCGGTTCACCGCGCCGATGATCCGGATGCCGAGGCCGGGGCCGGGGAACGGCTGCCGCCAGACGATCTCGGCGGGCAGGCCGAGCTGCTCGCCCAGCGCGCGGACCTCGTCCTTGAACAGCGTGCGCAGCGGCTCGACCAGGGTGAACTGGAGGTCCTCCGGCAGGCCGCCGACGTTGTGGTGGGACTTGATGTTGGCCGCGCCGGTGCCGCCGCCCGACTCCACCACGTCCGGGTACAGGGTGCCCTGGACGAGGAACTCGACCTCCTCGGCCGAGGAGCCGACGATCTCCCGCGCGGCCTCCTCGAACACCCGGATGAACTCGCGGCCGATGATCTTCCGCTTGGTCTCGGGGTCGGTGACGCCCTCCAGCGCGTCCAGGAACCGGTCCTGGGCGTTCACGACGTGCAGGTTCACGCCGGTGGCGGCGACGAAGTCCTTCTCGACCTGCTCGGGCTCGCCCTTGCGCAGCAGCCCGTGGTCGACGAACACGCAGGTCAGCTGGGAGCCGATGGCGCGCTGCACGAGCGCAGCCGCGACCGCCGAGTCCACGCCGCCGGACAGCCCGCAGATCGCCCGCTTGTCCCCGACCTGGGCGCGGATCTCCTCGATCGCCTCGTCGGCGATGTTGACCATGGTCCAGGCGGGACGGCACCCCGCGCCCTCGTACAGGAACCGGCGGAGCACCTCCATCCCGTGCTCGGTGTGCAGCACCTCGGGGTGGAACTGGACGCCGTAGAAGCCGCGCTCCCGGTCCTCCATGCCCGCGACCGGGGTGACGTCGGTGGCCGCCGTGACCGTGAAGCCCTCGGGCGCGGCCGACACGAAGTCGCGGTGCGACATCCACACGGCCTGCCGGGCGGGCATGCCCTCGAACAGCATGCCGGGCGTGGTCACCGCGATCTCGGCGCCGCCGTACTCGGCGACCTCCGAGTTCGCCACGACGCCGCCGAGCGCCTGCGCCATCACCTGGTGGCCGTAGCAGATGCCCAGGGTCGGGACGCCGATCTCGAACAGGCCCTCCGGCGCGGCCGGGGCCCCTTCCTCGTAGACCGAGGCCGGGCCGCCGGACAGGATGATCGCCTTCGGCTTCTTCGCGAGCATCTCCGCCGCCGGCATGGTCGACGGAACGATCTCGGAGAACACGTGACACTCGCGGACGCGTCGCGCGATCAGCTGCGCGTACTGCGCGCCGAAATCGACGACGAGAACGGTGTCAAAGGACTGGTCTACGGCCACCAACAGCGCCTTTCGCGGTACGGACGAGGCGGAGGTCTTCCAGTTTAGGGGCCGTCTGCCTGCGCCGATGCCCCGCCCCGGGGTGGCGCCCGCCACGCTGCGAGCCTGTCCGGTAACGGACGGCACCCAATCGCGCGGGGTACGGGCACACCCGGCCACCCTCTGATACGTGTTGACAACGCACCGTGGCCGTCCCCGCCGCCCCGCCAAGGAGATCCGTGAAGCCGCTGCTCGCCTCAGTCATGCTCGCCGCCGCCTCGGTCCTCTCCCTCCCTTCCCATCCCGCGGCTCTCTCCCTCCCTCCCCACCAGGCACCCCCCACCTCCCGTCGCCCCGTCGCCTCCGGCCGCTCCACCTGCCCCACCGCCCCCCACGCCGCCCCC
>NZ_QURH01000165.1 GCF_003428695.1 Actinomadura logoneensis
GGCCGGCTCGCGCCGGGAGGCGGGCTGAGCCGCGAGCCGGCCGGCCGCCACGGCGTCCCGGGCGGGCCTGCGGGCGGGCCGGGAATGTCGGGGATGCCGAGCAGCCGTGCCCCCGAGGACGAGGCGGCGCTGAAGTCGCTGCTGCGGGTGCTGTACGAGAGCGCGGGCGCGGTCGCGCAGATCGGTCCGCTGCTCGCCGTCCGGACGCGCGAGGAGCTGGTCGCGGCCGTGCTCGACCCGGCGCAGTCCCTGGAGCTGGAGAACGACGAGGTGTTCTGGGACCCGGGGACCGCGATCGTCCGGCTGCGCCGGCTGCCGGCGCATCAGCTGTGGGAGCTGACCGCCTGGGGCGCGAGCGCGTAGGCGCGGACGGTCCGCTCGGCGGGCCCGCCGAGCCGCACGAACACCGGGCAGCGCGCGGTCCCGGTCCGCTGGTCGGCCTCGGCGCACAGCCCGACCCCGGAGCCGCGGTCCAGCAGCACGACGTTCTGCACGGCCCGCGCGGCGCGCACCGCGTAGGGCACCGACGACGCGTCGCCCGGCTCGAACAGCTCCTCGAACGTCAGCTTCCGGGCGAACCGGACCAGCCCGTCCGCGTCCACGACCCGGCTTCCGACGGCCGAGGCCGGACCGGCGATGACGATGCCGAAGCTGGGGTTCTCCTGGCCGCGCACGTAGATCTCGCGGTCGGGCTCCAGCCCCTTGCGCCGCTCGGGCAGGTGCAGCCCGAACCCCGACTCCCCCGCGACGAACGCGGGCGGTCCGAATCCGGGGGGCAGCGCCGCGTCGGGCACGTCCCACGGCATGCCGCCGAAGCCGTCCCTCGGGGGCGCGCCGAACTCCCGGCGCCCGTGCGGGACGGCCACCGGGAACACCCCGGACGGCTCGGACCAGCCGGGCATGTACACGCCGATGCCGCGGACCAGCAGCCGCCAGACGGGCCGTCCCGTCACATCGGGCGTGAAGGCGCCGCTGGGCCCGCGCGCACCGTTCGGCAGGGTGTCACCGTTCGGCAGGGTGTCGGTTCCCGGCCGGGGCTCCCGCGCGGCGTCCATGCGCAACATCATCATCACGGCACCGCGCTCCGCACAAGGGATGCCGGGAGGCGAAGGGAAAACCCCTCATGTCCCACGCGTCCGCCGGTTCCCGTCCGTTCCGCGACGATCCCGTCCAGAAACGGCACACGGCCCTTCCCCCGGCGGGCACCGGCCCGTCGTCGTGGGCGCCTCGCCCCTGCCCGCCGCCCCACCGGTCCGCTACCGTTGGGACCAACAGATCACGACGAGGACGCGGCCATGAACATGCAGGACATGATGGTCTTCCGGGACGCCGGATCGCGGACCGTCGACCGGTATCTCATGAACTACGAGGGGCACGTCATCGCCGTGCGCCAGCACCCCGCGGTGCTGCTGCTGCCGGTCGCGGCGGCGTTCCTCACGCTCGTGCTGTGCACGGCGGTCAACGCGATCACCGGCTTCGTCTGGATCTGGTTCGTGTGGATCGCCGCGCTCGGCTACCTGCTCTGGAAGGTGTTCGCCTGGTCGATCCAGTTCTTCCTGGTCACCGAGCACCGCCTCATGATGATCACCGGGGTGCTGAACCGCCAGGTCGCGATGATGCCGCTCGCCAAGGTCACCGACATCCGGTTCGACCGGTCGGTGCTCGGCCGGACGCTGGGCTACGGCGAGTTCCTCATCGAGTCGGCGGGCCAGAACCAGGGCTTCGACCACGTGACGTTCATGCCGTACCCCGAGCAGCTCTACCTGGAGGTCTCGTCCCTGGTCTTCGGCGCGCGCGACGCGGCCCCGGACTAAAAAGGTGACGAAACGCCCGTCCGTGCTGCGAGGATGGCGCCCATGGAACGTCTCCACGTTCCCGGCGGCGGAGACGAACGCGTCCGGCTGACCGGGTTCCTCCAGCAGCAGCGGGTCAACGTCCACCGCAAGTGCGACGGCCTCTCCGACGAACTCGCGCACAAGCACCTCCTCGCGGCCACGTCACCGCTGATGTCGGTGGCGGGGGTCGTCAGCCACCTGCGCTGGGTCGAGCACTGGTGGTTCGAGCACATCCTGCTGGACGAGCCCGAACGGGCCCCCTGGTCGGACGAGGACATCGACGCCGAGTTCCGCGTGGACGACGTCCCGCTGGCGCGGCTGCTCGACGACTACACCCGCCAGTGCGCCCGGACGGACGAGATCATCGCCTCCCTCCCGCTCGACCACCCGGCCGCGCACGTCCCGCAGGCGCCCGTCGGGCGGGCCACCGCCGGATGGATGCTCGGCCACATGGCCACCGAGACCGCGCGGCACGTCGGCCACCTCGACATCATGCGCGAGCTCATGGACGGCCGGACGGGCCACTGAGATGCCCCCCGCCGAGCACGGACTCCCCCCGTCCCCCACCCGCCCGACCCCGGAAGACCGCGCGATCCACGCGGACGTCAGCGCGCGGCTGCGGAAGGCGGGCTGCGTCTTCGCCGAGGACGAGGCGGACCTGATCCTCGCAGCGGCCTCCTCCCCCGCCGAGCTGGACGCGATGGTGGCCCGCCGCGCGGACGGCGAGCCGCTGGAGCACGTCGTCGGGTTCGCCGAGTTCCTCGGCCTGCGGATCGCCGTCGAGCAGGGCGTCTTCGTGCCGCGCCGGCGGACCGAGGCGCTGGTCCGCGAGGCGGTCGCGCTGGCCCGTCCGGGCGCGGTCGCGGTGGACCTGTGCTGCGGCTCGGGAGCGCTCGGCGCGGCGCTGGCCGCGGCCGTGCCCGGACTGGACGTCCACGCCGCCGACGTCGACCCTGCGGCCGTCCGCTGCGCGCGCCGGAACCTGCCCGCCGACCACGTCCACGAGGGCGACCTGTTCGACGCGCTGCCCGGCTCCCTGCGCGGGCGCGTGGACGTGCTGCTCGCGAACGTGCCGTACGTGCCGTCCGGCGAGATCGCGCTGCTGCCCGGCGAGGCCCGCGACCACGAGGCGCGCGTGGCCCTGGACGGCGGCGCGGACGGCCTGGACGTCCTGCGCCGCGTCGCCGCCGACGCGTCCGGCTGGCTCGCTCCCGGCGGCCACCTGCTCAGCGAGGCCGGCGAGCGCCAGGCGGACGCCGCCCTGTCCGCGTTCGCCGACGCCGGCCTGGAAGCCCGGATCGCCACCGACGAGGAACGGAACGCTACCGTCGTCATCGGCCGCCGCGCCCCGCACCGCCACTGACCGCACCGCCACTGACCGCACCGCCACTGACCGCCCGGGCCCGGAACCCTCGCGGGCGAGGACGGACCGCCTGGGAGTCGGCCCGCCCTCGTCCCCGCTCAGCTGTCGAAGCCGAGCCCCAGGCGGTCGAGCAGCCCGAGCCAGGGCCCCCGCCGCCCGGCGTTCCGGTCGGCGCGGGCGATCTCGCGGCGGGTCAGCTCGATGACGCCGTAGCGGAGCGGTTCGGGCGGGAACGGGACGGGCTTGGAGCGGACCATCCGCAGCCGCGTCCGCTCGGTCTCCTCCCCGGGACGCAGCCCGACGCCGAGCAGGTCGAGCATGACGTCCGCGCCGAACCGCGTGGCGCCGACGCCGAGGCCGGTGTACCCGGCGGCGTAGGCGAGGCGTCCGGCGTGGGCGGTGCCGTAGAACGCGCTGAACCGGCTGCACGTGTCGATGACGCCGCCCCACGCGTGGCTGAACCGGACGCCTTCGAGCTGCGGGAACGTGGTGAAGAAGTGCCGGGCGAGGGTGGCGAACGTGCGCGGTCGCCGCTCCAGCTCGGCGTGGACGCCGTTGCCGTAGTGGTAGATCGCGTCGTAGCCGCCCCACAGGATCCGGTCGTCCGCGGTGAGCCGGTAGTAGTGGAACTGGTTGGCGCTGTCGCCGACGCCCTGCCGGGCCTTCCAGCCGATCGCGGCCTTCTGGTCGTCCGACAGCGGCTCGGTGACGAGCGCGTAGTCGTAGACGGGCACCAGGAAGTGCCGCAGCCTGCGCAGCAGCGGCGGGAACGCCCCGGTCGCGAGCGCGACGTGGCGGGCCGTCACCGCGCCGTACGCGCCGCTGATCCGCATGTCCCCGCGCCGGTCGGAACCGAGCCCGGTGACGCGGGTGTTCTCGTGGATGCGGACGCCCAGCGAGCGGCACGCGGCGGCGAGCCCCCAGGCGAGCCGGGCCGGATGGACCATCGCGACGCCCTGGCGGTCCCAGAGGCCGCCGAGGTAGGTCGGCGACGCGATCTGCGCGCGGACCTCGTCCGCGTCCAGCGGGACCAGCTCGCGGCCGAGGCGCGCGGCCGTCTCGGCCTCCTCGCGCAGGCCGTCCAGCTGCCACGGCTCGGTGGCGACGGCCATCTCGCCGGTGAGCTCCCACTCGGCGTCGATGCCGTAGCGGTCGAGCGTGGCGCCGATCCCGGCCAGGTTCTCCATGCCGAGCCGTTCCAGCAGCGGCATCTCCTCCGGCCAGCGCTCCATGCCGTTGCCGATGCCGTGCGTCAGGCTGGCGGCGCAGAAGCCGCCGTTGCGTCCGGAGGCGGCGCCGCCGACGCGGTCGGCCTCCAGCACCACCACCTCCAGGGACGGGTCGCGCTCCTTGGCGCGCAGCGCCGTCCAGAGACCGCTGTACCCGCCGCCGATGACGGCGAGGTCGCAGCTGTGGTCCCCGACGAGCGCGGGTCCGGGTTCGGGTCGGTCACCGCCCGCCAGCCAGAACGAGACCGGCTCGGCGTCGGCGAGTGCCCTCAGCGGATTCACATTTCCAACTCCCTCGGTCCCCGCGGCGCCGACCCGGCGCGGCGGGGTGTGTCGTGCCCGGCCACCCGCGGCGCGCCGTCCGTCCCGGTCGGGGGCGCGGACGGCGCGCC
>NZ_QURH01000014.1 GCF_003428695.1 Actinomadura logoneensis
GCCGAGTGGCTTGAACACACTGAACGTTCAAACCAATCGCTGCAAGAAATGTTCGCGTCCCTGTGTGGTTCCCAGGAAACAACCTGGTCGGACCGTACAGTTGAATAGTGAGCCTGACGGCTCGAACGAGACTTGCCGACCCCATCTGGGGTTGTGCGTTGATCGTTCGGTGGTTATGGCGAGGGGGAAACACCCGGTCCCATCCCGAACCCGGTAGTTAAGCCCCTCAGCGCCGATGGTACTGCATGGGAGACTGTGTGGGAGAGTAGGACGCCGCCGGACATATGTGAGGCCCGCCACTTTGTGGCGGGCCTCACTTCATTTCCCATGGGACATTTCTTTCCCATGGGAAAGGCCCCGCCATCACTGGCGGGGCCTTTCTTATTTTCCGAGTGTTCCCCGGCTGAACCGGCGGCTTCGGGTCATCCTGGGTGATCACGCGAGTTGGCGGCGTCCTAGGGTTCGGACATGCGTATCGACCGGCTTGATCATCTGGTGCTGACCGTCGCGGACATCCAGGTCACCGTGGATTTCTACACCCGTGTTCTCGGTATGGAGGCCGTGACGTTCGGGGCCGGGCGTACCGCTCTGGCCTTCGGAAACAGCAAGATCAACCTGCATGAGGCCGGCCGCGAGTTCGAGCCGAAGGCGCATCGTCCTACACCGGGAAGTGCTGATCTCTGCCTGATCAGCGGAGACTCCCTGGAGCAGGTGATCGCGGACTTCGCCGCGCACGGTGTCACGATCGAGGAGGGGCCGGTGGAGCGCACCGGCGCCACCGGCCCGATCCGGAGTGTCTACGTCCGGGACCCGGACCGGAACCTGATCGAGGTCAGCGTCTACCTCTGAACGGTCAGAGCCCCGCTGGCAGAGTGAGGCACCGGGCCGGGCGTCGGGGCGGGGGTGTCACGTCCTCGTGGTGGTGGACGCCGACCAGAACACCAGCAGGAGCAGCATCAGGGCCGCGGTCGCACCGCCCGAGAGCATGACCGTCGACGGGGAGGTCCGGTCCACCACCAGGCCGCCTGCCAACGCTCCGGTGGAGAGCGTCGCCTGGAAGGACGAGGTGAACAGGACGGACGCGGCCTCGGGGGTTCCGGGAGTCGCGGCGGAGAACCATGTCTGGGAGCAGACCGGGATGGCTCCGTAGCCGACTCCCCAGAGGGCGAGGAGGACGGCCGTGCCGGCGGGGCTGTGTCCGACCGCCGGAAGGGCGAGAGTCGCGAGCGCGATCAGGCCTGCGGCGATGGCGGACGTCAGGGCCGGGCGCCGCGCGACCATCAGGCCCCCGAGGAAGTTGCCCGCGAGGCCCGCGACGCCGTAGAGCAGGAGGAACGCGGTGGGCGAGACATGCGTGACCTGCTCCAGGAACGGCGTCACGTACGTGTAGGCCCCGAAATGGGCCAGGACGATCAGGACGGTGAGCGCGAGGGCCCGCCAGGTGTTCCGGACGCGTAGCGCGGAACGGAGCACTGTCAGGCGCGTGGCCTGCTCGGCGGGCAAGGGCGGCAGAAAGACGGCCAGCGCGGCCAGGACGGCCACGGAGAGTGCGGCCATGACGGCGAAGCTGGTGCGCCAGCCCGCCGCGTCCCCGATGAGCGTGCCGAGAGGGACGCCGAAGACCGAGCCCAGCGGGACGGCCGAGAAGACCACGGCGGTCGCGCGGCGGACCTGGGGCGGGGCGACCAGGCGGTCGGCGAGGCCGGCCGCGATCGACCAGAAGCCGCCGATGACGACGCCGACCAGGACGCGCGAGAGCAGCAGCGTCCAGAACGCCGGGGCGGCTGCGGCGAGGACGTTCGCGACGGCCAGTAGGAGCAGGCACGCGCACAGCATCAGGCGGCGGTCGAGCCGCGCGGTCGAGACGGTCAGAACCGGGGCGGCGACGGCGGCGAGGTAGCCGGGCATGGTCATCATCAGTCCGGCCGTGCCGTCCGAGACGGTGAAGCCGGAGCCGATGGACGTGAGCAGGCCGACGGGGAGGATCTCGGTGGTGACGATGGTGAAGATGCCCATCGTCACCGCGAGCACCGCGGGCCAGCCGGGTGGTCGGGTGCGGGGTGGGGCGGTCGGGGCGGCCGTGGACGTCATGGCGTCGAGCCAACCGGTGCGCGGCGGTCCGGGCTGGCGGGATCGCGACCTCATAGTGGACCCGCGAGGCTGGGCGCGGGTCCGCCGCCGCGTCAGGCGGTGCGGCGGCGCACCGTCCAGGCGGTCGCGGCGGCGGGCACCGGAACGTCCAGATGGTCGCGGCGGCCAGCGCCGGGACCGTTCAGATGGTCGTGGCGGCGGGCCGTGGTCCGACGTTCCGTTCGCTCGTCCGGAGTCGCCGCGCGGGCGTGTTACGGGACGAGGCCGGGGGAGCGGGCGCGGAGACCCGCCTGGAAGCGGGAGTCGGCGTCCAGCAGCTCCATGAGCTCGGCGACGCGGCGGCGGTACGTGCGCAGGGAGATGCCGAGCCGGCGGCACGCGGCCTCGTCGGTCATGCCGTCCGCCAGCAGGGCGAGGATGGCGCGGCTCTGCTCGCCCAGCGCCGGGGTCGCGGCGGTGCGGGCGGCGAGGTCCACGGCGCCGTGCCAGGTGGCCCAGTAGAGCGCGAGGATACCCGCCACGACGGCGGGGCTGCGGACGACGGTGAACTCGCGGTCCCCGGCGCGCGGCTCTCCGGCGATCACCGCGACCCGGCGGTCCACGACGATCGTCTCGTGCGGGACGGGGCCGTCCAGGACGCGCACGCGCGGGCCGTGTCCGGCGAGGTCCTTCAGCACCCGGACGGCGGTGGCGTCGGCCAGCACGTCGCTGCTGTACAGCTTGTACGCCCGGACGCCGGGACGGGCCCGGCGAGCGGCGACGATCCGTTCGTGGGCGCCCGGCAGCGCCCACGTCCGGGGATGCGCGGCGGCGCACACGAACTCCTCGCGGGCGTCGGCGAACAGCGGCGCGGCGCGCTCGACCAGCTCGCGCTCACCGCGCAGGACGACGTTCTGATCAAGGTCGGTACTCATCGTCCCCAGTCTCCGGCATCGCCGCGGGCCTCGCCAGAGACGCCGCGGACGGGGGCCCGGCCGGGAGCGGTGCGGCGGGTTGGCAGCTTGGTGCCAGCGGCTCGCCGAATGCCGGGCGAGGCGCGAGGCTTACCCCCATGACGACCTTTGACATCAGTGGTGACCTGCAGGTTCGGCGGATGGGCTTCGGGGCGATGCGGCTCCCGGCGAGTGAGCGCGGCGGCCCCGCCAACGACCGCGAGACCGGGCTCGCCGTCCTCCGCCGGGCGGTCGGGCTCGGGGTGAACCACATCGACACCGCCGCGTTCTACTTCTTCGGCGACCTCACCGCCAACGGCATGATCCGGGAGGCGCTGCACCCCTACGCGAGTGATCTGGTCATCGCGACGAAGGTCGGGCCGCGCCGCGAGCCGGGCGCGCCGATGCCGACCGGGCAGCTCGCCGCGGGCGAGCTGCGCGGCGAGGTCGAGCGCAACCTCCGCGAGCTCGGCCTGGACCGGCTGGACCTGGTCTACCTGCGGCCCGGCGGCATCGAGGCGCCGGGCGGGGAGTCGATCGCCGAGCGGTTCGAGGCGCTCGCCGCGCTGCGCGAGGAGGGGCTGGTCCGGCATCTCGGGGTGAGCCACGTGGACGCGGCGCAGCTCGCCGAGGCCCGGGCCATCGCGCCGGTCGCGGCCGTGCAGAACCGGTTCGACGTCACGCAGCCCGCGGACGCCGAGATGCTCCGGACCTGCGAGCGCGACGGGATCGCCTACGTGCCGTACTTCCCGCTCGGCGGGTTCGGCGTGCCGGACGACGCCCGGCTCAAGGCCGTCGCCGCCCGGCACGGCGCCACTCCGGCGCAGGTGCTGCTGGCGGGCCTCCTGGCGCTGTCGCCGGTGACCCTCGCGATCCCCGGCACGTCCTCCCCCGTCCATCTGGAGGAGAACGTGGCCGCCGGGGACCTGGCGCTCACCGAGGAGGACCTGCGCGAACTCCGGCCCTGATCCTGGACGGCACCGGGCAGGTCCCTCACCAAGCAGGTCACCTACGCCGGGCATCCGCTGGAGGACGGCGGCGGCACCGGGCTGCTCACGTGTCGTGGAAGGACTGCGGGACGATCACGCGCAGGGCGTTGCCGAGCAACCGGATCGTGACGGGCGTCCGGCCGCGGATCTCGCCGTCCACGTCCACCGGCAGCGGCGGGTCGGTCGCGATCCGGACGTGCTGGGTGGTCAGGAACGCGCCCTCCGACAGCGACCGCCAGGGGCCGGTCAGCACGTGCCGCGCGGTCGCGGACGCCAGCCGCAGCCGCCGCTCGTCGCCGAGCCGGTAGACCGCGAGGAGGCGATCGTCGGGGCTGGCGTCGCGCGCGATGCGCTGCCCGCTGTGGTGCGCGCCGTTGGCGACGTTCAGCTGGTGCGTCTCCACCTCGGTCGTCTCGCCGTCGATCTCGATCGTGGCGCGGAACGGGTCGTGCCGGGGGAGCAGCCGGGCGGCCGTCAGCGCGTACGCCGGGCGGCCCAGCACCCGCTTCAGCTCGTGCGGGACGTGCCGGGCGACTTCCACCGACAGGCCGAGGCTGACCATGTTGGCGAAGACGTGGCCGCGGGACGCCCCGTCCAGCCCGTCGGGGGCCGAGGCGTCGATCGGCTCCCCGGGCCCGGCCCCTGGCTCGGGCTCGTCGTCGGTGTCGTCGCCGGTGCCCTGGAACCAGCCCACGTCCACGTCGGCGACCTTGCCCGAGCCGAGGACCTCCACCGCGCCGGCCAGGTCCATGGGCAGTTCCAGGCTGCGGGCGAAGTTGTTGGTGGTGCCCAGGGGCAGGACGCCGAGCGCCATGTCCCGGTGGGCGAGATGCTTGACGGCCTCGGCCACCGTGCCGTCCCCGCCGCCGACGACGACCAGGTCCGGGTCGTCGGCGAGGACGCGGCGGAACAGCGCGCCCAGACCGGTCGGGTCGGTCACGGGCACGATCTCGGCGAACTCCAGCCCCGCGCCCGCGAGCAGGGTCCGCGCCCGCTCGTGCAGGCGGCGGCCGCGCCGGGACCGGGCGTTGACGATCAGCACGGCGCGGCCGGACCCGCTCCGGATCGCGGCTTCCAGCTCCTTCTTCGAACGCGGCAAAACAGCCCTTTCCGTGATTACCCTGCGTTATAAGGCTCTTGGTGCGGGGAATAAGTACCTCAAAGTTGATGGTTTTAAGCGGGGCGGAACAATGCGGCGGCACGGTCGGCTCCGGGCCGGACTGATCACCGGTGCGGCCCTCGCGGGACTCGCGGGGCTGGCGGTGACCTCGAGGCTGCTGACTCCGCTGTCCATCGCGCCGGGCGGGCCCGCCCCCGCGCCGGCCCCCGCCGCCGACGACGGGGCGACCGTGGTCGGCGAGCGCAGGCGCGGCGAGCGGGTGCTCGACCTGGCCGTCCGGTCGCCCGTGCTCCCGTCGGTCGCACACGTCAGGCTGCTGCTGCCGCCCGGCTGGCGGCGCGGCTCGGCCCGCACCTGGCCGGTGCTGTGGCTGCTGCACGGGACGGGCGGCGACCACGCGTCCTGGACCGGGCACACCGACGTCGAGGAGCTCACCGCCGGGCTCGACGTGCTCGTCGTGATGCCGGACGGCGGCCCCTGCGGCCTCTACACCGACTGGTGGAACCGGGGGACGGGCGGGCCGCCGCGCTGGGAGACCTTCCACCTGACCGAGCTGCGGCAGATCCTCGAACGGGGCTACGGCGCCGGGACGTCCCGCGCGGTCGCGGGCGTCGGGCAGGGCGGACTGGGCGCGCTCGCCTACGCCGCGCGGCACCGTGGCCTGTTCCGCGCGGCGGCGTCCTTCAGCGGTCCGCTCCACACCCTGCACAACGAACCAGGCGGCCTGGACGTCTCCGATCTGGTCGAACTCGCCGTCGCGGTCGGCGCTCGCGGCGCGGCCTGGACGGACGTCTGGGGCGACCCGCGCGAACAGCGCATCGTGTGGCGGCAGCACAACCCCTATGACCTGGCCGACCGGCTGTCCGGCGTGCGGCTGCACGTGGCGTCCGGCGACGGCGCCCCCGGCCCCCTGGACCCGCTCCCGGCGTCCGGACCGGACGGCCCCGCCGCGCTCGAGGCGCTGTCCCGGGCGCTGAGCGGCGACTTCACCGGAAAGCTGAAGAAGCTCGGCATCCCCGTCTCCACCCACTTCTACCGGGGCAGGCAGGGCTGGGCGTACTGGCGGCGCGAGCTGCACGCGGCGCTGCCGCTGCTGCTGGCCGAGCTCGCGGGTCCGGGCTCCGCGCGGGCGGGCTAGGCTCGCGGGGTGACTGAACCGCGTTCGGACTCCTGGGTCGCCGGCGTCTGGCGGGAGCTGGGCCTGCCCGGCCTGATCGACGTGCACGTCCACTTCATGCCGCCGCGCCTGACCACGGCCGTGTGGCGCTACTTCGACGAGGCCGGGCCGCTGGTGGGGCACGAGTGGCCGATCCGGTACCGGTGGGCGGAGGACGAGCGGGTCGAGCACCTGCGGTCGATGGGCGTGCGGGCGTTCACCTCGCTGCTGTACCCGCACAAACCGGGCATGGCCGAGGCGCTGAACGGCTGGGCCGCCGAGTTCGCGGCCCGCGTCCCCGAGTGCGTCCCGACCGGGACGTTCTTCCCCGAGCCGTCCGCCCCGTCCTACGTGGAGCGCGCCCTCGCCGCTGGGACGAAGGTGTTCAAGGTGCACCTCCAGGTCGGCGGCTTCGACCCGCGCGCGGACGAGCTGGACGAGGTCTGGGGCATGATCGCCGACGCCGGGGCGGTCGCCCTCGTGCACGCGGGCTCGGGGCCGGTCGCCCACGGATTCACCGGGCCCGGCCCGTTCGGCGAGGTGCTGGAACGCCATCCCGGGCTGCGGACGGTCGTCGCCCACCTCGGCGCGCCCGAGTTCACCGGGTTCCTCGACCTCGCCGACCGGTTCCCGGCCGTCCACCTCGACACGACCATGGTGTTCGTGGACTTCACCGGCGGCCTCGGCTCGTTCCCCGCCGCCGAGCTCCCGCGCCTGCGCGACCTCGGCCTCGCCGGACGGATCCTGTACGGCACGGACTTCCCGAACATCCCCTACACCTACGCGCACCAGCTCGAAGGGCTCGTCCGGCTCGACCTCGGCGACGACTGGCTGCGCGCCGTCTGCTGGGACGGCGCCGCCAAGCTCCTCGCCCTCTGACCGGACCGGCCCCCTCGGCACGGGCGGAGCCCCGTGTGGACCTCTGCGCGAGCGAGGTCCACACGGGGCTCCCGGGCTTGGTGATCAGTGGCCGCAGGGCGGCTGGGCGCCGGACGCCGCACCGGACGCCGCGGCGGGCTCCTCGGCGAGGCCGTCCGCGACATGGCGGGGGCCGTGCGGGTCCTCGCAGTGGAACTGGTCGTCGCTGTGGTCGACCTCGAGGGTCGTGTGCGTGATCCCGTAGCCGTCCCGCAGCAGCTCCTGGAGGTCGCGCCGGACGCCGTGGCAGTCGCCCGCCGGGTCCACCAGGACGTGCGCGGACAGCGCCGGGTAGCCGGAGCCGAGCTCCCAGACGTGCAGGTCGTGCACCTCGCGGACGCACGGACGGTCGGCCAGCCGGGTGCCGATCTCGGTCGGGTCCAGGCCCGCCGGGGCGGCCTCCATGAGGACCCGGCCCGCGTCCTTCAGCAGGCCCCAGCCCGCCTTCAGCATCAGCGCGGCGACGACCAGCGAGGCGATCGCGTCCGCGCGGGCGAAGCCGGTCAGCCAGACGACCGCGCCCGCGATCGTGGTGGAGATGAACGCGTACAGGTCGTTCAGGATGTGCTGGAACGCGCCCTCGACGTTCAGGCTGGTCCGGTTCGCCCTGCTGAGCAGCCAGGTCGCCACGAGGTTCACGCCGATGCCGGCGAGCGAGGTCCAGAACACCAGCCCGCCCTGGACCTTCGGCGGGTCGGCCAGCCGCATCCCGCTCTCGAACACGAAGTACGCCGCGAGCAGGATCAGCGTCAGCCCGTTGAGCTGCGCCGACAGGATCTCGGCGCGGCGCAGCCCGTAGGTGTAGCCGCCGCGCGGCGGGCGCGCCGCGATCCGCATCGCGATCAGCGCCAGCACGATCGCGAACGCGTCGGTCAGCATGTGCGCGGCGTCCGACAGCAGCGCCAGCGATCCGGCGACCAGGCCGACCACGACCTCGCCGGCCATGAACGCCAGGATCAGGCCGAGCGCGCCCATGAGGTAGCGCCGGTCCGCGTCGGCGGACACGCCGTGCCCGTGGCCGTGGCCGTGCCCGTGTCCCCGGTCCTGGCTCTGGTCGCCGTGCCCGTGGCCATGCCCAGGGTCATGACCAGGGCCGTGACCAGGGCCCTGGTCCGTGCCGTGGCCGTCGCCGGAGCCGGGGGCCGCGGGCCTCCCCAGGGTGTCCGCGTGCTCGCCGGTGGCGGTGTCCTCGCCGCTCATGCGCCTTCCTTCGTGTGGCCTACGTGGGTCAGGGCGATGTCCAGCAGCATCCGGACGTGCGAGTCGTCCAGCCGGTAGTAGGCCATCCGGCCGGCGCGCCGCACCCGGACCACCCGGCTCGCGCGCAGCAGCCGCAGCGCGTGCGACACGGCCGACTCGGAGTGCCCGCACGCGGCGGCGATGTCGCACACGCACATCTCGCCCCCTTCGAGCAGCGCCGTGATGACGCGCAGCCGCCCGGGATCGGCCAGCAGGCCGAACACCTGGGTCAGCTCGGTGATCGCGTCGCCGTCCGGCATGGCCGCCGAGACGTAGGCGACCTTCTCGGGGTCGACCACCCGGACGGCGCAGGTGGCCCCCGCCGGTCCATCATATGAAGCACTGCTCATATGAGCAAAGGTAGTACATCGGCGATCAGTACCGGAACCCCCGGGGGTGGTCGGAACCACCCGGGTGGGACGCGGGCGGCCCGGTGCCGGGTTCCGGACCGGCCGGATGCGGCCTGCGTGACCTGGCCCGTCGCGGATCCGGCGGTGTCGGCGGACGCGGGCCGGAGACCGGGCCCTCCCCGGCTTTCGGGTGGGCGCCCACCTCCGGCGCGACGCCCTCGGAGTCCGGCGGGCGGTGGCTCCCGCCGCCGGGCGCGCCGGTCGCCGTCCCGGGGGATGCCGGATCCGGCGGCGG
>NZ_QURH01000164.1 GCF_003428695.1 Actinomadura logoneensis
GGTCCCGCCGCTCGCGGTGCTCGCCGAGGCGGTCCTGGCGGCGGGCGACGAGGTGGCGGTGCTGCCGAACGAGCCGGAGGTGCTCGGTCTCGCCGAGGCCGCCGCCGAACGCGCCCGCGAGGGCGGCGCGCGCATCGCGGTCGTGCCGACCCGGGCGTCCGTCCAGGGGCTGGCCGCGCTCGCCGTGCACGACCCGCTGCGCCGGTTCTCCGACGACGTGATCGCGATGACCCGGGCCGCCGGGGCGACCCGGTCCGGCCGGCTGGAGATCGCCGCGGAGGAGGCCGTGACCAGCGTGGGACTGTGCCGTCCGGGCGACGTGCTCGGCCTGATCGACGGCGACGTGGCCCTGATCGGCCGTGACCTCGCCGGGACCGCGCGCGGCCTGCTCGACCGGATGCTGTCGGGCGGCGGCGAACTGGTCACGCTCGTCCGGGGCGAGGGCGCGCCCGCCGGGCTGACCGGCGCCCTCGAAACGCACCTGCGCGACCGGCACCCGGACGTCGAGGCGGTCTCCTACGACGGGCGCCAGGAGCGCTACCCCCTGCTCGTCGGCGTGGAGTGACGGCGTGGAACGACGGAGGGGCGCGGTAGAAAAGACGGGTGACGAACCTCGACGAGCCGTTGCGCAAAGTCCTGGGCGACAAGACCGCCAAGGTCCTCTCGAAGGGCCTTGACCTGCACACGGTCGGCGACCTGCTGCACCACTATCCGCGCCGCTACGCGCACCGGGGCGAGCTGACCCCGCTGAACGAGCTGGCCGACGGCGAGCACGTCACCGTCATGGCCGAGGTCGTCAAGGTGCAGGGCCGCACGCTGAGCCGCAGCCCCGGCTACGTCCTGGAGATCACCGTCACCGACGGCACCGGCGAGCTGAAGCTGAGCTTCTTCGGCCGGCGCGGCTCCTACGTGCCCGAGCGCGACCTGTCGCCGGGCACCCGCGGCCTGTTCGCGGGCAAGATCAGCACCTACCGGCCGCGGTCGGGCCGTCCGCAGCGGCAGCTCGCGCACCCGCAGTACAAGGTCGTCGCCGCCCGCGACGCGGACGAGGCGGCCCGGGAGTGGGCGGACGAGATCATCCCGATCTACCCGACCACCAAGGGCCTGGACATCGACGCCATCGGCAAGTCGGTCGCGACCGTCCTGGACATGGCCGACCTCGGCGACGACCCGATGCCCGCGGCGATCCGCGAACGCCTCGGCATGATCTCCCTGACCGACGCCTACGAGGGCATCCACCGGCCGAAGGACTGGGAGCAGCTCGGCCGCGCCCGCAGGCGCCTGAAGTGGGACGAGGCGTTCGTCCTGCAGATCGCCCTGGCCCAGCGCCGCCGCGCCGCCGCGGCGCTCCCGGCGAAGCCCCGTCCGCCGGCGCCCGACGGCATCCTGCGGGCCTTCGACGCGCGGCTTCCGTTCGGGCTCACCGAGGGCCAGCTCAAGGTCGGCGAGGAGATCGCCGCCGACCTCGCCGAGTCCCACCCCATGCACCGCCTCCTGCAGGGGGACGTCGGGGCGGGCAAGACGATCGTCGCGCTGCGGTCGATGCTGCAGGTCGTGGACAACGGGGGGCAGGCCGCGCTGCTCGCGCCGACGGAAGTGCTGGCGCAGCAGCACTACCGGTCGATCACCAGGATGCTGGGCGAGCTCGGGCAGGCCGGGCAGATCGGCGGGGCCGACAAGGCGACGCGGGTGACGCTGGTGACCGGGTCGCAGGGGGCCAAGGCGCGCCGGGAGGCGCTGCTGGAGGCGGCGTCCGGGCAGGCCGGGATCGTCGTCGGGACGCACGCCCTGCTGGAGGACCACGTCCAGTTCGCCGACCTCGGGCTCATGGTGGTGGACGAGCAGCACCGGTTCGGCGTCGAGCAGCGGGACGCGCTGCGCGAGAAGGTCGCGGGCGGACGGCCGCACGTGCTGGTCATGACCGCGACCCCGATCCCGCGGACGGTCGCGATGACGGTGTTCGGCGACCTGGAGACGTCCGTGCTGGGACAGCTCCCCGCCGGACGGTCCGCGATCAGCACGCACGTGGTGCCGCCCGAGAAGCCCGCCTTCCTGGCCCGCACCTGGGAGCGGATCAGGGAGGAGGCCGGCAAGGGACGGCAGGTCTACATCGTCTGCCCGCGCATCGGCGAGCAGGAGGGCGACGAGGGCGACGTCCCCGCGCCGGACGAGGAGGGCCGCCGGTCCCCGCTCGGGATCATGGAGCTGCTGCCGATGCTGGAGGGCGAACTGCTCGCCGGGCTCCGCATCGGGGTCCTGCACGGCAAGCTCCACCCGGACGAGAAGGACGCGGTGATGCGCCGGTTCACGGCGGGCGAGCTGGACGTGCTGCTCGCCACCACGGTGATCGAGGTCGGTGTGGACGTGCCGAACGCGACCGTCATGGTGATCATGGACGCGGACCGGTTCGGGGTGTCGCAGCTCCACCAGCTGCGCGGCCGGGTGGGGCGCGGCACGCTCCCCGGGCTGTGCCTGCTGGTCACCGACGCCGAGCCGGGGTCCAGGGCGCGCGAGCGGCTGGACGCGGTGGCCTCGACGACCGACGGCTTCGCGCTGTCCCGGCTGGACCTGGAGCAGCGCCGGGAGGGCGACGTGCTCGGCGCGGCGCAGGCGGGCCGGGCGTCCAGCCTGCGGCTGCTGACCCTGCAGCGCGACGAGGACGTGATCCGGCTCGCCCGCGAGGAGGCGACCGCCCTGGTCGAGGACGACCCGGACCTGGAACGGCATCCGGGGCTGGCCGCCGAGCTGGCGTCCCTGCTCGACGTCGAGCGCACGGAGTTCCTCGAGAAGACCTGACCCACGAGCGCTGCCGGCCTGGGGCCCGAGGCCGGTCCCACGGCCACTTCGCGAGGTCCGCCCGGTGGCCGTCTCGCGGCGCACCCGAGCCCCCTGTCCGCGGTATCGCGGGCGGGGGGCTCTCGCGTGTGTGACGCAGCTCACCCGTCTCGATCGTTCATACCCCCAGGGGGTGTGTTACGTTTCTCCGCGTCGGAAAGACATACCCCCTATAGGTATAGGAGGCGGCGATGTCCGCGTCTGACCCGAGGCGGTGGTGGGCCCTCCTGGTGCTCGCCACGGCCCAGTTCATGGTCATCATGGACACCTCGATCATCGGCGTCGCGCTGCCGGACATGCAGCACGACCTGGGCTTCTCTCCCGGCGGCCTGCAGTGGGTGTTCAACGCCTACGTGGTCGTGTTCGGCGGCCTGCTGCTCCTCGGCGGACGGCTCGCCGACCTGCTCGGCGCCCGCCGGGTCTTCATGGCCGGATGGGCCGTCCTGATCGGTGGCTCGGTGGTCGCCGCGGCGGCGCAGACCGCGTGGGTCGAACTGCTCGGCCGCGGGATCCAGGGTGTCGGCGGCGCGCTGATCACCCCGGCCGCGATGACGCTGCTCATGATCACCTTCGGTGCGAACCCGCGCGAGCTGGGCAAGGCCATGGCGCTGTACGGCGCGGCGGCCCCCGCGGGCGGCACCGCCGGCGTGTTCCTCGGCGGCGTGCTCACCCAGTGGCTGAGCTGGCCGTGGGTGTTCGTGATCTACATCCCGATCGGCCTGGCGACCCTCGCCGCCGTCCCGGCCGTCCTGCCCGCCGTCCGCGGCCACCGCGGCTCGGTGGACCTGCTCGGCGCGATCTCGGTCACCGGTGGCCTGGCCCTCGCCGTCCTCGCGGTCGTCCGGGCGCCGGAGCAGGGCTGGGGTTCGGCCTCGACGCTGCTGGAGTTCGCCGGCGCGGCGCTGCTGCTGGTCCTGTTCGCGATCGTGCAGAAGGTCGTCAAGGCCCCGCTCGCCCCGCCGTCCATCTGGAGGGTCCCGGGCCTCGCCGCGGCCAACCTGGCGTTCGCGCTGCTCGGCGCGGCCTGGATCCCGGCCTGGTACTTCCTGAACCTCTACCTGCAGCAGGTGCTCGGCTTCGGGGCGTTCGCCAGCGGCGCGGCGCTGCTGCCGATGACCGTCACCATCATGATCCTGATGGTCGGCGTGACCGGCCGGCTCATGGCCCGCTTCGGGATGAAGCCGCTCGCGGTGACCGGGCTGTTCGTGCTGGCGCTCGGCCTGGCGGGGCTGACCTTCGTCCGCCCCGACGGCAGCTTCGCCGCCGACGTGCTCGCCGCGTCCCTGGTGGCCGCGCTCGGGATGTCGCTCGCCTTCATCCCGACCATGATGTCCGCCCTCGCCGGCGCCCCGCCGGAGCAGGCGGGCCTCGCGTCCGGCATCGTCAACACCTCCTACCAGGTCGGATCGGCCCTGGGCCTGGCCGGCGCCACCGCCTTCGCCGCCTCGCACGGCGCCAACGCCCTCGGCGACGCCGTCCGGCTCACCGACGGCTTCCGCGCCGCGTTCGTGACCGCCGCCGTGATCGCCGCGGTCGGCGGGGTGGCCGCCCTGGTCCTGCTGCGCAAGCCGCGCCCCGCCGCCGGGACGGAGGCCGCAGCCGCTCCCGAAGCGGAGAGCGTCGCGTGAGCGACTGTACGAAGAGGGGGCGCGCGGGGGCGCGCCCCCTCTTCTCCGCTCGAATTCCCTACTTTCTTGGTTGACTAATAGGGAAAGCTGGGTCAGCATGGGTCCGTGACCGCACGAACCTCCCTCGTCGCGCGCCGCCACGTGGACCTCCGGCGGCAGGCCAGCGCCCTGTGTTGACGGAGCCTCCGGCTCCGCGTCCCCTTTTCGGACCCCGACGCGCGCACCCGGAGGCCCGTGCGGGCGCGGCACCGCCCTCGCACGCCGTCCACGACGATCCGCCCGGCAGACAGAGGTTCGCCATGTCGCTCACGCCCATCACCCCTGTTCCGATACCCCCTACTCCCATCGGCTCCGTTTCCGACTCCGCGACTGCCGCGTCCGCGTCCACGGCCCTTGCTGCGGAGGTCCGGGCGCTGGACGAGCCGACGCTCGCCGACCTCGATCCCTACCTGAGCGACACCGACCCGGAGGTGCGCGGGGCGGCCGTCCTCGTCCTCAGCGAGCTGCTGCGCTCCGGAGAGGGACCGCGCGGAGCCGCCGACACCCTGGCCTGGATGCTCGCCGACCCCGACGACCGCGTCCGCGGGACGGCCGCCGACGCGCTGGACGCCCTGCCCGACACCGCCATCGGCGCCGAGGGCGTGGAGGCCCTGCTGCTTGCCGCCGCGTCCGAACGCGACGAGCGCGTCCGCCGCACCGCGACCGCGCTGCTCGACACCCTCGTCCGCGCCGCGACCGAGCTCTACGCCCAGGCGCTCCAGGAGGACGAGCCGCACGTGCGCGTGCAGGCCGTCCTCGCCCTGGTCACCCTCCGCGCGGCGGACGAGGTCGCCGAGGCCGCCGACGACCCGGCCCGCGAGGTCCGCGTCGCGGTCGCCGAGGGCCTCGCCCGGCTCGCCGAGGAGAGCGCGCCGACCGAGCCGCCTCCACCGGACGCGACGGCATCCGCGGCGGACTGCGCGGACGGCGCGGACGGCGTGGCCTCCGTTCCGGTGCTCCGGGACCCGGCCCCGTACGCGCTCGACCACCTGCTCGCCGACCACGACCCGGTCGTCCGGATGGCGGCCATCGACGCCGTCGCCGGCCTCGGCGCCCCCGAACCGCTGGTCGGACGCATCGTCACCGCCACCGCCCACACGAGCTGGCAGGTCCGCCGCCGCGCGGCGATGGCGCTCGCGTACGCCGCCCCGGACGTCGCCGTCCGCCCCCTGATCCGGGCGCTGCGCGACGGCATCGTGGACGTCCGGCGCGCCGCCGTCCAGTCCCTCGAACAGTGGGCGCCGACGAATCCCGAGGTCCTGACCGCCCTCACCGAGGCGCTCGCGGATTCCGACCCCGGAGTCCGAACCCAGGCCCGCTGGGCGCTGTCCAAGTAAGTGCCCGGCCCGGGTGACCCGTCCGCGGGTCGCGGTGCGGGCAGGGGATCTCGGGGTGGGGATCCCTTGCCCGTTCCCCGACCCGCGGACGGTGGTCACACCGGTGTCCGGGCCGCATGCGCGGGCGTCCAGCGCCGATCTCACGCGGGCGTCCACTGCTGATCACGCGGCTCCGGGGCGCCTCCGCGTCCCGGACGAGCCGCCGGGCGGGGCCGGC
>NZ_QURH01000174.1 GCF_003428695.1 Actinomadura logoneensis
GGCGGGCCGAGCGCGGCCCGTTGAGGGCGCGGTCCAGCCGGTCGGCGGCGCGGGCGTGGGTGAGCCTGCGCGTCGGGTTCTTCACGAGCAGGCCGTCGATCACCGGCGCCAGCGGCCCGGCGCGCAGCGGCGGCGGCGCGGGCTCGTTCGCGAGCGCGCTGAGCGTCGCCATCACGTTCTCGCGCTCGAACGGCGGCTTGCCCTCGACCGCCGCGTACAGCGTCGCGCCGAGGGACCACAGGTCGGAGCGGGGCGTGGCCTTCTCCCCGGCGGCCACCTCGGGGGCGACGTAGGCGGGGGACCCCATGAAGTGACCGGTCTTGGTGAGCTTCACCGAACCCGACGAGAACGCCAGGCCGAAGTCGGTCAGCACCACCCGGTCGCCGTCCAGCAGCACGTTGGACGGCTTGAGGTCGCGGTGCACGATGCCCGACCGGTGCGCCTCGTCGAGCGCGGTGAGGAGCTGGCGCCCGATGTGCGCCACGCGCTCGGGCGGGAGCGGCCCGTCGCGCTCGATCAGGTCCTCCAGGCTGGGGGACTCGATCAGCTCCATCACGATCCACGGGCGGCCCTGCTCGATGACCACGTCGTAGACCTCGACGATCGACGTCGAGCGCAACTGCGCCGGGGCGCGCGCCTCGCGCAGCGTCCGCCGGTAGAACACCACCCGGTCGTCCTCGGAGAGGTCCGCGGGCAGCCGCAGCTCCTTGATCGCCACCGCGCGATCGAGGAGGTCGTCGTGGCCTCTCCAGACGGTTCCGTTGGCGCCTTGACCGATTTCCGAGACCAGCCGGTAGCGCGTCGCCAGCACGAGGCGCTCTGACTGAGACATGGCGGAAAAGATACCGGAGTGACCAGGTTCCGAGCGGCCACACCTCAGCACCAACTTGGATTTTCCGCCGAATGTATCCGGTCCGTCACCTTAGACCCGTCCCGTCCCAGCGCGTCCCGAGATCACCCCCGCGGAAACCCCCAGACCGCCGCGAAACAACCCCCACTCAGCCCCCGAAAACCCCTCCACCCCCACCCGCCCCGGCGAGTCGCCGCCGGCACGGAGAACAGGCCAAGAACAAACCCGAGAAATCAGGCAGCCCCGCGTAGAGAGGACCAGTCAGCTAGCGCGAGCGAGCCGCCACCCGCGCGAGGGCCAACGCCGAAGGCGGGCCCTCAGGGGGACGGTCTCCGGAGGGGGAGCGCTCAGCCCGCCGAGCGCGTTACCGACCGCGCGAGGGGCGACGCCGGAGGCGAGCCCCTCGCGCGGTCGATCGCGAAGCGATGCCGCGCTCGCCCGACCGCGCTCGCCCGAGTCTCCGGGCCGAGGGCGAGCCGCCAGGCGAGCCCTCGGAGCCGGGGGCTCAAATATCAACGCCGCCCGATGGTGAGGACGGGGCCGGTGGTGTCGGCGAAGAAGTCCTCGCCCTTGTCGTCCACGACGATGAAGGCCGGGAAGTCCTCGACCTCGATCTTCCAGACGGCCTCCATGCCGAGTTCCGGGTACTCCAGGACCTCGACCTTCTTGATGCAGTCCTGGGCGAGGCGGGCGGCGGGGCCGCCGATGGAGCCGAGGTAGAAGCCGCCGTGCGCGGCGCAGGCGTCGGTGACCTGCTGGGACCGGTTGCCCTTGGCGAGCATGACGAGGGAGCCGCCCGCGGCCTGGAACTGCTCGACGTAGGAGTCCATGCGGCCCGCGGTGGTGGGGCCGAACGAGCCGGACGCGTAGCCCTCGGGGGTCTTGGCGGGGCCCGCGTAGTAGACGGCGTGGTCGCGCAGGTACTGCGGCATCGGCTCGCCGGCGTCCAGCCGCTCCTTGATCTTGGCGTGCGCGATGTCGCGGGCCACGACGAGCGGGCCGGTGAGCGACAGCCGTGTCTTGACGGGGTACTTGGTCAGCTCGGCGCGGATCTCGTCCATCGGACGGTTCAGGTCGATCCGGACGACGTCGTCCGACAGGTGCTCGTCGGTGGTCTCCGGAAGGTAGCGGGCCGGGTCGGTCTCCAGCTTCTCCAGGAACACGCCCTCCGCGGTGATCTTGCCGAGGGCCTGCCGGTCGGCGCTGCACGACACGGCGATCGCGACCGGGCAGGACGCGCCGTGCCGCGGCAGCCTGATGACGCGGACGTCGTGGCAGAAGTACTTGCCGCCGAACTGCGCGCCGATGCCGAGCTTCTGGGTCAGCTCGAACACCTGCTGCTCCAGCTCGACGTCCCGGAAGCCGTGGCCGAGCGGCGAACCCTCGGTGGGCATGGCGTCCAGGTAGTGCGCGGACGCGTACTTGGCGGTCTTCAGGGCGTACTCGGCGGACGTGCCGCCCACGACGATCGCCAGGTGGTACGGCGGGCACGCGGCGGTGCCGAGCGAGCGGATCTTCTCCTCCAGGAAGGACATCATCCGCTTGGGGTTCAGGACGGCCTTGGTCTCCTGGAACAGGAACGACTTGTTGGCGCTGCCGCCGCCCTTGGCCATGAACAGGAACTTGTAGGCGTCGCCGTCCGTCGCGTACAGCTCGATCTGCGCGGGGAGGTTGTTGCCGGTGTTCTTCTCGTCCCACATGGTGACCGGCGCCATCTGCGAGTAGCGCAGGTTCAGCTTGGTGTAGGCGTCGTACACGCCGCGGGAGATGGCCTCCTCGTCCCGTCCGGACGTCAGGACGTGCTGGCCGCGCTTGCCCATCACGATCGCGGTGCCGGTGTCCTGGCACATGGGCAGGACGCCGCCGGACGCGATGCCCGCGTTCTTCAGCAGGTCCAGCGCTACGAACCGGTCGTTGGGGGAGGCCTCCGGGTCATCGAGGATCTTGCGGAGCTGCGCCAGGTGCGCGGGCCGCAGCAGGTGCGCGATGTCGCGCATGGCGGTCTCGGTGAGCAGCCGCAGAGCCTCCGGCTCGACCTGGAGGAACGTCCGGCCGCCGGCCTCGAACGTCGAGACGCCGTCCGTGGTCAGCAGCCGGTACTCGGTCTCGTCCGGACCGGTCGGCAGCAGGTCGGTGTAGGAGAACTCAGGCATCGAAGATCCTCAGGAGGTATCCGGATGGGGGCCGCCCTACAGGGTACGACCTGTTCGCCCGAGCCCCAGGCCCGGAGTGCCGCCGCCGCTCGCCCTCCGAGGCCTCTCGGCCTACGCGCCGCAGCCGATCGCTGTCCCAGGCCCTCGGCCTACGCTCCGCAGCCGCCCGCCGTGCCGGGCTGCTCGGGCTATGCGCCGCAGCCGGTCGCCTCCCGCAGGGGCTCGCTCTGCGGGACGGCCTGCTTCTCCGGCGCCTTTCCCTCTCGCGCGGCGACCGCCGTCGGCACGAGGTCCCGCGCTGCTCCGCCTTCACCGCCGCGAGCCCGCCGGGTCCGCGCCCATCCCGGCAGGCGCGGCGCGGTGGACCGCAGGCCGAGGACGACCCCGGCCGCCACCAGCGCGGCTCCGGTCACCTCGGCCGGGCCGGGCGTCGCGATGCCGAGCATCATCGTCGTCAGCACGGCGCTCACGGGGATCATCCCGGCGAACAGGCCCGCCCGGTCGGCCCCCATGCGGCTCAGCGCGTCGTACCAGAGCAGGAAGGCGGCGCAGGTCACGACCACCGTGAGGTAGAGCAAGCCGGAGAACTCGGCGAGGGTGGGCACGCGCAGGACGTGCCGTCCGTCCGTGACCAGCCCGGTGACCAGCAGCATCGGGCAGGCGAGCGCCGCCGACCACGCGGACGTCCGGATCGCTCCCAGCCGGGGCAGGACGGGCACGGCGAGCAGCGAGAAGCAGATCTCCCCGCCGAGCGCCCCCAGGGACAGCAGCAGCCCCCGGACCGTCCCGCCGCCGAGCCCGTTCGCCAGCCCGGCCCCCGCCGTCACGACGCACGCGGCGAGCACGGTCATCAGGCTCGGCCGCTTCCCGGACAGCAGCGGCCCGAGCAGCGCCAGCACGATCGGGACGGTCGCGACCACCGTCCCGATGGTCGCGGGGCTGGTGTCCTCGGTGGCGTAGACGATGCACACGTTGAACGCCGCCAGCCCGGTCGCGGCGAGCGCCACCAGGAAGAGGAGGTCGCGCGGCGTGGGCCGGACGGACGTCCGCGCCCGCCCGACACCGGGACGCGGGTCGTCCTCCCCGCGGACGTCGCGGGCGTCGTGGCCGGACCGCCGGGAGGCGCGGCGGTCGCGCAGGCCGGCGACGCCGAACAGGATCGCCGCCGCGCCCGCGTACCGGACGGCCTGCCCGCCGAAGACGGGGTAGTCCGCGATCGTGGCGGACACGGCGGTGAGCGACCCGACGAAGGACATCGCGATCGCGGCGCGCGCGATGTCGCCGGTGTTGGCCGGAGTGTTCATGGCATGGAACGCTAGGAGCGCATTGGTCCTCGAAACAGGACCAATCCGGCAGTCATTCAGAGGACCAACCCGTGACGGACCTGCATCTCAGCCTCGACCGCTCGGCCGGGCACCTGGCGGCGCAGCTTGCGGCGGAGTGCCGGAACGCGATCCGGACCGGACGGCTCGTCGCGGGCACGCGCCTGCCGTCCAGCCGTGACCTCGCCCGTGACCTGGGCGTTTCTCGCGGGGTGGTCGTCACCGCGTACGAGCAGCTGGTCGCGGAGGGCTTCCTCGTGGCGCGCCGGGGCGACGGAACACGCGTCGCCCCCCACGCGCTCCCGGTCTCCGGCCTCGCGCCCGGCGTGCCCGCCCCACGCTTCGCGCCGGGCGCGCCCGCCCACGGCCTCACGCTGGGCGTACCCGCCCCCGGCCTCACGCGGGGCGTGCCCGCTCCAGGCCTCGCGCCGGGCGTGCACGGCCCAGGTCCCGAGTTGGACGACGCGTTGTCAGGCGAGCGGGGGGCGGCCGGGCAGGCCGTCCCGCCGAGAGCCGTCGATCGCGAGGACCGAACCGAACCTCTCGGCGCGGCCCCCTGGCCCGCGACCCCCGACGCCGACAGCCTCGCGCCCGCCGCACGCCCGACTGCGCTCACGCGCCCCGGCGAGCCGGAGCGTCGAGTACAGGCCGGAACCAGCCGCAGCCAGAACCAGGCCGCGAACCGCGCCGCGACCCTCGCCCCGACCGGGCGACGGCCCCACACATCGGCCGCCGCCCCCCTCCGCCCCAGCGGTCGGCAGCGGACGCCTCCGCCGCCCGTGCGGTTCGATCTGACGCCCGGCCGCCCCGACCTGTCGGCGTTTCCGCGTTCGCGCTGGTTGGCGGCCTATCGGGCGGCGCTGCAGGCCGTCCCGCACCACGCCCTGACGTATCCCGATCCGGGCGGTGTCGCGGAGCTGCGGGCCGAGCTCGCGGCGTACCTCGGACGGGTCCGGGCGGCGCACGCGGAGGCCGGGCAGGTCGTGATCATGAACGGGGTCGCGCTCGGGCTGTCCTCGGCCGTCCGGTCGCTGGTCGCCTCCGGCCGGACGACCCTCGCGGTGGAGGATCCGACCAGCGACCGCCAGCTCCCGATGCTCGCCGCGACCGGCGCCCGGATCGTCCGGGTGCCGGTGGACGACGGCGGCCTGGACGTCGCGGCGCTGGCCCGCACCGGCGCGTCCGCCGTCCTGGTCACCCCCGCGCACCAGTACCCGACCGGCGTCGTGCTGGCCTGCGAGCGCCGCGCGGCCCTGGTGGACTGGGCCCGCGCCACCGGCGCGCTGATCATCGAGGACGACTACGACGCCGAGTTCCGGTACGACTGCGAGCCGGTCGGCTGCCTGCAGGGGATCGCGCCCGGGCGGACCGTCCTGCTGGGCTCGGTCAGCAAGGCGCTCGCCCCCGGGATGCGGCTCGGGTGGGCGGTCGCGCCCCCGTGGATGGCCGCCGACCTGCGCGGACACCGGGAGCTGAGCGACCTCGGCGGACCCGTCCTGGACCAGCACGCCTTCGCGCGGCTGCTGGCGGACGGGGCGTACGACCGGCACCTCAGGGCGATGCGCCGCCGCTACCGGGGGAGGCGGGACGCGCTCGTCGAGGCCCTCGCCGCGCACGTCCCGGACGCCGTCGTCCGGGGGATCTCCGCGGGCGTCCACCTGTATCTGGAGCTGCCTCCGGGGACGTCCGAGACCGCCGTGGTCGAGGTGGCCGCCGAGTCAGGGGTGCGTGTCTGCGGCGCGAGGGGGATGTGGAACCGGGAACAGGGCCGTCCCGCGCTCGTCCTCGGCTACGCGGCGCTCACCGAGTGCGGCCTGCGCGAGGCCGCTCGGATCCTGGCCGCCGCCATCACCCGCGCCCGCTCCTGATCGCACCCGGCCTGCGGGCCGAAAACGCGCACCAGAACGGCACGAGAATGGGTCCGGAATTCGTTTCGGACGCGGTGCCGCCGGGATTCGGAACGCCGCGGCAAGCCGGACGACACCGGTCGAAAGCCGAGGTAGGCGATCTTGTAGGGATACGGCGGGTGATCCCGGACGGGTGTGATCCTGCTGGCAGGACGGTTATGGACCGGGTGCGCGGGTAGTAACGGGGTTCCCTTCACGAGGAGGTTCGGATGTCTCTGGACGAGGCCGCGCGGCAGCTGAAAATGGCCGTCCACGACGCACAGGTGTCGTTCGACCTGATCGGCCTCGGCGACCTCGACCGCGCGCAGGAGAACGCGGTCACCGCCCGCGCCGCGATCGACGCCACGATCACCGCCCTCGAACGCGCCACGATGGACATGTCCGCGGACGAAGCCCGCCTGGAGGGCGAGAAGGCGGTCATGGCCGTCAGCGAGGACTGACCACCCCGGCGGCGTCCGCCGCGCACAGAGCGGGGATTGCGCGCGGCGGACGCGGGCCGGACAAGAGTCGGTCCCGACTGCCCGGAAAGGCCCGACAGAGGACTCCCGACCGGGAACTCCCGGCCGGGAAGGTTCAGGCGACCGGGCGCTCGGCCGCCACGGGCGCGGGCGTGCCGGGGCGCTCGGCCGGCTGGAAGCCCCGGGCCAGCGCGATGGTCACGAGCGTCAGCACCGCCGGGACGGCGTAGCTGGCCTGGTAGCTCGACATCGGCTGGACGATCAGGACGATCAGCGCGCCGACCACGAACCCGACGTAGTTGAAGATGTTGACGCGCGCGACCGCGATGCCGAGTCCGCTGCCGTCCACCTTGCCCGCCGCCGAGAACGAGATCGGGGCGACCACGCACAGGCCGAGCCCGGTGACGGCGAAACCGGCGATGGCCATCGGGGCGTTCTGCGCGACGAGCACCAGGACGAGGCCGAGCGCGCCCACGAGCGTGCCCGTCCGGACGACCCGGGTCGCGCCGAACCGGCGGACGCCGAAGTCGGCGACGGAGCGGCTGGCGACCATCATCACCTGGTAGGCGGCGAGGCCGAGCGGCGCGACGGACTTGTCGTGCAGGTCCTTGTCGAAGAACAGGGTGCCGAAGTTCGACAGCATCGAGTCGGCGATGTAGAAGCAGGCCATCGCGATCCCGATGACCAGCACGGGCCGCCACGGCACCTGCTTGGCGGCCGACCTCACGGCGTCCGCGGCGACGCCGACCGCCTCGTCCGCCCGGCGGTACAGGCGCGTGCCGGTCGCGGCGGACACCGCGACGCCGAGCACGGCCGGGATCGCGAACCCCACCGCGAGCGACTTGGTCAGCGAGTCCGGGAAGACGTACTGGTTGGCCGCCCACGCCCACACGGCGCCGAGGCCGGCCGCCGCGCTCCACAGGGCGTGGAAGCCGGTGAGGATGCTGACGCCGTACGCGCGCTCGGCCCGGACGGCCTGGGCGTTCATCGACGCGTCCACCGCGCCGACGGCCAGACCGAAGAACCCGATCAGGAGGTAGAGCGGCAGGTTGGCGTCGCCGGTGAGGCCGACGGCGAGGACGGACAGGCAGACCAGCGGCTGCGAGATCCGCAGCACCGGTCCGCTGCCGAACCGGCCCATCAGCGGCGCGGCGACCGCGCTGCCCACCCCGGCGATGATCGGGACGCACAGCACCAGGATGTTGATCTGGTCGTCGGTCATGTGGTGCGCGTCGCGCAGCTGGTTGACCCGTCCCACCAGGGTGGCGAAGCACAGGCCCTGGACGGCGAACGCGGCGTACGCGGCGAGCCGGGCCCGCCGGTCCCGGCCGCTGACGGCTCCCGCCGCGGCGGCTTCCGTTGACATCTCCGCCCCTTCCCAACCGCGCGAACCGGCCGGCCGAAAAACATGAAAGAATTTCAGATGAGGGTAGAGAGCGCGACGCTAGCGGGTCAACGCTCGCGAACATAGCGAAAAGGTTGCTCTTCGGCCACAGCCCGCCGAACCGCTCCGCGCGGGGGAGGCGGCACGGCGGCGGGCGCCGGATACGCTGGCGGCGTGGACAGCAGCCGACCGCCGCGCGTGCGCGACCTCCGCGCGTCCGACGCCGACCGCGAGCGCGTGGCCGCGGTCCTCGGCGAGGCGCTCGCCGACGGGCGGATCACGTTGGAGGAGCACGCCGAGCGCACCGCCGCCGCCTACGCCGCCCGCACCCTGGGGGAGCTGACCGGCCTCACCACCGACCTGGCCCCCGAGGAGTCGCAGCCGATCCTGGTGGACGACCGCCCCGTCTCGGTGGTCTTCGGCCGGACGCGCCGCGAGGGCCGCTGGGTGGTCCCGGTGCGGCTGCCGCTGGTCGCGCTCTTCGGCACGGTCGAGCTCGACCTGCGCGAGGCGGTGCTCCAGCGCCGCCACATCGTCCTCGACTCGCTGCTGGTCGCCGGGCGCGTCCGGCTGCTCGTCCCGGACGGCGTGCACGTGACGGTCACCGGCCGCTCCGCGCTCACCGCCCGCGACCTGCGCACCCGCCCCGAGCAGGACGGCCCGACCGTGGAGGTCGGCGGCACGCTGATCTTCGGCTCGATCTCCGCGCGAGCCCCGAAGCGCACCCTCCGCGACCGGGCCCGAGCCCGCCTCCCACGCCGCCGCCCCTGAGCGCGCTCTTCCCGCCCGCGCTCTTCCTGCCCGCGGCTACAGCACGCCTTCGAGGACGGTCTCGGTGATCTGGGGCCGTTGGCGTTGGGCGAGCAGTTCGTTCGCGAGGGACTTCAGCTCCAGCGGATCGTGCTGGTAGCCCTCGAAGCCGGCCGCGAGAAGGGTCCGGGGGACGGCGTCCGCGTCGAGCAGGACGCGCCAGTCGTCCGGGGCGAGCGCGAGGTACTCCAGGTGCTCCAGCCGCTCGATCTCCAGCGGGTCGGCGAGCGTTCCCGCGTACGCGGTCAGCGTGCGCAGGCGGGGGCAGCCGAAGACCGGCGCGAGGCTCATAGGCTCGTCCTCCCAGACGCCGAGGTGCAGGACCTCCAGCTCCGGGTGGGCGGCGGCCTCGATGCTCGGCAGGCTCACGACGTTCACGTGCGCGACGGCCCGGGACGGCTCGCCGGACGGCCGCCACGCGCTCTCCCGGTCGTGGACGATCATGTCGGTGAGCGAGTCGGCGATGAGCTCGGCGCCGATGCCCTCCTCGTGGCTGAGCAGGACGACCTGCCCGAGGTGGCCCCGGGGGCCGGGCGTCAGGTCGAGGGCGTAGCGGTCGCCGCCGCCGTTGTCGCCGAACGCGATCCAGCCGGGTGAGCCGACCACGCCCTGCACGGCGTCGTCCGGACGCGTGACGACCGCCTCGCCCGCCGCGAACCGCCACGGTGCGGGCCGGGACGCCGCGTCCGCGATGTACAGCTCGTCGAGCGGGAAGAGTTCGCAGCGGACGGCCGCGGCGAACTCGCTCATCGCCGCGTAGTCGCCGTTCAGGTCGGCGGAAACGGCGCGGGTGACGCGGTACAGGGCCTTGAGCTCGGCGGGGAGCGCGACGCCGAGCCGGGTTTCGGCGGCGGCGATCTCCTCGTCCGTAGCGCCGATCGCGGCGGGAAGGCGCTCGCGAAGCGTCCGCTCCAGCAACTCCGCGTCGGCCGTCGGGGCGGGCACCGCCCCCGGGGACGGCTCGGGAAGGCGGCGCCACGGCTCCGGGACGGCTCCCTCCACGAACACGAGCTCGCCCGGCGAGGCGCTCCCGACGGCGTGGTCGGCGGCCGGACCGGTCTTGATGAGGTGGAGTGTGGTGCGTCCGTCCGGCTCGATGTCGGCGACGAACGAGACACCGTCGAGATCGCCGAGCGAGTCGCGGAGCAGTTCGACCGCGTCCCACTCCGCCTGCATGTCGCTGACCTGGGCCGCCCGGCCGGGGACGGGCGCCGGGCGCGGCACCGGCACGCTCCAGCTCCCCTGGCCGACGAACCCGGAGGCCCGGCCGCTCCCGTCGGCGCCCAGACCGTCGCGGACGAGCCGCAGCAGGGGTTCCCAGGTGGCGAAGTCTTCGAGCGCGGGCATGGGGCCTCCGGTGCCGATGATCACGTGGAGGGCCGATTGTGCCCGGTCAGCCCGACATTCCGGGCAGTTCCAGCTCCAGGCTGCCGGAGATCGCCGCGAACGCCCGCCCGACGCGGTCCAGCAGGTCGCCGAACGGGGCGTCGGAGAAGACCCAGCCGCGCGCGGCCACGCTCCACGCGGTCGTGGTGAGCTGCGCGAGGACCTGCGGCCGGAGGTCGTCGTCCGGCAGCTCGAGCCGGCCGCCGAGCAGTCCCGTGAGCTCCTGCTCGACGCCGTGCCGGTGGCTCGCCGCGTACGCCAGCAGGGACGGCGCGGTCACCACGAGCCGCCGCGTCGCCCTGTACCGCCCACCCCACTCCGGCCCGAGACCGGTCACGACCTGGACCAGGACGGCCTGGAGGGCGTCGACCGCGCGTCCTGAGGGGAGGTCGCGTCGTTCGGGGAGGTCGCCGGGGGTGCGGACGGCCGTCAGGAAGGCCGTCCACAGCTCCTCCTCGGCCTCGACCGCCGCCGCCTCCTTGGCGGGGAAGGTCCGGAAGAACGTGCTCTTGGAGACCTCGACGGCGTCCACGAGCTCTTCGAGCGTGACCGCGTCGAAGCCGCGCTCGGTGAACATCCGCAGCGCCGTCTCGGCGAGCGCCCGCCGCGTCCGCAGCTTCTTCCGCTCGCGCAGCGGCAGCGCCCGCATCGCGTCCTCGCCCGCCCGCGCCTTCGCAGAGGTCATGCGCCTCACCGTATACCGGCCGGTGGCGGGTGCTAAAAGGGACTGAGCCTCATTAGCGCCCCGGCTCTCGCCGACGGATCCGGCGTCGCGCCCGGCGGCGTGCCCTGCGGCGGGGGCGCGCGTCAGTGGCCTGCGAGCAGTTTGACGGCGACGACGGCGCCGCCGATCAGGAGGTCGAGGACGCCCGCCACCAGCGCGACGGCCGGACGGCCGCCCATCCGGCGCCCGCTCACGTATCCCCAGATGAAGAGGGACAGCACGTCCAGGGCGACGGCGGTCAGCAGGGCCGTCCGCGGTGCCATCAGGCCCATGGCAGAGACGCCGATGAGCAGCAGTGGGCTCACCGCCGAGAGGAGGAGGGGGCTGGTGATGTAGAGCGAGCGCAGGATCCCGCGCCGGTCGGGACGGGAGCCGTGGACGGTCATGTGCGCCTGGCCGTCCGAGACGAGCGTGGCGAGCCAGAGCCCGGCGGCGGTGCCGGTCACCGACAGCGCCGCCCCGGCCGGGCCGGTGTGGCCGCTGAGGGCGAGCCCGGCGGTGACCGCGATCATGGTGATGGTCGCGTAGATGCGTTCCTTGAGGCGCTCGGTCGCGACCTCGACGCGCAGCTCCGCCTCGGGGTCGGGGCTGGTCCGCTCCGGCTCGTCCACCCGGCGATCGTGGCATGTCCGCGCCGCTGACCTGCCGAGACACGACGGGGAGGGTCCGGCGGTGGCGCCCTGCCGCCCCTGCCGTCTCCGTCCGGTCAGTCGGCGAGGGCGGCTAGGCCGACCTGCCAGGCCCGGTCGAGATCGGCGCCCGGCGGGAACCGGCCGTCCATCTCCAGGGTGACCATGCCGTGCGCGAACGCCCAGACGGCGCGCGCACGGTGCTCGTCCGGGACGGTCCTGACCAGCGGGAGCGCGGCGCGCTGCTCCAGGCCGTCCGGGAGGAGGTGGCGGGGGAGCGGGCCCTCGGTCATCAGCCGGTACAGGTGCGGATGGGCCAGCGCGTATGCGCGGTAGGCCGCGCCGAGGGCGACAAGGGGCCGTTCCCCTTCGGGGGCGAGCGGCCGTTCCGCTTCGCGGGCGAGCGCGGCCTCCTGGACGTCGGCCATTTCCGCGAGGCCCTGCGCGATCAGCTCCGCCTCGACGGCCTGCTTGTCGGGGAAGTGCTTGTAGAGGGACGGCGCGCGGATGCCCAGCCGGTCGGCGATGCGGCGCATGGTCAGGGCGTCCGCGCCCTCGGTCTCCAGCAGTTCGCGGGCCGCGTCGACGATCTGCCGCGCGCGGGGACGGTCAGCCACGGCGCGATCCGTCCGTGGCGCGGAGCCCGTAGCCGAACGTCCGGTCCATGGCGATGTGGCCGAGCCAGCCGAGGAGTCCTGCGAAGAGGGCGGGGGCGTCCAGCGGCGAGACGCTGTAGGCGACGGCCAGTGCGAGCGGGACCGCCGTCCGGTGCGCGGCGTTGTAGAAGGGGACGGCGCGCGGACCGAGGCTCCCGTGACCGCCGTTCTTGGCGTCGATGGCCATCGCGAGGTCCGGCGCGACGAAGAAGGCGACGGTCGCGACCAGCGCCAACACGCCGTGGTTCCAGACCTCCACCCCGGCGAACGCGGCGTAGAAGAGCCAGAGCGCCGCCCATCCGACCCGCGCCGCCCACCAGAGCGGCGTCCGTCCCGCCGGCGCGAACCCGCTCGCCACCACACCCGGCTGAACCATCCCGGCCTCCTTGGCTAACACCGTTAGACAGACACTACGGCTAACGGCGTTAGCCGTCAAGTGGGCGACGTCTCCGGGACGGGGTGCGCGGCGGACGCCCGCCTCGGTGGAGGTGGCAGCGCCCCTGCGACCCCGCGACGAAGTGCTAACCGTCGCGTAAGGTAGCCGATCAATGACGTTGGGTAGTTGGGTGGACGTTGCCAACCTTCCCGACCCCGAGGAGTGTGGAGATGAACGTCCGTGCCATGGTCATCGCGGCGGCGTGCGCGCTGTCGGCGGGTGCCGTCGCCGTGCCCGCCCAGGCGGCGGCGCCGTGCGACTTCACCCAGGCGAACATGACCATCGAGCAGGCGGTCTCGAAGCTGGGCCGGCCGACGCAGCAGAGGTTCAGGAGCCATCCGCTCTACAACTCCTTCAAGCACCGGAAGCTGAGTACCCTCCCGGCCGGCGTCAGGGCGGACTTCCGGACCGCGTGCCAGAAGAGGAAGTGAGGCCGGCGGCCCCATGAGGGCCGCGCGGGGGGCGGACGCTGCCGGCGTCCGCCCCTCGGTCGTGTCGGGAGGCGTCGTGGCGGCACATCATTGTCACTGCCGGTAGTCGATCGGCGACCTTGGGTAGTGATGTGGACGCCATCTGTTCTTCCGAGATGAGGAGTTGGAGATGGACGTCCGTGCCGTGGTCCCCGCGACGGCCCTCGCACTGTCGCTGGGCGCCCTCGCCGCCGTACCCGCCCACGCCGCCGTACCCGCCCACGCCGCCGTGCCCGCCCACGCCGTCGCGTCGTGCGACCTGAACAGCATCAAGGAGCTCACCGTCGAGCAGGTCACCAACCGCATGCCCGCCGACCTCCGGGACGCGACCCGGCACGACCTGATCTACCCGCTGTTCAAGGACGGCCAGGTCAAGGACCTTCCCGCCTACTACCAGGACAAGCTCAGCGAGGCGTGCCGGTAGCCGGTAGCCGGTTCCGCCGCGGCGGCCGTCCGCGTCCGGGGCGTGGTGCGCACGCCACGCCCCATGCCCCACGCCCGCCATGCCCCACGCCTATGAGCCCGGCGCGCACGCGGCGCGCCGGGCTCACGGGAGCGGTGCCGGGTCAGACGGCGGAGTCGAAGTTGATCGCGCTGTAGGCGCGCAGCTTGCTGAGCTGGTGCTCGCTGTGGATGGTCCGGATCGTGCCGCTGCGGGACCGCATCACCAGCGAGTGGGTGCGCGCGCGGCCCTTGCCGTAGCGGACGCCGTCCACCAGCTCGCCGTCGGTGATGCCGGTGGCGGCGAAGAAGACGTCGTCGGACGAGACGAGGTCGTCGGTGGTCAGGACGCGGTCGAGGTCGTGCCCGGCGTCGATGGCCTTCTGCCGCTCCTCGTCGTCCTTCGGCCACAGCTTGCCCTGCAGGACGCCGCCCAGGGCCTTGATCGCGCAGGCCGCGATGATGCCCTCGGGGGTGCCGCCGATGCCGAGCAGCAGGTCCACGCCGGTGCCCTCGCGGGCGGCCATGATCGCGCCCGCGACGTCGCCGTCCAGGATGAACTTGATCCGCGCGCCGGTCTCCCGGATCTCCTTGACGATGCCCTCGTGCCGCGGGCGGTCCAGGATGACGACCGTCACGTCGTCCACCGAGGAGCCCTTGGCGCGCGCCACCGCGCGGATGTTGTCGGCGATGGGCCGCTCGATGTCCACCGCGTCGGCCGCCTCCGCGCCGGTGACCAGCTTCTCCATGTAGAACACGGCGGACGGGTCGTACATGGACCCGCGCGGCGCGACCGCGAGGACGGCGATCGCGTTGTTCATGCCGAGCGCCGTCAGCCGGGTTCCGTCCACCGGGTCCACCGCGACGTCGCATTCCGCGCCGGAGCCGTCCCCGACCTGCTCGCCGTTGTAGAGCATCGGGGCGTTGTCCTTCTCGCCCTCGCCGATCACGACCACGCCGCTCATGGACACGGTGTTGATCAGCTGCCGCATCGCGTTCACGGCCGCGCCGTCGGCGCCGTTCTTGTCGCCCCTGCCGACCCAGCGGGCGGCGGCCATCGCGGCGGCCTCGGTCACCCGCGCCAGCTCCAGAGCCAGGTTCCGGTCCGGAGCTTCGGGCTCGGTGGCGAGAGGGGAGGAGACGATGGTGTCGTCGGACATGGCGAGACGCCCTTTCGGTCGATGGCTCACCCGGATTCTCCGGGGGTCCCGCGCCGCGCTCCAAATTGGACCAGACCAGAGCGGACGGCGCCGGAGCGTGCGGACGCGTTGGTAGGGATCGTCTCCCGCGATCGTCCGGCGTAACCTCTAGGGTCATGAGCAGCGACATCGACACGACCCCGCCGCGCACCTCGGACCGGGGGGCGGCGACGCGCGGAGCCCTGCTGGCGGCGGCGCGGGACGTGTTCTGCGACGCGGGGTTCGCCCAGGCCGCGGTCACCGACATCGTCGCCAAGGCGGGGGCGAGCGTCGGCAGCCTCTACCACCACTTCAACGGCAAGGCCGACCTGTACCTCACGCTGTTCGAGGAGTTCCAGGGCCGGCAGCAGGAGCGCACCCGCAAGGCGATCAACGCGGTGCGGGAGGCGGGCGAGTCCGACCCGATGCGGCAGTTCATCGCGGGCGCGGGCGCCTACCTCGACGGCTGCATCGAGGAGCGCGACGTGTCCCGGCTGTTCATCTCCGGCGACGGCCCGCCCGGGTTCGACCGGGTGATGCGGCAGCGGCTCAACAAGTGGGCCCGCCGCAACGCCGCGCTGTTCCACACCGAGGGCGGCGGCGTGGACGAGGCGCTGGTCGTCGTCCTCACCGGGGCGATGGCGGGCGCGGTGTCGGAGGTCTCGCTGAGCGACGACGCCGACGGGTCGCGGCGGCTCGCCGACGACATCATGGCGATCGTCGGCACTATCCGGAACCCCCGTACCGAGCAGCGCCGACCGTAGGGGATCCTGGAGGGGTGAGCGACGAGAGCCCCGCCCCGACGACGACGTCCGAGCAGCCGCGCCCGTCCGGGCCCCGCCCCGAGGGCGACGCGGCCGACTCCGCACGCCCGGCGGGCGGCGCGGCCGG
>NZ_QURH01000173.1 GCF_003428695.1 Actinomadura logoneensis
GCGCGGCGAGCCCGCGCCCGTCGTCGAGCAGGCCGCGCGCACGGCCCCCGCACGTCCCGAGCCCGCCCCCTCCCGGGTGCACGCGGGCGAGTCCGGCAGCGCCCCCGCGCCGTCCCGCAACCGGCGGGTCGTGTTCGAGGAGGACGAGGACGACCTCGACGTTCCCGACTTCCTGAAGTGACCTCCCCCTCAGTGATCACCGAAACCCCCCTCGGCGCCGGGATCGGCGCCGCGTTCACCGACCGCGCGGGCGGCGTCAGCACGGCGCCCTTCACGGCCCTGAACCTCGGCGGCGCGGTCGGCGACGACCCGGCCGCCGTGCGCACCAACCGCGAGCGCGCCGCCGCCGCCCTCGGCGTCGACCCCGGCCGCACCGTCTGGATGCGGCAGGTGCACGGCGCGGACGTCGCGTTCGTCAGCTCACCCGCAGGGCTGGACGGCGCCGTGGACGGCGTCGTCACCACGGTCCCCGGCCTGGTGCTCGCCGTCCTGGTCGCCGACTGCGCCCCGGTGCTGCTGGCCGACCCGGTCGCGGGCGTGGTCGGCGCGGCGCACTCCGGACGCCCCGGCACCCTGGCCGGGGTCGTCCCCGCGGTGGTCGCGCGGATGCGCGAGCACGGCGCCGAGCCCGCCCGGATCACGGCCGCGATCGGGCCCGCCGCCTGCGGCTCCTGCTACGAGGTGCCGGCGGAGATGCGGGACGGGGTCGCCGCCCGGGTGCCCGCCGCGTACGCCACCACCCGCGCCGGCACGCCCGGCCTCGACCTGCGCGCCGGGATCGTCGAGCAGCTCGCCGCCCTCGGCGTGACCGGTGTCCGGGTCGACCCGCGCTGCACCATCGAGACCCCCGACCTCTTCTCCTACCGGCGGGAGGGCCGCACCGGCCGCTTCGCCGGGTTCGTATGGCTGAAGGACGACGACAGCGATGACCCCGACGACCTCTAGCGATCCGGCGGCCCGGCGGGCGGAGCTGGCGGCCAACCTCGCGGAGGTGCGGGAGCGGATCGCCGCCGCCTGCGCCGCCGCGGGCCGGGACCCCGGCGACGTGACGCTCGTCGCGGTGACCAAGACGTTCCCCGCGTCCGACGTGCGGCTGCTGGCCGGACTCGGCCTCGCCCAGGTCGCCGAGAACCGCGACCAGGAGGCCGCCCCCAAGGCGGCCGAGTGCGCCGATCTCGACCTGACCTGGCACTTCGTCGGGCAGTTGCAGACCAACAAGGCCAAGTCGGTGGCGTCCTACGCGGGCGTCGTCCAGTCGGTCGACCGGCCGCGGCTGGTCCGGGCGCTCGCCCAGGCCGCCGGGGCCGCGGACCGGACGGTGCGCTGCCTGGTGCAGGTCTCGCTGGACGAGGGGGAGGGGCGCGGCGGCGCGGACCCGGCCGACGTGCCGTCCCTCGCCGACGCGATCGCCGCGGCGGACGGCCTGGAGCTCGGCGGGGTGATGGCCGTCGCCCCGCTCGGAGCGGACCCGCGGCCCGCCTTCGAACGGCTGGCGCGGGTGGCAAATGAGGTGCGACTGTCACACCCGGGTGCCACGATCATGTCGGCGGGGATGAGCGGTGACCTCGAGTCGGCGATCGCGTGTGGCGCGACACACGTGCGTGTCGGTACGGCGTTGCTCGGCGGCCGGAGCGCAATCGTCAGGTAATGTCCCCCCAGTGGCGGCCGTCCCGACGGCGGTTTCCACAGGCAGGCGGAAGAGTCCGACGGCGGCGCCAGGCCCGGCAGGGGGCGCCGGTGCCGCGGCCACAGGACGACGGAGGGGCGTATGGCCAGCGCGATGCGCAAGATGGCGGTCTACCTCGGCCTTGTGGAGGACGACCGCTACGACGAGAAGTTCAGCAAGTACGACAAGTACGACGACTACGACGAGTACGAGGTCTACGACGACGAGAACGACCCGGTCCCGGGTCGGCGCGGCGGCCACCGCGAGGACGAGGCGGGCGTTCAGCCTACCCGAGCCGACGACGTGGCGGACCGTGAACGCGATCTCGTCGCGGCGGCCCCGGACCGGCGGTCCGTGGCGCTCTACGAGTCCTCCGCTACCACCGACCTCGCGCGCATCACTACGCTGCACCCCAGGACCTACAACGAAGCCAGGACCATCGGGGAGCACTTCCGTGAGGGCACGCCGGTCATCATGAACCTGACCGAGATGGTCGACAGTGACGCCAAGCGCCTGGTCGACTTCGCGGCAGGTCTGGTGTTCGGCCTGCACGGCAGCATCGAGCGTGTTACGAACAAGGTGTTCCTCCTGTCACCCGCCAACGTGGAGGTGACGGCGGAGGACAAGGCCCGGATGGCGGAACGAGGGTTCTTCAACCAGAGCTGACAGCCGAGACCGAGAGAGCGTTCGTGCATATCGTTGGACTGATCCTGCAATACGTCCTGTACCTGTTCCTCCTGTTCCTCATCGGGAGGCTGGTCCTCGAAGTCCTGCGGTCGTTCGCCCGGGAGTGGCGGCCGACGGGGGTGGTCCTGGTCATCGCCGAGACCGTCTACACCGTCACCGATCCGCCACTGAAGCTTCTCCGGCGTTTCATCCCACCCATACGGCTGGGTAACGTGGCACTGGACCTCAGCTTCACATTCCTCTTCTTTGTGGTCTGGGTCTTGATCATCTTCGTGCAGATGCTCTGATCAGATACCGTCCTTATCCGGACAGGACTCCAAGCGCGCCAAGGAGACGAGCATGCCGCTGACACCCGCCGACGTGCGGAACAAGCAGTTCAGTACCACCAGGCTCAGGCCGGGGTACGACGAGGAGGAGGTGGACGCGTTCCTCGACGAGGTCGAGGCCGAGCTCGACCGCCTCATCCAGGAGAACGAGGAGCTGCGCGCCAAGCTCGCCGAGTGCCTGCGCGGCAAGGTTCCGGCCATGGCCGCCCCCATCGTCGAGCCCAAGCCGGACGTCACCAAGATCCCCGAGCCGCCGCGGCCCGAGCCGCAGCCCGAGCCCGAGCCGGCGCAGCTCGGCGGCGGGCAGCTCGGCGGCGGGCAGCTGGGCGGCGGGCAGCTCGGCGGCGGTCAGCTGGGCGGTCAGCTCGGTGGCGGCCTCGGCATGGGCCAGCCGTCCGGCGAAGACAACATGGACGCTCGGCGGCGGTCAGCTGGGCGGTCAGCTCGGTGGCGGCCTCGGCATGGGCCAGCCGTCCGGCGAAGACAACATGGACACCGCGGCCCGCGTCCTGGCGCTCGCCCAGCAGACCGCCGACCAGGCCATCGCCGACGCCCGCCGGGAGGCCGACGAGACGCTCGGCCGCGCCCGCCGCGAGGCCGAGGAGATCCTCGGCAAGGCCCGCCGCCAGGCCGACCAGATCGTCTCCGAGGCGCGCTCCCGCGCCGAGGCCCTGGACCGCGACGCCCAGGAGCGGCACCGCCAGGTCATGGGCTCGCTGGTGCAGCAGCGCGAGGAGCTCGAGCGCGAGGTCGACAACCTGCGCGCCTTCGAGCGCGAGTACCGCAGCCGGCTGAAGGTCTACCTGGAGGGCCAGCTGCGCGACCTGGAGGCCGGGTCCGCCGAGGCCGGCGCCTTCCCGTCCCCGTCCGTCGGCGCGGCGCAGACCGGCCCGCAGCCGATCGCGGCCCCCGCCGACCAGCGCAACGGCGCGTCCTCCCAGCCCGGGACCTCCCCCTTCGGCTCCCCCGAGACCTCCCAGCACAACCAGCAGGTGCAGCACTCGGCGACCGGCGCCTTCCACACCGGCGACAACCCGCCGCACGAGAGGCGCTGACGCCCGCCCCGCAGGCGATAGTGTCTTGTCGATCGCCGCGCCGCGGATGGCCGTGGGCCATCCCGGCGGCATCGGCGTATCCGGGCACATCGTCGGTGTCCGCCGGGCCTGACACGGCCCCGGGCGCGGACCGTAGGGAGAGAGAGACCCTGTGATCATCCTGAGCGGCGTTCTCGTGGTGGTGGCGATCGCCCTGCTCGTGGCGGGCATCGTCGCGGGCAACAGTGACAGCGCGCAGCTGTTCGGTGTGGACGCCCTCGTGGTGACCTACACGTCCATCGCGGTCAGCCTCGTGTCGGCGCTCTGCCTGCTCGTCGGGGTGTTCCTCCGGCGCAAGGAGATCTTCGGGGGCGGTGCCGCGGCGTCCCCCCGCCGCGACCGCAAGGCCGCGAAGGCCGGCAAGGCCCGCAGGGGCGGCACGGCCGCCCAGCCCACCGCGCCGGGAGTCCCCCAGTCGGGCGGCGACGGCGACCCGGAGGGCGAGGTCGTGATCCCGCTCCAGCCCGCGGACGTCCCGGACGACGCGATCGTCCATGTCGTGCGCGGCCGCAAGCGCTACCACCTGGACACCTGCCGCCAGCTGGCGGGCCGCGAGACCGAGGAACTGACCTACGCCGAGGCGCGAGAGGAGGGGTTCAGCCCCTGCACCGCCTGCCTCCCCGACACCGCGCTCGCCGCGCGCGCCGCCATCTCCGTCGGCGCCCCGGCCACGTCCGGCGAGTCCGGCGCCGAGCAGGGCGACGCGCCGTCCGGCGGCCCCTCCGGCCCCGCGGCGTCC
>NZ_QURH01000172.1 GCF_003428695.1 Actinomadura logoneensis
ACGGTCCGGCCTGGCGGCGCGCGTGGCGGATGGCGGCCTCGGCCGTCCCGGCCGCGCGCCCCGACCCGCGCGGACGGCCCGGCCTGCGCGCCGCGCTCGCCGAGCACATGCGGCGCAGCCGCGGGGTGTCCTGCACGCCCGACGCCGTCGTGGTCACCCGCGGGATCGGCAACGGGCTGGACCTGCTCGCCGCGACCGTCCTGCGGCCCGGCGACCGCGTCGGCGTCGAGGACCCGGGCTGGGCCCGCGCCCGGACGGCGCTGCTCGCGCGCGGCATGACGCCGGTCCCGTGCCCGGTGGACGAGCACGGCCTCGTCGTGGACGCGCTGCCCGCCGACCTGCGCATGGTGTACACGACGCCGTCCCACCAGTACCCGCTGGGCGGCGTCCTGCCGGTGCCGCGGCGGCAGGCGCTGCTGGCGTGGGCGCGGCGCGCCGGGGCGCTGGTCGTGGAGGACGACTACGACGGCGAGTTCCGGTACGACGTCGCGCCGCTCCCCGCGCTGTTCGACCTCGACCCGGAGACCGTGGTGCACCTCGGCACCACGTCCAAGATCCTCAGCTCGGACGTCGGGGTCGGCTGGCTGGTCGCCCGCCCGGAGCTGGCGGCGGCCGTCGCGCGCCGCCGGGTCGACCTCGCCGACCGGACGGCCGCGGTCTCCCAGGAGGCGGTGCGGCTGCTGCTGGAGCGCGGCGACCTGGTCCGGCACGTCCGCCGGATGCGGGCCGAGTACGCCCGCCGCCGCGCCGTGGTGACCGAGGAGCTCGCCGGGCTGCCGCTGGTCGGCGACACGGCGGGGCTGCACCTGGTGGTGTCGCTGCCGCCGGGCCGGGCCGAGCGGGTCGCCGCCGAGGCCGCGCGGCACGGCGTCCTGCTGGACGACCTGGAACGGCACCACGCGGGGCCGGTCCGCTTCTCCGGCCTGGTCATCGGGTACGGCGCGGTCGCCGGACGCGCCGAACTCCGCGCCGCCTGCGCCCTCGTCCGCCGCCTGGTCGCGGACGAACTGCTCGCGGACGACCCGGCCGCGGACGCGGAGAGGGCGGCCGGGGAGCCCGCCGTCGCGTAGAGGGCAGGGAGGTTCGAGGCCGCGCGCCCGGGGAGCGCTGGGCCTCCGGCGGACGTGATCAGGCCCGGACGGGACGGGCGTCGGCGGGCGGGCTCAACGGGCGCTCGCGGGAACGGGCTCAACGGGCGCTCGCGGGGGCGGGCTCAACGGGCGCTCGCGGGGACGGGCTGCGGCGCTGCCGGGACGGTCGGGGCGGCGGGGACGGGTGGCGCCGGGGTCGTGGCCGGCGGGGTGGGGGAGGCCGGAGCGGGGACGGGCGAGCGGGTGAGCAGCGGCGTGCGGGTGGGGGAGGCCGGAGCGGGGACGGGCGAGCGGGTGAGCAGCGGCGTGCGGGTTCCGGCTCCGGCCACGAGAGGCCCGGCGTCCGCCTGGGTGGGACGGGTGCGGGAGAGCCCGGCGGGAGGGGTGTCCGGGCCGGTGATGCGGCGCACGTCGATGCCGCCGGGGTCGGGCCGGACGGCGTCCGGAACCTGGGAGGCCCCGAAGTGCCCGCCGCGCGCCCAGTCCCGGCGGTCGCGCGGGGACTCGTAGGACTGCGGCGTGGCCAGCGGCGGCCCGGCGGGCCACCGGCGCGCGACGCCCCAGCCGTCCAGCCAGCGGACGATCGGGTCCAGGCCGGTCAGCGGCCCGGTGGTGAACGGCTCGCGGGCCTGCCCGACGACCATGATCTGCGCGCAGATCCGGCCCTCCCGGCCGGGGCCCGGTCCGGGGCCGTCCTCGGCGAGCGCGAGTCCCGCCCGGACGATCGGGAGCTGCTGGACCACCTCCCCGGTGAGGGGGTTCCAGACCACGTGCGCGGGACGTCCGATCTTGGCGAGGTCCGCGGCGAGGGAGCGCGCGGACACCGAGCGCGGGTCGGATCCGCTGGTCAGCCAGACGGCGCGGGGGGCTCCGCCCCGCAGGGCGCCCCCGTCGAGTCGTGCGGGCAGCCGGACGGCTTCGGGCAGCCATGCGTCGGCCACGGTGGGTCCCCCCCAATGGGACGTGGGGTACGTCCCGTTCGTCCGGTCCTTGCCTTCCGGCCCGGCCGGACGCTGGGTCCGGTCGGCCCGCCCTGGGCCGGTTTGGATGGCATATTCAGGCATACGCGCCTTGTGTCGGTGATGACTACCCCTACCGGAGTCCGCTGTCACCTGGGCCGGCGACTTTCCTCGCCGGACCCGGTCTCAGCAGCCGCGCGTCACTCCCCGCACGGCGGCGAACACGCAGGTGACGGGCTCCTGGGACGGGTGGGGACGGCGGGACGCGAGACGGCCGGATCCGGCCGGAGCGTCCTCCGTGACCGCCGGGACGCAACGGCCGTACCGTCCCTCCGCGGACCTCCGGGCGGCGGCCGGGCGGGTGGGGTTCCCAGGGGGGACCGAGCCGCGTTCTAATACGGGTCATGACCGCTGACAGCGAACCTCCGGCCGGGGTGCCCGGCATCGACGTGCCCCGCCTGGCCGCGTGGCTGGACCGCGAGCTCCCCGGCGCCGGACGGATCGGCGGGATCGAGGTGATCGCGGGCGGGCGGTCCAACCTCACCTACGCGATCACGCTGGACGGCGGCGACCGCGACCGGATCGTGCTGCGCCGCCCGCCGCTCGGGCACGTCCTGCCGACCGCGCACGACATGGCGCGCGAGTACCGGGTGCTGTCGGCGCTCGGCGCGCACGGCGGCGTCCCGGTCCCGGCCGCGCTCGCGCTGTGCGAGGACGAGGACGTCATCGGCGCGCGGTTCTACCTGATGGCCTTCGTGGACGGCCGCGTCCTGCGCACCGCGGAGGAGGCCGACGGCCTCACCCCCGAGCGGGCGCGCGGGCTCAGCGAGGCGCTGGTCGCCGCGCTCGCCGCGATCCACACCGTGGACGTCGAGAAGGCGGGCCTGGCGGACTTCGGCCGCCCGTCCGGGTACATGGAGCGCCAGCTCCGCCGCTGGGGCAAGCAGTGGGACGCCTCGCAGGACGCGATCCGCGCCACCGGGACCGTCCGCGACCTGCCCGAATACGACCGGCTCGTGGCGCGGCTGGCCGAGCGGCTGCGCGGCCTGCCGCCCGGCGGCGCCCCCGCGCGGCTCGTCCACGGCGACTTCCGGCTCGACAACGCGCTCGCGCGGCTGGAGCCGGAACCGGAGATCACCGCGGTCGTGGACTGGGAGATGTCCACGCTCGGCGACCCGCTGTCGGACCTCGGGCTCACCCTGGTCTACTGGGCCGAGGCGTCCGATCCCGTGCCGCTCCCGGTCGGCGCGACGATCACCACCGCGCCCGGGTTCGCCACCCGCCGCGAGTTCGCCGAGCGGTACGCCGGGCTCACCGGCGCCGACCTGTCCGACCTCGACTACTACGTCGCGTTCGCGTGCTTCAAGCTGGCGGTCATCCTGGAGGGCATCCACGCCCGCTTCCTGCAGCACGCGACGGTCGGCGAGGGCTTCGACGTCCTCGGCCCGGCGGTGCCGGTGCTGCTCGACCGCGCGCACACCGTCCTGGACGCGCGTTCGCCCTGGTAGAGGACGCGTCCGGCGCGGCCGGGCGGGCGGGCGCGGGTCAGCAGTAGCTGACGGCGGCGGCGCCGGACGGCGAGAACACCACCTGGCCCGTCCGCGAGCCCCAGCACATGCCGTGCCGCTGCACCTGGACCGTCGCGGACTGGCCCGCCGCCAGCGTGCCGCCGCCGGACGCGGACAACCCGCGCGAGACGCCCACGACGCGCCAGGTCACCGTCCCGCCCGTCGCCGTCACGGTGACCTGGCAGCTCGAGCCGAGGCCGATGCTGCAGCCCACCACCGACAGCGTGCCCGGACGCGGCGCGGACGGCGGCGGGGGAGAGGGCGGAGCCGAGTGCGTGGGCCGCCGGGTCGGCGTGTGCTTCGGCGAGGACGACGGCGGCGACGACGGCGAGGACGACGGCGTGCGGGTCGGCGACGACGAGCTCTTCTTCGCGTGCAGGGTGGGCGTGGACGAGGGCGAGGACGCCGCCGACATGCTCGGCTCCACGGTCCCGGCGCTCGGCGACGGGGCCGTCGGACGGCCGCCCTTCGCGACCGGTCCGCTGCCGTGTCCCGAGCCTCCGCCGCCCGCGAACGCCGACACGGCCACGCCGAGGACCGCCACGGCGGCCACCCCGCCGACCCCCGCGAGCACGGCCCGCTTGCGTCCGCGACGGCTGAGCAGCTCGCCGGCGACCCAGCGGTCCCCTTCCTCGGGGACGCGTCCGGACCTGCGCGGTTCGAGCTGGTCCGAGTTGCCGGACGCCGCGTCGGTGCGCGAGTGCCGTCCGCCGCCGCCCGCCGAACCGCGCCTCGGCGACGGACCGTCCGGCGGGGCGGACGCGGTGTCCGTGCCCGGGACGGCATCGAACGAGAGCGTCGTGTCGGGCGCGTCGAGGCGATGTCCCGAGGAGCCGGGCGCCTCGGGGCCAGGTGCCGCGGCGGCATGGCCTCCCGCCAGGCCGGGCGTTCCGGCACCGGGGGCCGGAACGGTGCCGGTCGCCGCGCCGCCGACGAGGGGCGCCTCGGCAGGCGCCGTCCCCGGTGCTCCGGTGCCGGGCGCGGGGAAGTCGGGCCGGGTGGCGTCCGAGAGGTCGGTGTTCCACTGCTGCGTGCGGTCGTCCCCGCCGGGCGCGGCGGCGTCGGCGGCGGAGGCGTCGGGAGCGAGGGCGACGGGAGCGGCGGCGGTCTCCGTGCGCGCCCGGCGGCCCCGCTTCGAGCGGCGCGGACGGTACGGAGCGGGCCAGCCGTCGGAATCGAGGGGTTCGACGAGCGCCGCGGCCGAGCGCCGGGCGTCCGCGCGTCCGGGGGAGGCGGCGGCGTTCAGGATGTCCAGCCGCAGGTCGGCCGGGATCGCGGCGACCGGCAGGGAGCCGAGGACCTGCTCCACCGGAATGTCCGGCACGGCCTGGGCCGCGCAGGTCCCGCAGGACGCGACGTGCTCGGCGAGCGCTCCGGCCTCCGGCGGCGCGGGCGGCCACGACCGGGGGAGGAGCGCGGCGAGGCCGGGGCAGTCGCGGGAGTGGCGGCGGGCGACGAGCGCGGAGCGCAGCCCGTGCGCGAGCGCGGTGCGCGCCTGGCGGAGCGCGGAGTCCGCCTCCTTCGCCGACGTTCCGAAGACCTTGCCGAGGTCGGCGGCGGACAGCCCGTGCCGGACGGCCAGGTCGAGGAGCTCCCGCTGGCGTCCGTCCAGGGCGGCGAGGGCGGCGTGCGCGAGTTCGCGCTGCTCGCGCAGCCTGCCGCGGTCCTGGGCGGACATCTCGTCCGCGCCCGCCTCCGGGGCCTCCTGGCCGGTGCTGCGGGTCGGGTCCTCGCGGCGGCGCAGGCTCTCCTTGCGCGCGATCGCGTACAGCCAGCCGCGCAGCCGGTGCGGCTCGCGCAGCGCCGTGACGTGCTCGCGCGCCGAGAACAGGCAGTTGCGCAGCGCCCCGGCCGCCTCGACGCGGTCGCGCAGCAGCCCGTGGCAGTAGTCGAACAGCGGCGGCGCGAAGGCGTCGTACACCTCGCTGAGCGCGATGACGTCGCCCGTGCGCAGCGCCTCCACGAGCCGGGCGTCGTCGATCCCACCGGGCACGGCCCGACCGGTCACCTGCTGCCTCCCCGACGAGTCCTGCGGATGGTCCGCGGTGGTCTTCCCCGTGCCGGCCCGACGTCGGACCGGCGTCCCTGGTTGACCGATCTTGCCACCGCTCACCGGCCGATTGGCGCCTTGGCGGAATCCGGACGGCCGAGACCCCCGCTTCCGTGCGTCCGTCGGCCCGCTGACCACCGTATTTATGGCGCTGTGAGGAAAATCTCCTTTTCCCCCCACCGGGCAGCGGAACTCGACGCTATGTCGCCTTCTCCATGCCGAGCGTGACCATTCTGCCGCCGGATCTCACTCCGTGGGCAGATTCCGCCCCACGCCCTGCCCGGCTCCTCGTCCGTCTAGCCGCACGTCCAGGAGACGGAGACACCCGCGCCGGGGCTGAACGCGACCGTCCCCGAGCCGGACTGCTCGCACGCGGACAGCGTGATCGTCGCGTGGGCCGTCCCGCCGGAGCGCAGCGTGCCGCCGCCCTGCGCCGCCAGCGGCGGCCGGGCCCCGACGCTCCACGTCACCGGGCCGCCGACGGCGACGACGGTGATCGCGCAGGACGGGTTCTGCGTGGTCAGCGCGCAGCTTCCCGGTGAGACGGCGAGCCGTCCGGCCGGGACCGTGTGCGTCGGCGCGGACGGCGGCGCCGGACGGCTCGTGGACGGACGCGGCGTCCGGTGCGCCGGGCCCGCCGAGTGCGGGGACCGCGAGAGGGACGGCGTGCTCGGCGTCGGCGACGTGCTCCGCGTCGGGGACGGCGTGTCCGAGGGGGCGGACGAGTCGGAGGGCGCGTCCGACGCGTCCGGGTCGGTGCTGCCGGTCGGGCGCGGCGCGCCGTTCGCGCTGGTCTCGCTCGGCGCGCCGGGCATCAGGAAGAACCCGAGCGCGACGACCAGCACGACCGCCGCCGCGGCGGCGAGCGCGGGCCAGAAGCGGGGCGGCTGCCGCGGCC
>NZ_QURH01000168.1 GCF_003428695.1 Actinomadura logoneensis
GGCGCAGGCGGGCGAGCCGTCCGTCCGGCGCGGCGCGGCGGCGGGCCACGAGCGTCGCCGTCGTCGCGCCCAGCACCGCGACGGCGAGGCCGGTAGCGCTCCCGTCGGGCATCCGGACGTGCCGCAGGTGCGAGCCGATCGCGGACGGGTTCGGCAGGTGCCCCGCGCCGAGCGCGAAGAACAGGCCGAGGCTGGACACTCCGCCCGCCAGCCGGGTGAGCCCGACGACGGCGACGCCCTCGGCCCCCGAGTGGCCGCGCCGGCTGAGGTAGCGGGTGAGGACGGCGAGGCTGCCGAGCCCCGCCGGGACGAGCCGGCTCGCCGCCGCGGCGGCGATCTGCACGGCGAACGTCTCCCCCTTGGGCAGCGGCCGTCCGGACGCCGCGCGCAGCGCCTTCGCCGTGCAGGCGTAGTGCGTGACGGTGAGGAAGACCAGCAGCGGGACGACGGCCCACGGCACGCCGTCCAGGCCGCCGAGCGCGTCGCGGCACCAGCCTCCGACCAGTTCGAGGGCCTCGTCGTCGGCGTAGGGGGCGTCCGCGGAGACGGCGGTGGCGGCGCACGCGGCGGCGGTCGCCATGAGCAGGCACCAGGGCCACATCCAGAGGGCGGCGGTCCGGAAACCCGAACGCCGCCATTCCATGATCTCGGCGTCGGCGGGAACCTCGGCTCTCGTCATGAGGCCGATGGTAAGCACACGTCGGTTATGAGTGCGTTATAAGGAAGTCACTCCTGAGCGTCCTGTCGCGTTCGTCTTCTCGGCAGGGCCCAGAGGGCGCACCCCGCCGCGGCCACGAGCAGCCATCCGCCGAGGACGTCCGTGGGCCAGTGAACGCCCAGGTAGACCCGGCTGACCCCGACCAGGACGGCCCACAGCGCGGCGACCCCGATCACCGCCACGCGGGTCGCGCCGCGCAGGGCCACGGCCGCGGCGGCGATCAGCAGCAGCGCGGCCGCCGCCGACGTCGTCGTGTGCCCGGACGGGAACGACATCCCGGACGGATGGCCGATCCAGTCCCGTGCCGGCGGACGCGGCCGGTCGACCCACACCATCACCCCGTACCGGACGAGCCGGATGGCCGTGAACAGCAGCAACGCCTCCACCGCCGCCCAGACGCCCTCCAGCCGGGGCCACTCCACCCACGCGATCCCCGGCATGGCCCGGCCCGCCAGCAGCCCCGCCGCGATCGCCACCAGGTACGGGAGCGCGCCCGACCCGCTGTCGGTGATCACGGTGGCGACCGTCCGCATCCCGTGCGGCCGGTGCGCCACCGACCAGTCGTGCAGCGCGAGGTCACCGGGCAGGGGCCGCCCGTCCCGCAGCGCGACCACCGCCGTGAGCAGGACGAACGCCAGCGCGAGCAGCGCACCGGCGATCCACCACCGCCCTCGGGCGACGTGCGGTCCGGCCGTCCGGCGGTCGTCGCGTGTGTCTGCCATATCTCCGGAGTAGCCGACAATTCACGCTCTCGCACCCCCGACACGCCCGCCCGTCCGTCCCGGCGGGGACGGACGGGCGGGTGGGCGGACGGCGAGGGACCGCGCGAAGGTTCAGTAGCTCTTCAGCACCAGCGAGTTGACGATCTCGCCGAAGTCCTGGAAGTCGATGGCCTCGTCGGGGTGGCCCGAGTCGGCGGCCTGCTGCGCCTCGACGCGCGCCTTGTTGGTGAGGGCGAGCTCCTGGTTGGCGGTGACGTAGCCGCGCAGCTCGGTCTCGTACGCCGCGAACGCCTTCCCGTGGTCGCCGTCCGCCGCCTTCAGCTCCCCGGCCAGGACGTACGCGCCGACCATCGCCATGGAGGTGCCCTGCCCCGACAGCGGCGAGCCGCAGTACCCGGCGTCGCCGAGCAGGACCACCCGCCCGGACGACCAGGAGTCCATGTGGACCTGCGCCATCGCGTCGAAGTGGAAGTCCGGCGCGTCCTCCATCGACTCCAGCAGGCGCGGCAGCTCCCAACCGCCGCCCGCGAGCCGCTCGGCGAGCAGCCGCTGCTGCGCGGCGGTGTCGCGGTGGTCGTAGGCGATCGGCTCGGCCGACTCGAAGCCCAGGTAGACGCGCACCTCGCGGTTGTCGCGGACGCTCATCACGCCGCCTCCCCACGAGCTGCCCGGCATCTGGTGGAAGACCTGCCACTCGTCCAGGCCGAGGAAGTTCGGGGCGGTCCAGACGCCCAGGTAGGTGCCGAGGTGGGTGACGAAGCGCTCCTCCGGGCCGAAGACCAGCCGCCGGGTGTTGGAGTGCAGGCCGTCCGCGCCGACGACCAGGTCGAAGTCGCGGCGCGCGCCGGACGCGAAGTACACGCGCACCCCGTCCGCGTCCTGCTCCAGCCCCGCGATCGAGTCGCCGTACAGGTACTCGACCGAGTCGCCGGCGGCGCGGGTGAGGATCGCAGACAGGTCGTCGCGCAGGATCTCGACGTCCGGGCTGTCCAGGTCGCCGCCGGTGATGGTGCGCTCCTCGCTGCGGAACAGCTCCTCGCCGTCGGCGCCCACCATCGACATCCCGCGCATCCGCACCCGCGCGGCCCGGATCTCGTCCAGCACGCCCATCCGCGCGGTGACCTCCAGCGCCGGGCCGCGCACGTCGATCGCCTGGCCGCCGGGGCGCGGGCCGTCCGAGACCTCCACGACGGTGACGTCGAAACCGTGCCGGGTCAGCCAGTACGCCAGCGCCGGGCCGCCGACGCTCGCACCCGAGATCAGTACGGTGGTGTTCTCCATGGTCCCGCTCCATCCGGTCGTTCCGTGTTCGCGTGACCTCACGGTCGCGGCACCCGCTGACCGTCCACTGACCATGCGCGCACCGCCCCGAGCACCCCACGCACCACGTCCCGCCCCCTCGCACCGCCAACCACGTCCTGCGCGCCGTGCTGCCGCTACAGCGCGCCGCGCCGTCTCTCCTGCACGCCGCTGCCTCCACCGCGCGCCGCGGTGCCGCGCGCCGCGATGCCGCGCGCCGCGATGCCGCTCACCGCGATGCCGCTCACCGCGGGTTTCCTGCCGCTCGTCCGGGGCGTTGCCGCCGGTCGCGGCGTCCGCGCGCGGCACGGCGATCCGCGGGGTGGCGGGACCTGCGGATTCCGGGGCGTTGTGCTGCGCGAGGTTCGGATTCCGGCCTATCTTGGAGCGGTCCCCGTCGGCTCCTCGCATCGAGGACCGGCACCGGCCCGGCGCCCACCAGGCGTCCGCGGCCACGTCCGGGGACGCCCGAGCCCGCGACCGGAACAGGTCAAGACCAAGGTCTCGCGGCGCGTTGCCCGGTCACGTACCGGAAAGGAATGATCGCGACGCGTCTCCGCTCTCACAGTGTGGTGATCCAGTGACACTCGGCACAACGGCATCGGCTCCCCGCCCGTCCGCCCGCGCCCGCTCCGCGCGCGACCGCTCCGGCCGCGACCGCCTCGGCTGCGGGACGTGACCGGCGTGATGCAGCTCCTCGGCGAAGAGCTCGTCCTCACCGGCGGCCGGACGGAGGGGCAGGCGCTGCGGCGCACGGTGCGCGAGCGCGCGGCGAAGCTGATCGACGACCCGGAGCTGCTCGACGACGTGGAGCTGATGGGCGCCGAGGCCCTGGCGAACGCCGTGCTGCACGGCAGCGAGCCGATCCGCGTCCGGATCGCGGCCGACGGCCGGCGGCTGCGGGTCGCGGTCCGCGACGGCGGGCCCGCCCGGCGCGGCGACCCGCACGGCACCGACCGCATCGACCACGGCCGCGGCCTGGCGGTCATCGACGTCCTGGCGTCCGAGTGGGGCCTGGAGCAGTCCGCGACCGGCACGTACCTGTGGTTCGACGTGGACCTGCCCGGCGCGAAGTCCTGACCCCGGCCGGAACGTTCGGACGAGCCGCGCTCACGGGCACCCGCGCTCACGGGCAGCCGCGCTCAGGGGCGCGGGATGTTCCGGAGGTTGCTGCGCGCGAGGTCGACCATCCTGCCCACGCCGCCGTTCAGGACGGTCCGGCCCGCCGCGAGCGCGAACCCCTTGACCTGCGCGCCGGTGATCCTCGGCGGGATGGAGAGCGCGTTCGGGTCGGTGAGCAGGTGCACCAGGTACGGGCCGTCGGACGCGAACGCCTCGGTGAGCGCGGCCTTCACGCGGGCCGGGTCCTCGACGCGCTCGGCGTCGATGCCGACCGCCCGCGCGATGCCCGCGTAGTCCACCTGGCCGTTGTCGGTGCCGTGCGCGGGGAGGCCGTCCACGAGCATCTCCAGCTCGACCATGCCGAGCGACCCGTTGTCGAACAGGACGATCTTCACGGGCAGCCGGTGCTGCCGGATCGTGATGAGGTCGCCGAGCAGCATGCTCAGCCCGCCGTCCCCGGACAGCGAGACCACCTGCCGGCCTGGATAGGCGAACTGCGCGCCGATCGCGTGCGGCATCGCGTTCGCCATCGAGCCGTGCAGGAACGACCCGATGATGCGGCGGCGTCCGTTCGGCGTGAGGTAGCGCGCGGCCCACACGTTGCACATGCCGGTGTCGACGGTGAAGACCGCGTCGTCGGCGGCCACGTCGTCCAGCACGGCGGCGGCGTACTCGGGATGGATCGGCGTGTGGTGCTCGATGTCGCGGGTGTAGGCGTCGACCACCTTCTCCAGCGAGCGGGTGTGCTTGCGGAGCATCCCGTCCAGGTACGACACGTCCGTCTTCTGCTCGATCCTGCCGGTGACCTGCCGCAACGTCTCCCCGACGTCCCCGTGGACGGCCAGCTCCAGCGGCGTGCGGCGGCCCAGCCGGGACGCGTCGCAGTCGATCTGGACGGTCCGCTTCCCCGGCAGGAACTGGTCGTAGGGGAAGTCCGTGCCGAGCAGCAGGACCAGGTCGGCCTCGCGCATCGCGTCGTAGCAGGCGCCGTAGCCGAGCAGGCCGCTCATCCCGACGTCGAACGGGTTGTCGTACTGGATCCACTCCTTGCCGCGCAGCGAGTGCCCGATCGGGGACAGCACGCGCCGGGCGAGCGCGATCACCTCGTCGTGCGCGTCCCGCACGCCGTCGCCGCAGAACAGCATCACCCTGGACGCGCGGTTGACCAGGCTCGCGAGCCTCTCCACCTGGTCGGCGGGCGGATGCAGGACGCCCTTGCGGACGAGCATGTCCGAGCGCCCCACCGGCACGGGGACGTCGCGGTCGGCGACGTCGCCGGGCAGCGCGAGCACCGAGACGCCGCCGATCCCCACGGCGTGCTGGATGGCCGTCCGGACGATCCGGGGCATCTGCTCGGGGCCGCTGACCAGCTCGCGGTAGACGCTGCACTCGGTGAACACGCGCTCCGGATGGGTCTCCTGGAAGAAGCCCGTCCCGATCTGCGCGCTCGGGATCTGGGAGGCGATGGCGAGCACGGGCGCGCCGGTGCGCTGCGCGTCGTACAGGCCGTTGATCAGGTGGGTGTTGCCCGGCCCGCAGCTGCCCGCGCAGACCGCGAGCCGCCCGGTGAGCTGGGCCTCGGCCGCCGCCGCGAAGGCACCGGCCTCCTCGTTGCGGACGTGCGCCCACTCGATCCCGTCGGCCCGCCGGACGGCGTCCACGACCGGGTTGAGGCTGTCCCCGACGACTCCGTAGACGCGCCGGACGCCCGCCTGCCGGAGGATCTCGATGAGCTGCTCGGCGACCGTCGCCATGTCCGCGCCTCCCCGATAGGACGATGATCTTCCCCCGGGCAGGATCCCCGTGGCGGGGCGGGGCTAACCGTCGCTTCGGGGGTAGGAGACCCGTCATGGGGGAATTCCGGATGCGGCGCGCCTACGACGCGCCCGAATCGGCGGACGGGGCGCGCGTGCTCGTGGACCGGCTGTGGCCGCGCGGGCTGTCGAAGGACGACGCCGAGCTCACCGAGTGGGACAAGGAGATCGCGCCGTCCGACGAGCTGCGCAGATGGTACGGCCACGACCCGGCGAAGAAGGACGAGTTCGTCCGCCGCTACCGCGCCGAACTGGACGAGCCGGAGCGCGCCGAGAGGGTGCGCAGGCTGCGCGAGCTCGCCGAGAAGCAGCCCGTCACGCTGCTCACGGCGACGAAGGAGATCGAGGCGAGCCACCTCCCGGTGCTCCGCCGCCGTCTCCAGGGCTGAGCTCCCTCACCTCCTTCCCTCGGCCCGGCGGCGGTGTCAGCTCTGCTCGGCCGGCGGCACCTCCTGCGTGTCGGTCCGCTGGGCCGCGCGCTGGGCGTCGCGGGCGGCGTCCGCCTGCTCGGCGAGCGCGGCGACCGCCTCCTCGTCGCGGGTCAGGTTCAGGCCGGTGGACGGGTCGAAGACGTGCAGCCGCGCGGTGTCCACCCACAGCTCGGCGTCCTGGCCCGGGTGGATCCGGCTGGACGGGTCGAGCGCGACGACCGCCTGCGTGCGGAGCTGGTCGCCGTCGAGCTCCCGGGACAGGTCGCGCAGCCGCGCGGCGACGTCCTCGGGGGCCTCGTAGGGGACGTACGCGTACAGCTCGTTGCCGAGCCACTCGGTGACGTCCACCCGCGCCCGCAGCACCGCGCCGCGGGCCCGCTTGTCCGGGCTCACCAGCGACGCGTCCTCGAAGGACTCCGGACGGACGCCGACGAGCACGACGCGGCGGTCGCCCACGGCGTCCCGGCGCCGGTCGTCCACGGGGAGCGAGCCGAGCGGGGTGCGCAGCTCGGAGCCCTCGACCGAGGCGGGCAGGAAGTTCATCGACGGCGCCCCGATGAATCCCGCCACGAACAGGTTGCGGGGCTGCTCGTACAGCTCGCGCGGGCTCGCGACCTGCTGCAGCTCGCCCTTGCGGAGCACCGCGACCCGGTCCCCGAGGGTCATCGCCTCGGTCTGGTCGTGCGTGACGTACACGGTCGTGACGCCGAGCCGCCGCTGCAGCCGGGAGATCTCCGTGCGCATCTGGCCGCGCAGCTTGGCGTCCAGGTTGGACAGCGGCTCGTCGAACAGGAACGCGTCGGCCTCGCGGACGATCGCCCGGCCCATCGCCACGCGCTGCCGCTGCCCGCCGGACAGGTTGGCGGGCTTGCGGTCCAGGTGCTCGGTGAGTTCGAGCAGGTCGGCGGTGTCCCGGACGCGCCGGTCCACCTCGTCCCCGGGGACCTTGGCGAGCCGCAGCGGGAACGCGATGTTCTCGAACACGGTGAGGTGCGGGTAGAGCGCGTAGTTCTGGAAGACCATCGACAGGTTCCGCTGCCGGGGCGCGACGGTGTTGACCCGGCGGTCCCCGATCCGCATCTCGCCGGACGTGATGTCCTCCAGGCCGACGATCATCCGGAGCAGCGTGGACTTCCCGCACCCCGACGGCCCCACGAGGATCATGAACTCGCCGTCCCGGACGTCCAGGGACACGTCGTTCACGGCGGGGTACCCGTCGCCGTACCGCTTGACGATGTGGGACATGGTGATGGCGGCCATCGCGGCTATCCCTTCACGGCGCCGGCGGTGAGCCCGGCGACGATGCGGCGCTGGAACAACAGGACGATGACGACGACCGGCACCGTCACCACCACGGCGGCGGCGCAGATCGCGGTCGTGGGCTGCTGGAAGAAGCTGGCCCCGGTGAAGAACGCCAGCGCGGCCGGGACCGGGCGCGCGTTGTCGGTCGAGGTGAGCGAGATGCCGAAGACGAAGTCGTTCCAGCAGAAGAAGAACGTCAGGATCGCCGCGGTGAACACCCCGGGCGCGGCCAGCGGGACGATCACCTTGCGGAACGCCTGCCAGCTCGTCGCGCCGTCCACCTGGGCGGCCTGCTCCATCTCCCACGGGATCTCGCGGAAGAACGCCGACAGCGTCCAGATCGCGAGCGGCAGCGCGAACGAGACGTACGGGATGATCAGTCCGGGCCAGGTGTCGTACAGGCCGATGTCGCGCCACAGGTCGAACAGCGGCCCGACCAGCGACACCACGGGGAACATGGCGATCGCGAGCGCGAACGACAGGATCGCGCGCTTGCCCGGGAACTCCAGCCGCGCGATGGCGTAGGCGACCAGCGTCGCGAACACCACCCCGACGGCGGTCGCGATCAGCGAGATGCCGATCGAGTTGACCAGCGCCGAGGTGAACAGGCCGGTCCGGAAGACCGTCCGGTAGTTCTCCCAGGTCCAGGTGTGCGGGAGGAAGCCGTGCCGGTTGCCGACCTCGCCGGGCTGCTTGAACGAGAGCATCACGATCCACAGGATCGGGACGGCGGTCCAGACGAGGATGAGCAGCGAGCCGACGGCCCACAGCCACTTCGAGCGGGCGCTTTCCATGGTCAGCGGTCACCTCGTTCCTTGGTCTGCGGCGGCGGGACGGGACCCGCGGCGGGCGCGGGGGCGGCAGGCGAGGGCTTGAACGGCGGGCGGGGCGGTCACCGGTCCCCCCGCACCTGCGACAGGTCCACCCGGAAGCCCCGGATGAACACGGCCGCGATCAGCACGACGGACAGGAACAGCAGCACCCCCACGGCGTCCCCGAGCCCGATCGCGGTCCGGGTGATCGTCTGCCGGTAGGTGAGGAACGACAGCGTCTCGGTCTTCCCCTGGCCGGACGTCATCACGAAGACGTTGTCGAAGATCCGCCACGCGTCCAGGGTGCGGAACAGCACGGCGACGAGGATCGCGGCCCTCATGTTGGGGATCGTCACCCGCCACAGCCGCTGCCAGGCGGTCGCGCCGTCCACGGTCGCGGCCTCGCCGAGGTCGCCGGGCACCTGCGCGAGCCCGGCGAGCAGCAGCAGCGACACGAACGGCGTGGTCTTCCAGATCTCCGACAGGACGATCACCAGCAGCGACGCCCAGCGGTGCGAGAACCACGCGAAGTCGCCCGCGCCGAACCACGAGTTCACGAACCCCGACTGGAGGTCGAACGCGTACTTCCACGCGAACGCCGAGATCACCGTGACGATCCCGTACGGCAGCAGGATCGCCGTCCGGACGGTCCGCCGGGCGAACACCGCGCGGTGCATCACCAGCGCGAACGCGAACCCGATGACCACCTCGACCGCCACCGTCACCGCCGTGATGACCAGCGTCGTCAGCACGTCCTGCCAGAACAGCGGGTCGCCGAGCGCGGTGGCGTAGTTGGAGAACCAGACGAACCTCCGGTCGTCCGGCGCGGTCAGCCGGTACCGGAACAGCGACAGGTACAGCGCGTTGGCCAGCGGATACGCCGTGACCAGCAGCATCACGGCGACGGCCGGGGCGGACAGGACCAGGCCGAGGCGGCGTTCGGCCCGACCGCGGTCGGAGAGCTCGGCGCGGGACGGTGCGCTCATGCGTGCCTCCTAGAGCAGGGCCTTGTCGCGGAGGACCTGGCTGATGAACGACGCCGAGCGGCGCGGCGTCGTCGCCGGGTCCACCGACGCCGGCGGATGCCAGCGGGACTGGATCGCCCCGGACACGTCCCCGTAGTACGGCGTGACGGGGCGGGGGGCGGCGGCGTCGATCGAGTCGCGCAGCAGCCCGGCCATCGGGAACCGCTTCACCACCTCGGGGTCGTCGTAGACGGCGGCGCGCGCGGCCGGGTTGCCGGAGTCGAGCATGTACCTCTTCATGTTGTCGGCCGTGGTGACGCACCTGGCGGCGTCCACGGCCTCGGCCTTGTGCCTGCCGTAGGCGCCGACGGCGAGCTCGATCCCGCCGAACGGCGGCTTGGCCTTCACGCCCTCCGTGACCTGCGGATACGGCGCCCAGCCGAGGTCGTCGACGACCGACCCGGCGATCGTCCCGGCCTTGGCGTCGCCGGTCTCGGCCTGCCAGACGTAGCCCCAGTTCAGCAGGAACCCGCCGCGCGGCCCGTTCAGCAGGGACCGCGCCTGCTCCTCGATGTCGGTCGCGAGGGTCGGGCTCGCGGCCCTGGAGCGCGCGAGCCGCCGGATGACGCCCGCGGCGCGCCGCCCCGCGGGGCCGTCGATGGTGATGCGCGCCTTCGCGCCGTCCTCGCCGCCGGTGAGGACGTGCCCGCCGGCCGACTCGACGAGAGCGTTGATCCACACCATGTAGCCCTCGTACTTGTTGCCCTGCTCGCCGACCGTGGTCCCGGTCCGCTCGGCGGCGTCGATCATCTTGTCCCAGGTGAAGCCCGGTGCGGCGGGATCGACGCCCGCCTTCCTCGCCACCGACCTGCGGTACCAGAGGACCTGCGTGCCCGCCCAGAACGGCGCGGCGTACAGCCGTCCCTTCCAGGTGGAGCTGCGCACGGCGGCGGGGAAGACCCCCTGCGTGAAGCCCGCGGCCTCGGCGGGGGTGAAGGGACGCAGGAACCCGGCGTTGGCCGCCTCGGCGACGAACACCGGGTCGAGGCTCATCAGGTCGAGCCCGGAGTCCTTCGCTGCGAGCCGCCGGACGAGCTGCTCGCGCTGCTGGCTGGCGTCCGCGGGCAGCAGCGCCGTCTCGATCCGGTACCGGCCGCCGGACGCGGCGGAGCACGCCCTGGCCAGCCGGTCCTGCCCACCGTTGTCGGGGTTGACGTACCAGTGCAGGGTGGGCGCGCCGCCGCCTCCTCCGCAGGCGGCGAGGCCGCTCGCGAGCAGCGCCGTCGCCACCGAGCCGCGCACGGCCCGCCTTCCGGGGCCTGTCCTCGATCGTTCGACCATCCGGACCTCCCGAAGCCGTCCCGCCACGGCGGGAGCAGCTTCGCGGACGCCCCGGGGGGACGCGCGGCGGGGGCTCGGTCCGCCCCCGCCCGTCCGCGGACGCGGCGGGATGGCCTCATGAGAACACCGGTATGCGGACCCTGTCGAGGGCCGGTTTCGGACGCGCGGGGCAGCGGCGACACGCCGGTCACTTCGGCCACATCCGCCCCCGATCAGGGCCGGGACACGCCGATACGCGCGTCCGAAAAGACGGAAAATCAGAGAACCGGACGGTGAACCGGTCACGGCCCCGAACCGTCATAGTCGGGACCGAGCACGACATGAGGGGACACACTGTGACCAGGCCGAACGAATACTCCGGGCCCGGGTGCCTGATCTGGCCCCTCATGGTGATCGTGCTGCCGTTCCGGCTGGCGTGGGAGCTGCTGGTGCTCCTCGGCCGCGGCATCGGCTGGCTGTTCGTCCAGTTCGCCCGGTACGTCCTGCGCCCGATCGGCGTCGCGCTCTACTACCTGCTGGTCAAGCCCCTGGTGTGGGTGTGGTCCGCGCTGCTGCTCCCGCCGCTGCGGCTGCTCGGCGCGTTCCTCGCCTGGATCGGGCGCGGTCTCTGGGCCGGCCTGTCGTGGATCGGCCGGCACATCCTGCTCCCGATCGCCAAGGGGATCGCGTGGGTGATGAACATCCTGGTCGTCGTCCCGCTGACGCTGCTCTGGCGGTACGTCCTCGCCCCGATCGGACGCGGGCTGGCCTGGATCTGGAAAAACGCCCTCTTCCCCGTCCTGAGCGCCGCCTGGCGGGCCGCCGGACGGGTGCTGTACTACACGCTGGTCGTCCCGGTGAAGTACCTGGTCGTGCTGCCCGTCCGCTGGGTCTGGGCGAACATCGCGCGTCCGATCGGGCGTGCGCTGCGCGCCGTCTGGGACGCGACGTTCGGCCCGGTCTTCCGCTGGCTGAACGAGGTCTTCTCCACCCCCGCACGCTGACCTGGTCAGCCCGGTCCCGCGGCGGCCGAACAAGGACTTCCGCACGTCGTAGCGCCGACCTCGTGTCCCGAGAGGCCGGCGGACACGGGGCCGTCCGCGTGGCCCGCCCGATCAGCGGCTCAGAAGGCGTTTGGTGACCTCGCGGGCGGCGGCCTCCTCGTCCTCCTCGCGGACCGGGACCCAGACCCGCCGGACGGTGCCGTCGGCCAGCTCGCCGCGCCACCATCCGTCCTGCTCGGCCCAGAACTCGGCGAGCAGCCGCATCTGGTCGTCCCTGACCGCGTAGGTTCCGTCCCGAGTGCGCCACAGAGTGACCACCCTCATGCGCCCTCCCGCCAGCACCCGGAGCCGGACCACCCACGCACGCGCCGCCGCGCTCTCCCCGAGGGCGGATCTCACCGACCTTCCGTCCCGCCGGTCTCACCCGCCCGAGGGGTCATCCCCCCATCATCGTTCACCGACGGGCGCAAGGCCGGTCAAAATGGCGGTGAGGGCGCGCTCGAACCGGGCCTCATGGGCGGGCGGCATGCCGAGCCCCGCCGCCACGGCCGCCGCGACGCGCGGATGCCGCTCCAGATCGGGCAGCTCAGGCTCGGTGTCGGCGGGCACCTCGGCCAGGACGTGGCCCACGGTGAACGTGGCGACGGTGTTCAGCAGCCCCACGGCCTCCAGGGGCGTCAGGCCGGTTTCGGCCAGCGCCGCAAGCGCCTCCTCCACCATGTCCAGGCCGCCCAGACCGCCTCGGCCTGTTCGCCCAGCTCGGCTGGGACTGGCCGGCCGCCGCATGATCCCCGGGGCGGCCCGGGCGTCAGGGCCGGCGGACGCGGTAGCGCAGGTGCGTGACGTCCTTGCCCTGCACGCTCCTGATCGGGCCCTCCAGGTCGAGCGGCCCGTTCTCCAGCTCGCCGAAGTACGGCACGCCACCGCCCAGCATCACCGGGACGAGCGCCATGCCCACCTCGTCCAGCAGCCCGGCGTCGAGGCATTGCGTGGCGATCGTGCCGCCGTTGACGCCGACGTCCCCGCCGTCCGCGATCCGCTTCGCCGTGGCGACCGCCGCCTCCACGCCGCCCTCGGTGACGAACGTGAAGGGCGCGGTGCCCAGGTGCGGCCAGTCCTTCGGCACCTCGTGGGTCAGCACGACCACCGGGACGTCGAACGGATGCCGCCCCTCCCAGCCGTTGGTGATGTCGAACAGCCGCCGCCCGACGAGGAACGCCCGCGTGTTGGCCAGCCGCTCCCGCAGCTCCGCCGCGCTCACCTCCGTCAGCCGGAAGGTGAGCCCCGGCGACGCCGTCTCCCAGACCACGTCGCCGTTCTCGTACCAGCGGAACAACCGGTCGAACCCCGACTCACCAGGCCCCGCGATGTAGCCGTCCAGAGAGACCGACATCTCGGTGTAGACGATGCCCATAACCCCGCCCCTTCCGTCCGTCCAGGAGACAGACCCCCGCTCCACCCCGAAGTCATCGCCCTCCACCATCCCTGCCCACCACACCCCCGCCCCAGACCCGCAAAGCGACGGCCTCCGTCAGCAGGAGTCTCCGGACGGCATGGGACGTCTTCAGACACAGGCGGACGTCCAGCGTTGCTCGCGGACGACTCACCGCATGGCACGTCCGGGCGTGCCGTCGGTTCCGGGCCTATCGGGAAGCGGAGGTCTCCGGCATCGGGACGTCCCCGGACGTCTTCGGGACGTCTTCGGCCGCGGGCGGGACGTCCGGTGCCGTCTGTGGGGCGTCGGGGGCCGCGCTCGGTCGGGTCCGGTCGGGCCGCGGGGAGTCCTGGACGACGTTCGGAAGGTCCTGCACGAGCTCGGGGACGTCCTGCAAGGCCCGAGGGACGTCTCGGATCACCCGTGGGACGTCCTGAACCACCTCGGGGAGGTCCCGCACAGCCTCGGGGACGTCTCGAACGGCCAACGGCACGTTGTCGGCGAGGTGCGGGACGTCGCGGAGGAGGTGCCCCGGCTCGACGGGCAGCACGGGCATGGCCGGCACCGTCGGCAGAGCCGGAACCGTCGGCACCGTGGGCAGCGCGGGCACCGTGGGGAGCGCGGGCACCGTGGGGAGCGCGGGCACCGTGGGGAGCGCGGGCACCGTGGGGAGCGCGGGCACCGTGGGGTCGGTGGGCACACCGCCCGAAATCGCCGGGACCTCCGGATACTTGGCCGTCTCCGCGTTCGGCGGCGCCGCACCCTGCTCCGGTGGGAGCGACGGACCCTCGGCGGGCGGGAGTGGGATACCCATGTCGGCGTGCTCGGCCGACCCTGCCGACCTGGCCGGAAGCGGCTCCTTGAAGAGGCCGTTCAGCGGAAGCGTGACGCTGTGTCCGCCATGTCCGCCGGGCGCCAGGCCGGGCCCGGCGGTCGGTGTGGAGGCGGGCATCAGGAACAGCGGGACGAGCGCGGTCCCCACGGTCGCGGTCGCGGCAGCGGAGGTCCGCACGCCCGTGACGGCCGCCGCGCCCGTGAGCGTCGTGCGCAGGGAGGCGCGGCGGGTCCGGCGCGTCACGGGCGAGGTCGCGTCCGGCTGGCGTGGCAGGCCTTCGGGGGTGAGCCGTCCGCCGCGCGCGCTGATCTCCGCGCGGTACGGCGCGAGTTCGGGGTCGGCGAGCGTGTGCAGGACACGCATCCGCAGCCGGGGCGGCGGCGCCGGAACGGCGGGCGCGACGAGCAGCGCCGCCACCCGCAACGGCGGGCCACCACCCGTCCCCCTCCGCAACCCTCTCGCGGACGGCGACACCAAAGGCGAAGTACCACCGGACGACTCGTCGGGGGTGAAGAGCAGCTGCCCCGGCTCGTAGTACAGGTCGTACTCAGCCGATTCCCGCGCCGCACGAGACGGCTCGTCCCACAGGTGGACGTCGTGCCCGGCAGATTCAGGTGCGACATACGGCAGCCCGCTCGACGGGGAGGAACCCGACGGCGCGGGGGCGCTCCCCGCGACGGCGGCGTGCGCGGCGACGACCTCGGCCGCGCGCCGCCAGGCCAGCGCGCACCGGCGGC
>NZ_QURH01000171.1 GCF_003428695.1 Actinomadura logoneensis
GCCGCGGCGCGGGTCGCCGGTCGGTCGGCACGGGGTCGTCGGGTGCCTGCCCGGCCGCCGGACGCCGCCCGGACGGGCGGTCTGTCGGGGCCGGGCCGGGGCGGGACCGGACGTCCGGTCAGTCGGCGAGGGCTTCGAGCAGGCGCTCGGCGTCCTCGGGCTTGAGCCGTCCGGCGGCCAGCGCCCGGTCGGCGGTGAGGCGGGCCAGCGCGACGTAGGCGCGCCGGCTCTCCGGGGAGACGCGGGCCAGCTCGGCGACGTGCTCGCCGACCGTCCCGGCGTCGCCGCGCGCGACGGGGCCGGACAGGCCGTCGATGCCGAGCCGCAGCCCGTTGTCCAGGGCCGCGCCGAGCAGCGGGCCGAGCATCCGGCCCGGCTCGTCCACCCCGGCGCGGCGCAGCAGGTCCATCGCCTCCACGACCAGCGTGACCAGGTGGTTCGCGCCGCCCGCGAGCGCCGCGTGGTACAGCGGGCGGCGCTCCTCGGCGATCCAGGCGGGCTCGCCGCCCATCTCGAGCACCAGGGCCTCGGCGACGGGCCGCAGCGGCTCGGGCGCGGTCACGCCGAACGAGATGCCGGTGAGCCGGTTCACGTCGTCGGGACGTCCGGTGAAGGTCATCACGGGGTGCAGCGCGAGCGGCAGCGCGCCCGCCCCGGTCAGCGGGTCCAGGACGGCCGCGCCGTACCGGCCGCTGGTGTGCGCGACGAGCCGGCCCTCCACGGGCGTCCCGGTCGCGGCGAGCCCGCCGGCGAGCTCGGGCAGCGCGTCGTCCGGGACGGTCAGCAGCACCAGTTCGGCCGCGCCGACGACCTCGCGGGGATCGGTGACCTCCGCGTCCGGCAGCCGCTCCGCGGCCCGCCGCCGGGACGCCTCGGACACCGCCGACACCGCGACCACGCGGTGCCCGGCGTGTTCGAGCGCGACTCCGAGGGCGGTGCCGACCCGTCCGGCGCCGACGACGCCGACCGAGAGCCGGGCCGGGCGGTCCGCCGGATCGGGCGCCTCGGAGCCGGGCATGGCAGAAGCATTCATGGGATTCGTTCCAGTCCTCAAAGGTAGGTACCGGACGTGCGCGACCCAGCGTACCCGTGGGTCGCAAGGCGCCCGGAACCGCCGCACCATCGCGACGGGGTGACCAGATGGCTACCCATGGTGACATTCGCCACGGCGCAGCGGCCACAGTTGCCCCGGCGGCCACCGGGACCCCTTGCCACCGCAACGACACGCCCAGTAACTCTGAGGGGGTGATGGCCGTCACGCGCAGGTCCAGCAGGTGCCCCCGAGGATTCGGGGGCGCTCCCCCCGAGAGATGGAGCACAACGTGATCAAGACCGTCCTCCGGACCGCGGCCGTGACCGCCACCGTCGCCGGGACCGTCCTCCTGGCCGTCCCCGCCCAGGCCGGGACGCACATCCACAACAGCAACAAGGGCCGGGCCACCGGCAACACCGTGAACTTCATGATCGTGGGCGGGTACGGGGTGACCTGCGGGACGGTGTCGGTCGCGGGCCAGGCCGGCACCGCCTGCGACGGCAACGCCACCCACAACGACGCGAACCGCAGCCTCTCCGGCGGCGGGTACGGCGGCCTCCGCGGCCTCCGCTGACCCGCACGCCGGACACGCCACCGCCCCACCGCATCGACGGATGCGGTGGGGCGGTCGGCTTACCCGGAGGGCTCAGCCCGCCGAGAGGGACTCGACCACCGACGCCTTCGCGGCGCGCCGGGCCGGCATGACGGCCGCGACGACGCCCGAGACCCCGGCCAGCAGGATGAAGCCCGCGATCTGCAGGTACGGAACGTCGAACACCGCGTTGTCCGACATCGCGCTCGTCGCCGCCCAGCCGAACCCGATCCCGAGGACGATCCCGGTGAGCGCGCCGATCACGGCCATGACCAGGGCCTCCACCGACAGCATCCGGCGGAGCTGCCGGCGGGTGAGGCCGAGGGCGCGCAGCAGCGCGGACTCGCGGGTGCGCTCCACCACCGACAGCGACAGCGTGTTGGCGATGCCGAACAGCGCGATCACGATGGCCAGCCCCAGCAGCCCGCCGAACACCATCAGCAGCATGTTGACCGCCTTGGTGAACTGGTCGCGCAGCTCGGCCATGGACCCCACGCGGATCGTCGGGTACGGCTTGGCGGCCTGGTCCACGGCGTGGCGCGCGTCGTCCACCTGGACGCCGGGCCGCACCTTCGCCCACACGACCGCCGCGTCCCGGACGGCCGAGACCCGCGCGAAGTCGGTCTCGTGCACCAGCACCCCGTCCAGCGGGACGTCCCCGCGGAAGATCCCCGCGACGCGGAGCGGCACGCTCCCCCGCTCGCCCCGGACCTGGACGGTGCCGCCGACCCGGTAGCCCTTCGCCTTGGCGGTCCTGGCGTCCACGATCAGCGTCCCGGGCTCCGGCGCGGACACCGTGCCCGCGTCCGCGCTGATCTTGATCAGCGAGCCGAACGAGGACGCCGTGACGGTCCGCACCGTCGGCCCGCCGCCCGACTTGGGCCGTCCCGCCTCGCGCGCCTCGGTGACCTGCTCGAGCTGCGGCAGCGCCCGCAGGTTCGCGACCAGCGGGGCGGGCACCAGCCGGCTCGTGTCGTCCACGGCCCTGCCGCCGCCGAACTGCGACTCGACCTGGAAGTCCACCGGGAAGTGCTCGTCGAGCTGCGCGTTCGCGGTGGCGGTGCCGCTGGCGGCGACGACCGAGAACAGGCTCATCAGCCCGATGCCGATGGTCAGCGCGATCGTGGTGGTCGCGGTGCGGCGCGGCGTGCGGCGCGCGTTCTCGACGGCGAGCCGCGCGGGCACCCCGCCCGTCCGCGCCGGGAGGGCACCGACCAGACGGCCGAGCGGACGCACCAGGGCGGGCATCACGGCGACGACGCCGATGAAGAACAGCATCCCGCCGGCCGCGACCACGTACATCGCGGTCTCGCCCTTCTGGGTGCCGAACCCGCCGTACCCGGCCAGGCCGATCCCGCCGAGGCCGAACACGGCGCTCAGCACCGTCCGGACCCAGCCGAGCCGGAACCGCCCGCTGCCGGGCTCCAGGTCGGCGCGCAGCGCGGCGACCGGCGCGACGCGGGTGGCGGCGCGGGCGGGCAGCAGCGCGGAGACGACCGTGACGACGACGCCGACGAGCAGCGCGACCAGCACGGTCCGGAGGGTCAGGCCAGGCCCGGCGAGCGTGAGGCCGGTGTCGAACGAGCCGATCACCGCGAGCGCTCCCGCGCCCAGCCCGAGCCCGGCCGCGAGGCCGAGCAGCGACCCGACCAGGCCGACCACGACCGCCTCGACCAGCACGCCGCCGAACACCTGGCGGCGGGTCGCGCCGACGCAGCGCAGCAGCGCCATCTCGCGCGTCCGCTGCGCGATGAGGATCGCGAAGGTGTTGTAGATGACCAGCGCGGACACCAGCATCGCGACGAAGCCGAACAGCAGCAGCCCGGTCTGGATGACCTGGGTGTCCGCGCCGTTGGCCTTGGACAGCCGCTGCGCGAGGGCCTTGCCGGTCAGCGCGTCGTGCTCGGGCCCGACGGCCTTCGCGACCGCGTCCCGGCCGCCGCCGAGCACGTCGATCTCGGTGAACGTCCGCTCGCCGGTCATCGCGCTCGCGGTCGCGGCGTCGAAGCCGACCGCTCCCCGCATGCTCGCGTCCCGGTCCATGCCCATGTCGACCAGGCCGACGACGGTGAACCGGTGCGGCCGGTTCTTCTGGTCCAGGACGGTGACGGTGTCGCCGACCTTGAACTTCTGCCGCTTGGCGAGGTGGCTGTCGAGGACGGCCTCGGACGGCCCCTTCGGGCTGCGGCCCCCGTCCAGGTCGTAGCGGAGCAGGCGTCCGGACGGCACCGACATGCCCATGGTCGGCATGTCGCCGACCGCCTTGCCGTCCCGTCCGACCAGTGCGGCACTGCCCTTGACCAGGCCCTCCGCGGCCGTGACGCCGGGGACGGCCCGGACGCGGGCGAGCAGCGACGCGGGCAGCTCCCCGTCCTCGTGCTTCGGCAGGACCGCGACGTCCACCTTCCCGGCGGACGTCGCGAACGTCTTGTCCACCCCGGACCGCATGGCGTCGGTCAGGACGAACGTGCCGGCGATGAACCCGACGCCGAGGGTGATCGCGAGCGCGGTGAGCAGCAGCCGCAGCCGGTGCGCCGCGAGCCCGGCGAGTGTGGTCTTCAGCATCGTGCTCAGGCCCCCAGGCTCTTGAGCCGGTCGAGGACGGTGTCCGGCGTCGGCTGGAACAGCTCGGTGACGATCTGGCCGTCCCGCAGGAACACCACGCGGTCGGCGTAGGACGCGGCGACCGGGTCGTGGGTGACCATGACGATGGTCCGGCCCATCTCGCGGACCGACGCGCGCAGGAAGCCGAGCACCTCCGCGCCGGACCGCGAGTCGAGGTTGCCGGTGGGCTCGTCGGCGAAGATGACCTCCGGGCGGGCGACCAGCGCGCGGGCGCAGGCGACCCGCTGCTGCTGTCCGCCGGACAGCTCGTTCGGCCGGTGCCCGAGCCGCTCGCGGAGCCCGACCACGTCCACGACCTTGTCGAACCACTCCCGGTCGAGCTTGCGCCCGGCCAGTTCGAGCGGGAGCAGGATGTTCTGCTCGGCGGTCAGCGTCGGCAGCAGGTTGAACGCCTGGAAGATGAAGCCGATGCGGTCGCGGCGCAGCAGGGTGAGCTGCTTGTCGTTCATCGCGGTCAGCTCGGCGTCGCCGAGCGTGACCCGCCCGCCGGACACCGTGTCGAGCCCGGCCAGGCAGTGCATCAGCGTGGACTTGCCGGACCCGGACGGGCCCATGATCGCGGTGAACGCGCCGCGCGCGAACCCGACGCTGACGCCGCGCAGCGCGTGCACGGCCGCGTCGCCGGAGCCGTAGACCTTGCTCACCTCGGCGGCGACGACCGCCGCCGGCTCGGCGGCCCGGCCACGAGGCCCGGGCGGGGTGGTGAACGTGCTGGTCACTGCGGCTCCTTCGGGTGGTCTCCAACTGTCGGAGTCCACGCTAGGAAGCGGCGCGCGCCCTGCCATCGCCCGTGTGTCCACGCTTCGGCTCAGCACTTCGGCTGGCGACCGCCCTCACCTACGACCTAAGTCGTACATCACCGTCAGACCGTCCGGTGACCCTACATATGCCGACCTGCATGGACGGCCCGCGACCTCGCCGGGACCACGGGCGCCCGAGTCCGACCGACGCCCGCGACCGCGGAGAGCGGGCGCCGTCCGACCGACGCCCGCGACCGCGGCGAGCGGGC
>NZ_QURH01000170.1 GCF_003428695.1 Actinomadura logoneensis
CGTCGGCGCTGGCCGCCCTGGCGGCGCTGGGCGTCTCCCGGGTCGCCGTCGCGGTGCGCAGCCCCGAGCGGGCCGCAGAGGCGGTCGAGGTCGGGGCCCGGTTCGGCGTGGCCGCGCGGGTCGTCCGGCTGGACGGGCTCGACGCGGCCCTGCCCGCGGATCTGTCCGTGGATCTGGTCGTCTCCACGCTGCCCGGGCGGGCGGCCGACGCCTACGCCGAGCCCGTCACCGCGTCCGGTGCGGCGCTGTTCGACGTGGTGTACGCGCCGTGGCCGACCGCGCTGGCGGGCGCGGTCGGGGCGGCGGGCGGGCGCGTCGTCGGCGGTTTCGAGATGCTGCTGCACCAGGCGGTGCGGCAGGTCGCGCTGATGACCGGGCGCGACGACGTCCCGGTCGGAGCGATGCGCGCCGCGGGCGAGGCCGAACTGGCCCGCCGCGCAGCCTGACCGACAGCCCGCCCGCGCGGTCACTCGGCGGGTCTGCGGCGGCGCAGGGACTCGTGCGCCGTGGTCATGGCCATCGGGATGATCACGCTGAGCCAGAACTCCCGCCAGCCCCAGGCGCGCAGCGCGACCCCGCCGAGCGCCGAGAGCACGACCCCGGCGAGCAGCAGCGACGACCAGTACCGCCGGACGAACCGGAGCGGGTCCGGACGCGGGCGGGACGGCAGCAGGGCGGACAGCGGACGGTCGCGGGCGTGCGCGCGCTGCACCACCGTCGCGTCCGGCAGCCAGTGCAGCACGTCCTTGGAGCGGGCGAGCGGCATCCGGGCCAGTTCGAGCAGCGCGTCCAGCCGCCACCACAGCGTCCACAGCGAGGTGCGGCCGTTCGCGGGGTACCCCAGCCAGGACGGCGGATCGGCCTCGGTGACCAGCAGCGTCCGCACGGCGCGGGCGAGCAGCGGGCCGGGGGCGCCGCGGGGGTCGTTCACCAGCGCGGTCACCGCGAGCGGCAGTCCGTAGTGCCACAGCGCCATCCGCCAGATGGGGGCCGCGCCCGGGCCGTGCGGCATCACGTCATAGGTCTCGATCCAGGTGAGGTCCTCGGTCGGGTCGAGGTGCTCGGCGAGCCAGTCGTAGGCGGCGAGCAGCCGCTCGTCGTTCCGCCGGGGACGGAGCTCGGCGAGCGTGACCAGCGCGAACGCGGTGTGCGAGACGGTCGGCAGGTCGGCCGGGGTCGCGCCCCACGCGGGCCGCAGCGCGGTCCGGTCGGCGGTCAGCCACTCCACGCCCCGTCCGACCGCCGGGTCGTAGGGGTTCAGCCGGGCGAGCGCGCGCAGCGCCAGGCAGGTCAGCCAGGTCCGGGACGGCGCGCCGCGCAGTGAGCCCCAGCCGCCGTCGGGGTTCTGGTTGCGCAGCAGCCACTGGTGGGCGCGGCGCAGGTCCGGCGCGTCCGGGCGGAGCCCGCAGCGCGCGACGGCGAGGAACCGGGCGATCCACGCGGTCGCCTCCACGACCGGGATGCCGAGGCTGGTCTTGGTGGCCCAGCCGCCGTCGCGCAGCGGGTCGTCGGACGCCGCCTGCCGGTCGGCCAGGAACGCCAGGCCCGCGTCGAAGTGCTCGAAGGAGCGTCCGGCGGCGGTGAAGGCGAGCAGCCCGAGCGCGGTCGCGGTGGAGCCGGGTTCGGGCCGGGCCAGTTCGTGGTACCAGCCGCCGCCGGTGCCGTCCGCCGGCGCGTAGGTGTCGCGCAGGACGTCGAGGGAGGCGTCGAGGACCTGGTGGAGCAGCGCCATGTCCAGGCGGTCGACGTCCTGCGGGCGGCCGGCCGACGGGTCGTCGCCCGGTCGGCCGCCGTCCGCCCGGTCGGGCCGCGAGCGGGCGGTGCGCCGCGTCGGGTCGGAGCGCCGTAGGCGGTCGGTGCGCCACGGGCGCTGGTTCAGGGGAGCGTTCGGAGTGTTCACTGTCGGGGCCTTCTCCCCTGTATGTGCCCGGAAGGACTGGACCTGTACCGCGCGGGTGCCAGAGTTGTGGCGGTTTCGCGCAGCTCGGCGGCGGTCGCGCGGGAACCCTCCGGGACGACGGAGGAGGAGGCATGGCGGCCCCCACGTTCACGGACGCGGACTGCGTCCTCTGTCCGCCCCTGCGGTTCCGGCTGAACGCGATCGCCGGGCTGCCCGGGGCGGACGCGGTCCTTGCGGCGGACGACGGGTTCCTCCTGATGCCCGACCTCGCGCCGCTCACCACCGGGCACCTGCTGCTCGTCTCGGCCGCGCACCTGCCCTGCGCCGGAGCGTTCGACCCCGGCCTGTGGGAGCACGCCCGCGCCTGGCGCGCCACGGTCGCGGACCTGTACGGGAGCGCCTTCGGGACCCCGGACCCGCTGGTCCTGGAGCACGGTCCGGCGACCCCGCAGGGCGGCGGGGCCTGCGTCGACCACTTCCACTGGCACCTGCTGCCGGGCATCACCGGCGTTCGCGCGGTAGTGGAGGGCGACGGGCTGGCGGGCGTCCCGGCGAGCCGTCCCGTCCTGCGGGAACGCCACCGCGCCGGACGCTCCTACCTGCTCGTCGAGGAGCGCGGGATCGCGACCGTCCATCCCGGGGACGGCGTCCCCGGCCAGTACCTGCGGAGGGCCGCCGCGACCGCGCTCGGGCAGGACGGTCCGTGGCGATGGCAGGAGGTGTTCGCGCGGCCCGACAGCAAGGACCGCTTCCTCCGCACCCTGCGCGCCCTCCGCGCCGCCATCGGAGACACCGGCCTTGCCGCCTAAGACACCTGGCCGCCTGACGCACCTGGCCGCCCCTACCGCGTCCGAGCCCCCACGCGCCGCTCGCGTCCCGCCGCTCGCCGCGCGAGCCACCAGTACAGCTCGGCCGACGTGAGGCGATCCCCGAATCCGGCCCGCTCCTCGCCCTTCCGGTAACCGGACGGGTAGTCGACGGTCAGTTCGCCCCGGCGGTGCGCGAGCACGCTCTCCAGCGACGACGGCCCGAACCGCAGCAGCCATAACGGGCGTCCGGGCACCAGCGCGTCCAGCGCGGGGACCATCGCCCGCACGTCGGCCGCCGTCGCCGGGACGGGCAGTCCCAGCAGCCGCGCCAGAGTCGAGACCTCGCTGACCAGCACGTCCGCGAGGGGGAGAGGCGCGAGCGCGTCCGCGAGCGGGAGCCGCTCGTCCACGTCGTGGGGGACGAGATCGAACAGCACGGGCGTCCCCGCCGCCCGCGCGGTCTCCATCGCGGTGCGCAGCGCCGTCCTCGACGTCGCGGCGAGGGAGGCGTACCCGTCGCAGCACAGCGCGTCCGCGCGGCGGATCGCGCGCGCCGCGTCCCGGATGTCGGCGGGGGAGATCCGCCGGTCCGGCGCGTCCGACTGGGCGACGAGCAGCCGCGCGCCCGGCCCGCCGTCGGGGGCCCGGTCCCGGTCGCGGAGCATGACCGTCACGCCGTTCGCGGCCCCCGGTTCGGCGCGCAGCAGGTCGCGCGCCCCGATCCGGCGCAGCTCCCGCCGGACGACCGGGGTGAAGCCGTCGTCCCCGATCCGGCCCAGCACCGACACCCGCCGGAAGTACCGGACCGCCCACCGCGCCATGTTCACCGCCGTCCCGCCGACCACGGCCCGCGCGGGCGCGTACGCCAACCGGTCGGCGGACACCTCGGTGAAGCGGACGTCCGGCAGCGTCGCCCGCACCTCGATCCGCACGTCGCCCAGCACCACCACCGAGAACCGCCGCCGCGCGGCCCCGTCCAGCCCGGGGTCGGCCACGGCCGTCCCCGGCACCGGCTCCGACTCCGTCCCCGTCCCCGGCTCCGGCTCCGGACGGTCCCTGGGCTCCGCCGGAACGCGCGGTCCCTCCGAACCCTCCGCAACGCCCTGTTCCGCCGGGCCGCCGGCCGTGGGAGGCCCGCCGGGCCGACCGCGCCGGGGCATCAGCGGATCGCCGGGTGGCGGCGCAGGAACTCCCGCAGCACCGGACGGAGGCTGGGGATCAGCTCCAGCGACGCCGTCCGGTCCAGCGGTACCCACGCCGCCTCGTCCAGATGGTCGTCGGGCACCCGGTTCAGCGGGTCCACGTCCAGGGTCAGCGGGCGGCAGTGCCGCGCCGCCGCCACCACCCGGACCTGCTCGCCCGCGCCGCCCGGCATGAACCACTGCCACAGGTGGAACGGCGGCCCGGGATCGATCTTCAGCCCGACCTCCTCCCACACCTCGCGCCGGATGTGGTCGTCGAGATCGAGGTCCTCGGCGACGTGCAGCCGTCCGCCGGGCACCTCCCAGCGCCCCGGATGGTGCGGGTCGGTCCGCGCCTTGCGCACCATCAGCAGCCGCTCGCCGGCCACCGGGTCGCCGGACACGATGAACGCCTTCTGCGCGAACTCCAGCCGGACGGGGGCGCCGGGCGGCGCGGAGGACGAGGTGGGCGCGGCGGACGCGGGCATGGCGGAACCCCTGGCAGCGCGGCCCGGCGGGCCGTCCTGGTCCAACCGTAACCCCGGGGCCGCTCGGCGGGGCCGCACCGTTCAGGAAGATGCACCTCACCTTGGACGTCCGTCCCCGGGGGCGGCCTGGTCGCCCCTGGGCAGAGCCTGGGAACCGGTTTTCGGACGGTAATGTATTCATTACCCAATGCATTCATCGGCCTCCCGGGCCGCCCGTCACCGAAGAGCCGGCCCGAAGCGGGTCCATTCCCCGGCGCGAGGTGGAACAAGGAGTGCCCGAGAGGTGTTAGTCTTGGTGGCTGACCGGTCCTGTGCGTCTCTTCGGAGAACGCATCGGACGTTCAAGCGGAGGCCACCTCCCACCTGACCGGCCGTTCGGCCGGTGGGTCCCGGTCCGTGAACGGCGCTCCGGCGTCCGTTCCGAGCGCACCGCCCTCCGGGGCGCGCGCCCGACCGAAGGTGGCCCCGCATGCGCGTCGTGCGGGGCTTTTCGCATGAGGGGCCTCGGGGTACAACCGGTCGCAAGCTTGCCACGCACGGCTCCTAGGAGGTCCCATCAGCGCCGAACCGCGTATCAACGACCGCATTCGCGTGCCCGAGGTCCGGCTCGTCGGCCCGAACGGCGAACAGGTGGGCATCGTTCCCATCGCCAAGGCCCTTGAACTCGCGCGTGAGTCGGATCTCGACCTGGTCGAGGTGGCGCCCACCGCGCGCCCGCCCGTCGCCAAGCTCATGGACTACGGCAAGTTCAAGTACGAGTCCGCGATGAAGGCGCGTGAGGCGCGGAAGAACCAGGCGCACACGATCATCAAGGAGATCAAGCTCCGGCCGAAGATCGACCCGCACGACTACGAGACCAAGAAGGGTCACGTGGTGCGGTTCCTCAAGGCCGGGGACAAGGTCAAGGTGACCATCATGTTCCGCGGCCGTGAGCAGTCCCGGCCCGAACTGGGTTACCGGCTGCTCCAGCGCCTCGCCGAGGACGTCGACGAGCTCGGCTTCGTCGAGTCGCGGCCGAAGCAGGACGGCCGAAACATGATCATGGTGCTCGGTCCGCACAAGAAGAAGGCCGAGGCCAAGGCCGAGGCCAAGGCCGAGCGCGCCGCCCGGGAGCAGGAGCAGGAGTCCGCCCAGGGCTGAGCGCCGCCGGCCCCGGCGGGGCCGCCTGGGCCCCGCGTGAGCGGGGCGTGCCCGCGGAAGCGGGGCAGAGACGCACGTACATTGAGCCTGACCAGGCGTCGCACCACGCGACCCGTGGTGGACGCCGATCAGGCGTGCCTCCGTGCCCGAGCACGGGGGTCCGAACGAGAGGGAGACGACGGCGCCATGCCGAAGACCAAGACCCACAGCGGGGCCAAGAAGCGGTTCAAGCTGACCGGCTCCGGCAAGGTGACCCGCCGCCGCGCCAACCGCAACCACCTGCTCGAGCACAAGCCCACCAAGCGGACCCGCCGTCTGGACGGCAGCGTCGTGGTGGCGCCCGCCGACGCCAAGAACATCAAGAAGCTGCTGCGCAAGTAAGCAGCCGCAAGACCAGCAATCCGTACGACGGGTCGGCGCCCGAGTCGCCGGCCCCCACGAAGGAGTTCGAAACGTGGCACGCGTCAAGCGGGCGGTCAATGCCGCCAAGAAGCGTCGGGTCGTCCTGGAGCGGTCGAGCGGCTACCGCGGCCAGCGGTCGCGCCTGTACCGCAAGGCCAAGGAGCAGCAGCTCCACTCCATGACCTACGCCTTCCGTGACCGGAAGGACCGCAAGGGCCAGTTCCGCCGGCTGTGGATCCAGCGCATCAACGCCGCCGCCCGCGCGAACGGCATGACCTACAACCGGTTCGTCCAGGGCCTCAAGGCCGCGGAGGTCGAGGTCGACCGCCGCATGCTGGCCGAGCTGGCCGTCAACGACGCCGCCGCGTTCGCGGCGCTCGTCGAGGTCGCCAAGGCCGCGCTGCCGGCCGAGGGCGAGAAGGCCGCCTGAGCGCGGCCGGAACGACGAGCGCGGGTATCGGCGTGAGCATGGCGGGCCGCGAGCTGACCTCCCTCCGTTCACCACGGGTGAAGGCCGCTCGGCGGCTCGCCAAGCGCGCGTTCCGGCGCCGTGAGCGCCGGTTCCTCGCCGAGGGTCCGCAGGCCGTCCGGGAGGCGCTGGCCATCCCCGGCGGCCTCGTCGAGCTGTTCACCACGGCCGAGGCCGAGACCCGCCACCCGGAGCTGATCGCGGCCGCCGACCAGGCGGGCGTGCCGGTGCTGCGGGTGAGCGGCGAGGTGATGGCCGAGCTCGCCCAGACCGTCACCCCGCAGGGGCTGCTGGCGGTGTGCGGGTTCCTGGACGTGCCGCTCGGCGACGCCCTGGCGGCCTCGCCGAAGCTGGTGACCGTCCTCGCGCACGTCCGCGACCCCGGCAACGCCGGCACGGTGCTGCGCACCGCCGACGCCGCCGGGGCCGACTCGGTGGTGTTCACCGACGCGTCGGTGGACCCCTACAACGGCAAGTGCGTCCGGGCCTCCGCGGGCAGCCTGTTCCACCTCCCGGTGGTGATGGGCCCGCGGTTCGAGGGCCTGGCCGCCGACCTGAAGTCCGCGGGGCTGACCGTCCTGGCCGCCGACGGGGCGGGCGACCGCACCCTGGACGAGGCCATCGACGGCGGGCTGCTGGCCCGCCCCACCGCCTGGGTCTTCGGGAACGAGGCGTGGGGGCTCCCCGAGGAGACCCTCCGGCACGCCGACGAGGTGATCCGCGTCCCGATCTACGGTCGCGCCGAGAGCCTGAACCTGGCCACGGCCGCCGCCGTGTGCCTGTACGCCTCCGCACGGGCGCAACGCGCCTGACATCTGTCCCGTTCCGGCCGGGAAACGCCCAGGTCACCCGCTTGCAGGGGATTCGGGACCGGCCGCGGAACGCCCCGGGGAAGACGGCGCGGCGGACCGTCCGGTTCGGCGCTGACCGCAACCGGACGGTTCCGCGCGGGACGACGGCCATACCGGGCCCGGCCTGCGAGGATGGACCCGTCCGGAAGGCGCGGCGGGGACCGCGTCGCCCGCCCCTCACCGGGCGGGCCGGGGGCCGGACGACAGCGGGGCCGGCGGACCCTCCACACGGGGAGGGGCGACCGGTCCGGCGGGGGAACCACACGCGTTGACAGCCGCCTCGGTGAAGATCCGCAGGACGGCGACGACGCCGCGAGATGGGGGATCGAATGACCGACCACAGGGGGAGGGCGGCGAGGCGCACGGCCCGGCGCGAACCCGAGGTCCGATGCCGCACCGGCGTCCCCGCGGGCCGTCCGGCGGGCGTCGCGGCGCCCGGCCGCGCACCGGCCTGCGCG
>NZ_QURH01000184.1 GCF_003428695.1 Actinomadura logoneensis
CGGGCCGCACCGCACCGCCGCCGGGCCGCACCGCCCACCGCCGGGCCGCACCGCACCGCCGCCTCGCGCGGAGGGGGCGCACGTAGAGGGGGGCGCAGTGCTCGGAACGCCGGAGGCCGCTCACTACGCTGGCCCCGTGGCTGACATGACGAGAGAAACGCTGCGGCACGACCTGCCCGAGGCCCTGCGCCGCGACGTCCGGCTGCTCGGCGCCATGCTGGGGGACGGACTCGTCGAGTACGGGGGGCCCGACCTGCTCTCCGACGTCGAGCGGCTGCGGCACGCCGTGATCGCGGCGCGGCGCGGCGAGGCGGGCGCGGACGAGCCCGCCGCGATCGTGGACGGCTGGTCCCTGGAACGCGCCGGGCAGGTCGCCCGCGCCTTCACCGTCTACTTCCACCTCACCAACCTCGCCGAGGAGCACCACCGGATCCGGACGCTGCGCGAGCGGGACGCCCGGGGCCGCACGGTGTCCGGCTCGGTGGCGGCGGCGGTCGAGGCCGTCCGCGCGGAGGCCGGGGAGCAGCGGCTCGCCGAGATGGTGGACGGCCTGGAGTTCCGCCCGGTGTTCACCGCGCACCCGACCGAGGCCCGCCGCCGCGCGGTCGTCACGTCCATCCAGCGGATCAGCGACCTGCTGTTCGCGCTGAACGACGCGCCCGAGGACGGCGAGGAGCAGGCCGAGACCGAGCGCCGGCTGCGCGAGGAGATCGACCTGCTGTGGCGCACCGCGCTGCGCCGGCACACCCAGATGGACCCGCTGGACGAGGTCCGCACCGCGATGGCCGCGTTCGACGAGACCATCTTCCGGGTCGTCCCGCGGGTGTACCGGACGCTGGACGCCGCGCTGGACGACGGCCGCACCGGCACCCGCCCGCCGCGGGTCCGGCCGTTCCTGCGGTTCGGGTCGTGGATCGGCGGCGACCGGGACGGCAACCCGTACGTGACCGCTCAGGTCACCCGCGAGGCCGTGATGATCCAGGCGGGCCACGTGCTGCGCGCGCTCGCCACGATGGCGGCCCGGATCGGCCGCGAGCTGACCGTCAGCGAGGCCACCACGCCCGCCTCGCCCGCGCTGCGCGCGGCGCTGTCGGCCGCCCGCACCGCGAGCCCCGAGCGGCTCGCCGAGATCGCCAAGCGCTCCCCGGACGAGCCGCACCGGCAGTTCCTGCTGCACGTCGCCGACCGCATCGCCGCGACGCTGGAGCGCGACGCCGACCTCGCCTACGCCGGCCCGGACGAGCTGCTCGCCGACCTGCGCGTGCTGCGCGACTCGCTCGCCGAGGCGGGCGCGGTCCGGCAGGCGTACGGCCGCGTCCAGGACCTGGTCTGGCAGGTCGAGACGTTCGGGTTCCACCTCGCCGAGCTGGAGATCCGGCAGCACTCCGAGCTGCACGAGAAGGCGCTGGAGGAGGTCCGCGCGGGCGGGCCGCGCGGTGAGATGACCGAGGAGATCCTCGACACGCTGCGCGTCGTCGCGTGGATCCAGCGCCGGTTCGGCGTCGCCGCCTGCCACCGCTACGTCGTCTCGTTCACCCGTTCCGAGCGCGACATCGCCAACGTGCACGAGCTCGCCGCCTCGCTCGGCGACGACGCGCCCGTCCTCGACGTGATCCCGCTGTTCGAGACCGGCGAGGACCTGGAGCGCGCCCCGTCCGTCCTGGCGGGGATGCTGGACATCCCGGCCGTCCGGCGGCGGCTGGACGAGACGGGCCGCCGCCTGGAGGTCATGCTCGGCTACTCCGACTCGGCCAAGCAGCTCGGCCCGACCTCGGCGACCCTGCGGCTGTACGACACGCAGGAGGCGCTGGCGCGGTTCGCCGCCGAGCACGACATCAAGCTGACCCTCTTCCACGGTCGGGGCGGGTCGCTCGGACGCGGCGGGGGCCCGGCGCACCGCGCGATCCTGGCGCAGGCGCCCGGCTCGGTCGCGGGCCGGTTCAAGGTGACCGAGCAGGGCGAGGTCATCTTCGCCCGGTACGGGCAGCCGCGCATCGCGCACCGCCACCTGCAGCAGGTCGCCAACGCGGTGCTGCTGGCGTCCACCGACGCCGTCCAGGACCGCGCCCGCGACGCCGCCGCCCGGTTCCGGCCGCTCGCCGACCGGATCAGCGAGGCCGCCAAGCGCTCCTTCCAGTCGCTCATCGAGACCGAGGGGTTCGCCACCTGGTTCGCCCGGGTCAGCCCGCTGGAGGAGATCGCCGAGCTGCGCATCGGGTCCCGGCCGTCCCGCCGCAAGGCGGCCCGCGGCCTGGAGGACCTGCGCGCCATCCCGTGGGTCTTCGCCTGGACGCAGACGCGCGTGAACCTGCCGGGCTGGTACGGCCTGGGCAGCGGTCTCGCCGCGGTCTCCGACGACGGCCGCGACCTGGACGAGCTGCGCGAGGCGTACGCGGAGTGGCCGCTGTTCCAGACGCTCCTGGACAACGCCGAGATGAGCCTCGCCAAGACCGACCGCGCGATCGCCGAGCGGTACCTCGCCCTGGGCGAGCGTCCGGAGATGACGTCGGCGGTGCTGGCGGAGTACGACCGGACGCGCCGCCTCGTCCTCGCCGTGACGGGCCACGAACGGCTCCTGGAGGACCGGCACGTCCTGTCCCGCGCGGTCGAGCTGCGCAACCCGTACGTGGACGCGCTCTCGCACCTCCAGCTCCGCGCCCTCGGCGCGCTGCGCTCCGGCGCGGTCACCGACGAGGCGGAGCGGGTCCACCTGGAGGACCTGCTCCTGCTGTCGGTGAACGGCGTCGCCGCCGGCCTGCAGAACACCGGCTGACGCTCGGCCCGTCGGCTCGTCGGCCCGGCGCCTCGACGGCCCGTCGGCTCGCCGCGTCGTCGGCTCGTCCGGAACGCCCCCGCCCGCGCGGCCGGGGGCGTTCCGCCGTTTCGGCACGTCGCCGAAACGTTGGAACCGAGAACCCTCGGCCGTTCCGGGACGGCCGGGTCAGACCTTCTCGACCCGCGTCTCCTCCGGGCCGACCGGACGTCCGTCCGCGTCGCGGATCTCGATCGGCGCGAGCGGACGGCCGTCCCGGTCGAGCAGTTCGGAGTGCGCCTCGCCCGGGGCGAACGAGTGCCGTTCGCCCCACTGCCGCAGCGCCACGATCACCGGGAACAGGTCGCGGCCCTTCGCGGTGAGCGCGTACTCCCGGTAGGCGCTGCCGTCCGAGGCGGGGACGAGGTCGAGGATGCCCGCATCCACCAGCGCACGCAGCCGCGCGGACAGGATGTTCTTCGCGACGCCGAGGCTGCGCTGGAACTCCCCGAACCGGCGGCTGCCGTCGAAGGCGTCCCGGACGATCAGCAGCGACCACCAGTCGCCGATCGCGTCCACCGAGCGCGCCACCGGGCACGCGCTGCCGTCCAGTCTCGTCCGCCGCACCATGGTTGCAAGATGCCACCAGACCCCTCTACGGTCAAGTGGTGGCATATTGCAACCAGAAAGGGCCGTCCCGCGCGGCCGTCCTCCTGTTCGCCGTCGCGAGCGGCACGGCCGTCGCGAACGTCTACTTCGCCCAGCCCCTCCTCGCGACGCTCGGCGGCGAGTTCGGCATCGGGACCGGGGCCGTCGGCGCCGTCGTCACGGCGACCCAGGCCGGCTACGGGCTCGGCCTGCTCCTGCTCGTCCCGCTGGGGGACGTGCTCGACCGGCGGCGGCTCGTCCCGGCGCAGCTCCTCCTGCTCGCCGGGGCGCTCGCGCTGCTCGGGACGGCCACCCGCGTCCCGGTCCTGTTCGCCTCGGCCGCCGCCGTGGGCCTGCTGGCGGTCGTCACGCAGACGCTCGTCGCCGCCGCCGCGTCGCTGGCCTCCCCGGCCGACCGCGGACGCGTCGTCGGGCAGGTGACCAGCGGGATCGTCGTCGGCATCCTGCTCGCCCGGACGGTCTCGGGCGTGCTGGCCGACCTCGGCGGCTGGCGCTCGGTCTACCTGGTCTCGGCGGCCGTCACGACCCTGCTGGCGCTGCTGCTGCGCCGGACGCTGCCGCTCCAGCAGGCCCGGCCGCGCGTCCGGTACCCGGAACTGCTGCGCTCCACGGTCGCGCTGTTCGTCCGCGAGCCGCTGCTGCGCGCCCGCGGCCTCCTCGCGCTGCTGCTCTTCGCGGCGTTCGGCACCCTGTGGAGCTGCGTCGCCCTGCCGCTCACCGACCTCGGCCTCTCGCACACCGCGATCGGCGCGTTCGGCCTCGCGGGCGCGGCGGGCGCGCTGGCCGCCGCCCCGGCCGGACGCCTGCACGACCGCGGCCTCGGCGTCCGCACCACGACGGTCGCGCTCGTCCTGCTCGCGCTCTCGTGGGGGCCGCTGGCGCTCGTCCGGCACTCGCTCTGGTGGCTCGCGCTCGGCGCGGTGCTGCTCGACCTCGCCGTCCAGGCCGTGCACGTGACCAGCCAGAGCATGATCTACACCCGCCGCCCGGACGCGGGCAGCCGCGTGATCGGCGGCTACATGGTCTTCTACTCGGCCGGCAGCGCCCTCGGAGCCGTCGCCTCCACCGCCCTCTACGCCGCCGCCGGATGGTCCGCCGTCTGCGCGCTGGGGGCCGGGTTCAGCCTCGCCGCCCTCGCGGTGTCCAGAATGGGGCTCTCATCCGAGAGGAGTCCCATGCCCGAGATCAGGCTCGCCGTCCCGTCCGACCGTCCCGCCGTGGAGCGGATCGTCCAGGCCGCCTACGCCCCGTGGACGGAGGTCATCGGCACGCCCCCACTCCCGCTGGGGTCCGACTACGCCGCCCTCATCGAGGCGGGCCGGGTGCACGTCCTGGACGACCTGTCCGGGCTGATCGTCCTCATCCCCGAGGACGGCCGGCTCCTGGTCGACAACGTCGCCGTCGACCCGTCCCGTCAAGGCGAGGGCCTGGGACGCCGCCTGCTCGACCACGCCGAGGAGCAGGCCCGCGCGCTCGGCCTCCCCGCCCTCCGGCTGATCACCAACGAGAAGATGACCAGCAACATCGCCCGCTACGAGCGCCGCGGCTACCGCGAGACCGGCCGCGAGGAGATCCAGGGGCGGCACGCCGTCCACATGGCCAAGACCCTCTGACGGCCGAAGCGCGGTGCGGTGTCGGTGCGGTGCCGCACCGGCACCGCACCTCGCTCTTGCACGTCCGGTCAGGCCGGGGTGGACCAGTCGGGGGTGCGCTTCTCGGCGAAGGCGGCGATGCCCTCGCGGCGGTCGGGGGAGAAGGCGACCGTCCGCCAGGCGTTCTCCTCCACGTCGAGCCCCGCCTCCAGCGGCAGGTCGCCGCCGATGCGCATCGCGCGCTTGGCGGCGCGGACGGCGATCGGGGAGTTCTTGGCGATCCTCGCCGCGATCGCGAACGCCTCGTCCCGCGCCTCGCCCTTCGGGACGCGCCGGTCGGCCAGCCCGATCGCGGCGGCCTCGTCGGCGTCCAGGCGGCGGCCGGTCAGCACCAGGTCGGCGGCCCGGCCGGACCCGATCTTGCGCACCGCGAGCTGCGTGCCGCCCCCGCCCGGGACCAGGCCCACCGACACCTCGGGCAGCCCGAACACGGCCGAGTCGTCCGCGACGATCATGTCGCAGGACAGCGCGAACTCGCAGCCGCCGCCGAGCGCGTAGCCGTGCACGGCCGCGATCACCGGCTGCGGCAGGTTCAGCACGCCGCCGAACGCGGCGCGGAACACCGGCCGCTGCGCCAGGATCTCGTCGTCGGACATGGCGTTGCGTTCCTTGAGGTCCGCGCCCACGCAGAACGCCTTGTCGCCCGCCGCAGACAGGACGACCGCGCGGACCGAGCCGTCCGCGGCGACCTCCGCGCACACCGCCGCCAGCCGCCGCGCCATCGCGGTCGACAGGGCGTTCAGCGCCTCCGGCCGGTCGAGCACGATCTCGGCCACATGTTCGTTCTGCTTGTCGCGCCTCAGCGTCACTCCGTCCACAGAGTGCACCTTAGATCGCCCACTGCCGGTGGGCCACGGGGCGGGGTGAGGTTGGATGGTGGAGTGACACGTTATGGGGACCTCGACCGTCCGCCGCTCCACGAGGCGGCGCTCACCCGCGCGCTCGTCCGGCCCGGTGGGCTGTGGCGGAGCGTCCGGGTGGTCGAGGAGACGGGCTCGACCAACGCCGACCTCGCCGCCCTCGCGCGCGAGGGGGAGGACGAGGGCGTCCTGCTCGCGACCGAGTTGCAGACCGCCGGGCGCGGACGCCTCGGCCGCACCTGGACCGCGCCCGCCCGCTCCGGGCTCGCGTTCTCGATGCTGCTGCGGCCGGACGTCCCGGCCGACCGGCTGCCCTGGGTCCCGCTGCTCACCGGCGTCGCGGTCGCCTCGGCCGTGCGGCGGCTGACGGGGTTCGGCGAGGCGGGCGACCGGTTCTTCGCCGGCGCGGACGGCGACACGCGGGTCGACGCCGTGCTGAAGTGGCCGAACGACGTGCTCGTCGGCGACCGCAAGCTCGCCGGGATCCTGGCCGAGAAGGTCGGCGACGCCGTCGTCGTCGGCGTCGGCCTGAACGTGTCGCTGCACCCGGACGAGCTGCCCGTCCCGACCGCCACGTCCCTGGCCATCGAGGGCGCGCCGCTGTCGGACCGCGCGCCGATGCTGCGCGCCGTCGCCCGCGAGGTCGAGGGCCGGTACCGGGAGTGGGCCGCCGCGTCCGGCGACCCGGAGGTCTGCGGCCTGCGCGCCGACTACCGGGAGCTGTGCGCGACGCTCGGCCGCGAGGTCCGCGTCCAGATGCCCGGCGGCGCCGAGACGCGCGGCCTGGCCGAGGACGTCGACGCGGAGGGCAGGCTGGTGGTGGCGGCCCCGGAGGGGAAGGTCCCGGTCAGCGCGGGCGATGTGGTGCATGTGCGCTGAGATGGGGCGCATGTGCGCTGAGCGGCGCGATCCGCCACGATATTTCGTGTGACGTTGGAGGGGGAGATGTCGGACGACGGCCTGCCGGACCCCAAGGTGATCGAGGAGCTGCTGCTCGGCGGCGAGCTGAAGTACACCCGGGTGGACGCCGTGCGGCTGTCCGGGATCGCCACCGAGTTCGCCCGGCGGCTGTGGCGGGCGTTCGGCTATCCGTCGATGCCGGAGGACGCCGTCGCCTACACCGAGGGGGACGTCGCCGCGCTGTGCCGCATCCGCCGCCTGATGGACGACGGGGTGCTGGACGAGAACGGCGTGATCCGGCTGGTCAGGGCGTTCGGGCAGACCATGACCCGGCTCGCCGAGTGGCAGGTGAACCTGCTCAGCGCGATGCTCGTGTCCGACCCCCGGGAGCAGCCGTCCGCCGAGGCCGTGTCGTCCATCGTGGACATCGCCGAGAAGCACATCGACGAGTTCGAGCCGCTGGTCGTGCACGCCTGGCGGCGCCAGCTCGCCGCCGCGGGCAACCGCGCGATGGCCGCCGCCGCGTCCCGCGAGGACGAGGGGCGCGGGGGCCCGCACCTGCCCGGACGCCTGGTCACCACGGTCGGGTTCGCCGACATGGTCTCGTTCACCCAGATGAGCCGCGAGCTGGACGAGATCGAGCTCGCGCGCGTGGTCGAGTGGTTCGAGGAGACCGCCGCCGACATCATCGCCACCTGCGGCGGACGCCTGGTCAAGACCCTCGGCGATGAGGTGCTGTTCTGCGGCGACACCCCGGAGACGGTCGCCGAGATCGCGCTGTCGGTGGCCGCCGCGATCCAGGACGAGACCGAGATCCCGGACGTCCGCGTCGGCGTCGCCCATGGCCCGGTGCTCCCGCTCATGGGGGACGTGTTCGGCACGACCGTGAACCTCGCCGCCCGCCTGACCGCGCTGGCCAGGCCGGGCACGGTCGTCATCGACGAGTCGCTCGCCGAGGCGCTGACCGGCAACGACGCCTACACGATCACCAGCATGGTGCGCCGTCCGGTGCAGGGGCTCGGCATCGTCCAGCCCTACGTCCTGCGCCGCACCAGACTCTGACTTGGTGCGGGTGCTCAGGCACCCATCACCAAGTCAGGCAGATACGCCGTAAGACGATCACGCAGACTGCTCAGCACTCGGTCAGCACTGCTTCCTTCAGCGAGCGCCGCATCCGGAGCGACCTTGAGTGCGTAGTAAGAAAGCGCCGCGGCATCGGTGCCAATGACCTTACTCAGGCGAATCTCGTTCGGTGTAACCGTTGTCGAGGGGTCGACTTCGAATACATAGATCCAAGAATTCGGCTTGTTGTTCGAGGTGCTGCCGGGTGCGGAAAGCCGAAAGGTGCCGTCTGTCGCGAGAGAAAGATCGGGCTTACCTAGGAATTTCTGCCAGCTGTCCCAGACCGCTGCGGGTACGGCGAAGACGCATCCTGCGGAATTCGCGTGCATGCCGATCTGGAATTTAAACATCATTTGATAAAACGTCCGCTTGAAGACGTTTGCGATGTTCGGTCCTTCGATCTTGTTGCCTGGCCATTCCGGGTGCTCGCTGACAGCCTGGGCGAAACCTCCACGATGGAGTCGAAGGGCATCACTAAGATCGCGAACTGCTGAGGCGTAGCTGCCGTGGAAATCCATGGTCTGGATTTCAAGAACCCCGTAGCGCCGTAGGGTGGGGGCTCCAGTCTCTGTCGGGACGATCTCTGCAATGGTCACATCGAACGAGAATTCCGGTGAACGCTCAGTGGCGGCGAGCGCGATCTCTCCACCGAACTCTTTCTGGAAGAAGGCATAGCAGGGTTTGTTGTCCCGGACATCGGTTCGGAAGCGGGCGGCTGTCTCCTGATCGTTCAAGTTCAGTGCGGGCACGAGGCTGATCGGGGAGGCGGCGTCGTGTTTGAAGAGGCGGCGGACGGCGTCTTCGAGAAGAGAGGGTTCGAGGACGCGGAAAGGACAAACGAGCCAGTCCTGCCGGTCTCCGTTACCGCTGGTGCTGATGGTGCATACGCCTCGGGAACCGGGCTTCTTGACGCAACCGCGCTCCCTTCCTGTTTCGCGCGTGAGGAAGGGGCAGCGCTCGTCCTGTTGGTCCTTCAGGCTATCACTGGTTCCAGCGACGACCGGATAAACCCGGTGTCCGAACCATTCGGCGATATGGTTGCGTGCGGGCTTGGGGGTGCGGGGAGAGCGGGATGCCTTCGAGGGGGGCATGGGACCTATTTCTGTTCGATGTCTTCGAAAGGATTTTCCGTAACGCCCAAGATTTGTCGGACCTTCTCCCTCGCGGCGTTCGAGTATGTTTCCGACAGCTCGAATCCGATGGCTCGGCGGCCGTTATTGATCGCGACCTGGAGCGCTGTTCCTGTTCCGGCAAAGGGGTCGAGTACTGTTCCGCCCGGCGGGCATGAGCTGAGAATTCTGGGCGTGACGAGCCGCGGGGGGAAAGTCGCGGAATGTCCGTTGGTGCCACTTTGGACGTTGACTGTGACGACATCTCTCGCGTCCGGTTCGACCTGCGAAAAGTCATAGTAGTACTTCGGGCGACCTTCTTTTGCCCGCTTCACAAAATGAAACAAGTGTTCATGTGCGAGGCGCAGGCGGTCACGCTCTGGACGTGGTGGGACATTGGGCTTGTGCCAGATGAGGTCGTTCCGAAGGATCCAGCGGTGGTTTTGCATCGCGATTGCGAAGCGAGCCGGGATCATCAGCAGTTGTTTCTCCTGGCGATGTCCTCCCATCGGAGTTCGGCGACGCTCGCGGGGATTGTCTCCCAGACCTTGGCGTCCGTCCTGCCGAAGGCTGGCCCACCGGGCGAAGTAGGTATCGCCGATGTTGATCCACATGCTGCCGTCTGGCGTGAGGGCGGGCGCCCCGCGTTGAAGGATCTCCACGAGATGATCTACAAACCACTCTGGTAGCGGTTCCAGGCCAAGGATGCCGCCGTGATCTCGGTACCACTCGTACGGAGGGCTGTCTTCCTTATCGTGCCCCTCGGCCATCCACTCCTTCAGGATGTCGTTGTTGTGCTCAAGGCCGTAGGTGCGTAGCCCCCAGTAGGGAGGAGAGGTGATGATCAGGTTGACTGACTCCGGCTCAAGATCGGCCATGAGATCGTAGGCGTCGCCGTGGTGGACCTCGGCGGTCACCGACCCAGCAGCGTCTCCCTCCTCGGTAGCAGCGGGGAAGAGGGCGGGGACGGGCTCAGCAGTCATGCGGACAACATTAGAGGGATTGTGCGTCATCTCTGTGCAGGAAGCGCAGCGCTGTGGATGACAGTGATCGGATAGTAGAGGTGCTGACCGGCCACGGCCCCAGCTCGATCACCAGCATGGTGCGCCGTCCGGTGCAGGGGCTCGGCATCGTCCAGCCCTACGTCCTGCGCCGCGCGAAGTCCTGAGCGCACTGTTCCCGATCACCTGACACGCACAGTGTTCCCGTGGATACGCTCCACGTCAGACATCGGGTCAGTCCGACTTCCGCGACAACGGAGGTGGCGTGTGATCAGTCCGTACGTGCGCAGGCTGCGTCTGGCGCAGGAGCTCCGCGACCGGCGTCAGGCCGCCGGGCTCACCAGTGAGGAGCTTGCCCGCCGGGCGGGCACCCACCGGCAGATGATCTCGAAACTGGAGAACGGGCACATCCCGCCGCATCAGGACGAGGTGCTCGCGCTGCTGGACGCCCTCGGGGTGGACGGGGACGAGTGGACCGAGCTGGTCACCCTCGCCAACGAGGCCGCCTCGCGCGGCTGGTGGGAGGGCATGGCCAAGCAGATGGGCGAGCGTCAGGCGCTGGTCGCCAATCTGGAGGCGGGCGCGGAGACCATCCGGCACTACCAGCACGCGATCATTCCGGGACTCCTGCAGACCCCGGAGTACACGCGCTTCCAGGCCGCCGCGGATGACGGACGGTCGATGGCGGCGGGCACGACGGTCGAGGGCATCCTGCGCGGCAGGGCCACCCGCCAGCGGATGCTGCGCCGCCCCGGCGGCGGTCCGGTGTACGAGGTGATCATCGATGAGCTGGTGATGCGCCGCCTCTCGGTGCCGCGCGAGACCATGCGCGACCAGCTCGCCGCCATCACCGAGCTGTGCGACGCCGAGGAGCGGATCACCGTGCGGGTGCTGCCGATCGACGCCCGGTTCGAGGACCACATCGTGCCGACCTCGTCCTTCGTCGTCTACACCTACGCCAACGGTGACCCGACGGTCGTCTCCATCGAGGGCGTGACCCAGGACGCCGCGCTGACCGGGGAGAAGAGCACCGGCCCCTACGTTCGGATGTTCGACCGCCTGCGCGACTCCGCGTTGTCGATCGAGGGCAGTCGCGATTATCTGGACAAAGCAGTCGAAGTCCTGCGCGCCTGAAGGGAGCCTTGAGTGATCACCGAACGGGATCAGTTCAGTGATTGGCGCAAATCATCTCGAAGCGGTGATTCTCGGGACTGTGTTGAGGTGGGCCGCACCGCGTCGCTGATCGGCTTCGCCGACACCAAGCGGCGCGGGCGCGGAGTCGTGCTCGGGTTGGAGCGTCCCCTGGCGGCGGAGTTCCTGGCCGCCGTCAAGGTGGGGAGGTATGACCTGGACTAAGAAAAGGCGCTGGTCGGAGGGGCTGTGGCGGGACCGCCACAGCCCCTTTCGCATGCCGGTCGCCGGATATCGCGTCACCCAAAGTGGCGTTTCCCTTGCCGAGCGTGCTCGCACCTCTCCATACTCGTTACTGTCACGACCATGTGAAGGCGCGCAATGAGCACGTCTTCAAGATCTGCAACGAAATACGAGCTTCACAGTCGCGGCGGCCCTGCGTGATCGGGAACGTGGTTCCGCCTGCCCTCCGTATGCGACAGGGAGTGATCGAGTGATGACGCCAGCGCAGCTCGCCGCCGCCTTCCCCGGCTGGTCGGTGTTCCGCTCACTGGGGCCGGACGGCGCGCCCGCCGCCTGGTACGCGACGCGGCGGCGCCGCCTGTCCGACCGCGAACTCGCCCGGGGGCGCGCCGCGACGCTGGTCGCCGACTCGGGGGACGCGCTCGCTGAACTCCTCGCCGGGGACGCCGCACCCCCGTCCGCCGCGCCGGACGAACTCCTCTTCGCGTGCGTCGAGATCCCCGGCCAGGAGTCGGGCGTGCCGTGCGTCCGCCGGTGGGCCAGGAACCTCCTCGCCGAGCCGCACACCCGCGACCTCGCGGCCGACGCCGAGCTCATCGTCAGCGAGTACGTCACGAACGCGATCTGGCACTCGGCGAGCGGGCTCGCGGGCGGACGCGTCCGCACCGAACTGCTCCTCACCGCCACGGTCCTGCGCGTCACCGTCTACGACGACGGCCCGACCGACACCTCCGCCCCCGAGGACGCGAGCACGGCCGCGGCCTGCTGCTCGTCGCCGCCTGCTCCGACGACCACGGCCACCGCCACCTCCCCGACGGGCAGCACGTCTCCTGGGCGTCCGTCAACCGCTGACCCCTGAACCAGAAAGCGAGATCCGCCATGGGCCTGGACCTCACGGCTCTCATCATCGACTGGACGCGCCTGCTCGCCGTCGCGCCGGAGTCCCGCTACGGGTTCCTGGAGAACGCGGTCGCCGCCCTCCTCCCCGAGGGCGCCGTCTACGACCCGCCGCCGGGCCTCGTCTGGCCCGAACGTCCCGAAGTGGGCTGGTACGCCCTCTACGAGTTCCGCGACACCTCCGGCTCGTACAAACCCCACGCCTGGGCGGGCCGCTCGTGGGAGCACATGCGCGACGCCGTCGGCCCGTCCCTGCGCGCCGACGGGGACGCGTTCTTCGGCCGGCTCCTGGCCGGAGACACGGGCGACCACCTCGAACCGGGGATCTTCCCAGGCCAGGACGTCCGCCACGTCACGACGCTGGTGGCCTGCGCGCCCGACACCGTCCGCGCCCTGGCGGACGTCTGGACGCGCCTGGCTCCCCGCCTCCCCGAACTCCGGACTCCCTTCGACGCCCACGCCGCCGAGCCCGGCCGCTGGATCGGGACGTTCGACGAGTTCACAGCCCTGACGCTGCAATGGGCGGACGCCGTCCAGGAGGCCGCGAGCCGGAAGTGGGCCCTCGCGGCGATCAACTTCTGACGGAACCGCGGCCGTCCCGCGCGTCAGCCTCCGAGCCGTTCGGGCGGCCGTCCGGAGTCGGGGTCCGACCTCCACACCAGGACGCTCCGGCCCGACCACAGCATGATCACCGCGACCAGGCCGGTCAGCCAGAGCAGCGCCGAGGCCAGCAGCGAGGCGAGGCCGGGTGTCCCGGCGACGTGGTCGCCGAAAGCGCCGCGGACCATGCTCGCGTTGACGGCGAGGGCGTTCAGGACATCGGACCGGGAGTCCGCGAACCACGTGGCCGCGATGCTGACGAGCAGCGACACGGTGTGGACCCCGAAGCAGCCCAACGCCAAGAAGCGCCTTGCCCCCTTCTTCGTCCGGGAGCTGCTCACCTGCTCCAGCCACAAGGCCCCGGCGAGGAAGGCGTAGAACAACCCCTCGCCGACGAACAACTGCATCGCCCCGCGCCCGGGGGGATGGCCGCGGTCCATGACCCGCAGCATCACACCCGCGCCGGGGTGCTCCACCGAGTTGAAGCGGGCCAGGGTCAACAGGAAAACGACCGCCTGGAGCGCCGCGCCCGTCAGCAGGACGTAGGTGAGCCCGGAGCTCCGGCTCGGCCCGGTGGAGGTCAAGAACCATGAGGTGGCGACGGCGACCGTCACCACGACGCCCATCAGCAGCCACAATCCGATCGCCGTGCGCGGATGGTCGAGCACCACCCTGTCGGACGCTCGCGGAACATAGGACGTCCCCGGCACCTGCACCATGAACAGGAGGACCCCGCCCGCGACGACCGCCAGGCAGGCCATGGTGGACGCCGCGGGCAGCGCCCAGTACTCCGGCACATGCGCCAGCGCGGCGAGGCTTCCGACGAGCGCGACCAGGAGGCACAGACCTGGGAGCACACTCCACGTCCGGCCCATGAACAGCACGCGGAAGGTGCTGTCGTGGATCTCCAGCGTGGTCGTCGCCGCCGGAACGCCCGACCGGCCGACGCCGTGCTGGTGGACGGCCTGGTCGGTGAACCCCGGAAGGAAGAGCGACACGACCACCAGCACGGCGGCGAGCCCGACGATGAGGAGGGCGATCCGGCGGTGCCTCTCCTCCTCGTCCAGCAGTCGGTCGAGGAAGAGAGGCTCGGCGTCCTCGGACGGCGGCTCGGCGGCCGGGGGCGAAGGCGTGTGAGCGGCCTCTTTCCGTGGGAGCGGGGACGGGGGCTGGACGAGCGACGTGGACGTCTCCGACAGCGGGCCGTCGCTCTCGGCGGGAAGCCTCCGCGTCGTACTCGGGCTCGCACTCGCACTCGGGCTCGACTCGGCGGTCAGGGCCGACACGCGGGCGAGGAGGTCGGGCACGCTGGGACGGCGGTCCGGGTCGGTGTCCAGGCAGTCGGCGATCAGCTCGCCGAATCCGGACGGCAGGGACGCGTCCAGCCCGGAGAGGTCCGGCTCGCCGTGGACGATCCGGTACAGGACGGCGTGCGCGGGACCGGATCCGAAGGGGCTCTCGCCGGTGGCCGCGAAGGCGAGCACCGACCCGAAGCTGAAGACGTCGCTCGCCGGACTCACCGGATCACCGCGTCCCTGCTCGGGGCTCATGAACGCGGGGGTCCCGACGATCGCCGAGCTGTGGTGGGACGCGTCGAGCGCGTGCGCGATGCCGAAGTCGATGACGCGCGGACCGTCCGCGGCGAGGACCACGTTGCCCGGCTTGAGGTCGCGGTGGACGAGCCCGGCCGCGTGGATCGCCTCCAGCCCCTCGGCCAGCCCCAACGCCAGGACCGCGAGCTCGGCGGGCGGCAGCGGGCCGTGCGCCGTGACGGCCTCGTGCAGGGACGGCCCGGCGACGTACGCGGTGACCAGCCACGGCGGGTCGGCGCCCGCGTCCGCGTCGACGACCTGCGCGGTGTAGAAGCCGCCGACCTTCCGCGCCGCCTCCACCTCGCGGGCGAACCGCTCCCGGAACCGCGCGTCCTCGGCGAGCTCCGGCCGGACGACCTTCACCGCCACGGGCCGTCCGCCGGGCGAACGGCCGAGGTAGACCCGGCCCATGCCGCCGCTGCCGAGCCGCCGTTCCAGCCGGTAGCGGCCCACCTGGCGCGGGTCGGAGGCCCGCAGCGACTCCCTCACCAGACCGGCCTCCCGCGTGTGGCCCGCGACCGCGTGTCCCCTTGATCCTAGGCGCGTCCGGCGTCCGCGTCCCGGCCGCCGCAGGACGGACCGGACGGCCGCCGCAGGATGGGCCGCACGGCCGCCGGAGGATGGGCCGCACGGCCGCCGGAGGACGGACCGCACAAGGGCGAAGCGACCCTCAAAGCCACAGGTCTGTCACTCTTCGGATGCGAATGATGACAAAGCGAAGCGTTCCCCGAAACGACGGGTGAAGCTCGGGGGGTGAACCCCAAGGGATCAACGACGGGTGAAGCTCGGGGGGTGAACCCCAAGGGATCGGACACCAGGGCGTCCGTGCCGCGGCATGTGGCGTGCGTGATGGACGGGAACGGCCGCTGGGCCCGGCAGCGCCGCCTGCCGCGCACGGCCGGCCACCGGGCGGCGGAGGCGGCCGTCATCGACGTCATCGAGGCGGCGCGCGCGGCGGGCGTGCGCTGGCTCAGCCTGTACGCCTTCTCGACGGAGAACTGGCGGCGCCCGAGCGACGAGATCGACTTCCTCATGGGCCTGGTCCGGCGGACGCTGCGCAAGCACGCCCTGTCCATGTGCGCGCGCGGCATCCGCTGCCGGTTCCTCGGCGTCTCCGATCCCCGCATCCCGCCCGGCCTCGCGCGGGACATCGCCGACCTGGTCGAACTCACCCGCGGCAACCGCGGGATGACCCTGACCATCGCGTTCGACCACGGCGGACGGCGCGACATCGTCGAGGCCGCGCGGGCGCTGATCCGCGACCGGGTGCCCGCCGACCAGGTCACCGAGGAGAGCTTCGCCCGGTACCTGCCGCACCCCGACACCCCGGACGTCGACCTGGTCATCCGGACGTCGGGGGAGCAGCGCATCTCCAACTTCATGCTCTGGCAGGTCGCCTACGCCGAATGGGTGTTCCCCGAAGTGCTCTGGCCCGATTTCCGCGCCGAGCACTTCTCGGAGTGCCTGCACGTCTACCGGAACCGCGAACGCCGTTTCGGCGGCGTCCGCCCGCGGTTCCCCGACCTCGACCCCGAACTGACCGACCCCCTGGTGAAAGGCAGCAGATGAGCGTTGACACCTCCGCCGGACAGCCCGACATCTCGATTCTGGGCCCCGGCGCGTCCCTGAACACCTACTGCCAGGACGCCCGCTGGGGGCTGGCCGTCATCCGGGCGACGATCCTGGAGGCCGCGCACCCGCAGATCGGCGCGGCGCTGATCGAGAACTCCACGTTCGTCGCCCATCCGTGGCGGCGGGTGTTCAACACCCTGCTCAGCGTCCAGCGCATCCTGGACGCCGACCCGCGCGTCCGGGACCGGGAGGCGGCGCGCCTCAACCGGCTGCACGCGCGCATCGCGGGCGTCGATCCGAAGGGGCGCCCGTACAACGCGATGGACGCCGACGCCCGCGCCTGGGTGGTCGGTTCGCTGTTCGAGTCGACCGTCAACCTCAGCCGGATGAGCGGCGTCTCCATGGACGCCGCCGAGATGGAGCGGCTGTACGAGGAGTTCCGCGCGATCCTCGTGCTGCTGGAGGGCAACGCCGACCACCTGCCCGCCACGGTCACCGACTTCTGGCCCTACTTCGAGGACGTGATCGACCGCGGCCTGGAGAACACCGAGGCGATGCGGATCATCCTGTTCGAGCTGTTCGGCCGGATGCCCGCGCCGCCGCTGCTGCGCCCCTACCCGGCCCTGTGGTCGGCGGGCCGCGCCATGGCCGGGCCGGTGATCTCCGAGTTCCTGAAGGCGACGCTGCCCGAGCCCGTCCGGCAGCGGGCGGGCCTCGGCGAGCTGCCCGGCTCGCACCTGCTGGCCCGCGGCGTCTACCTCGGGACGGGGGTGGCGTCCCGCGTCCTGCCCGAGTCCTGGACGCGCACCGACACCATGATCGGCCTGCTCGACCCGAGCCGCGCCGAGGGCTCCGGGGCGCAGCTGGTGACGGCGCTGCGCCGCCAGCAGGACCGGGCCGCCGCCCTGCTCCGCCTGCTCTCGCCCCTGTCCGGGGACGCTCCGGCCGAGGGCAGCGCGGCGCGGTCGGCCGACCGGTTCTTCGCCGAGGTCCTCGACCAGACCGGCGACGGCTACGTGTCCTGGCCCGACCTCGCCGCGATGGCCCGCGAGATCGCGTCCCGGCTGGACCTGGACGCCGACGGCGAGGAGCGGCTGTTCGACGCGTTCGCGGGCTGGTGGCGCGAGCTCGCGAACGCGCTCGACGACGACGGCGACGGCCGCGTCAGCCGCGCCGAGTACGCCGCCGCGGCGTCCTCGCTGGCGAGTCCCGCCCTGGTCAGGGTGGCCGAGGTGCTGTTCGACGCGACCGACAAGGACGACGATCAGTCGATCAGCGCCGCCGAGCACCGCGCCCTTTTCCGCACCGCGTTCTCCCGCGACGTCGAGACCTCCGGGGAGGACGTCCGGTACACGCGCAGCGAGTTCGTCCGCGAGTTCCTCGCCTTCATGGCCGGCCGGAAGGGCTCGGCAGGCTACGACTCGCTCCTCACCCAGGCCTGACATCCCACACCCGCAGACGCGGCACGGGGCGTGGGGGCGTCAGGCGGGGGTGAGGGAGTCGAGCCAGCGGACGAGGCGGGCGCCCTGGCGGGTCATGATCTCCGGGTCGCGCAGCGCGTGGGCCAGCAGGGACATGCCCTGGTACGCGCCGACGAAGGTGAGCGCGAGCTCGTCGGGGTCGTCCAGGCCGAGTTCGCGGAACTGCCGCTCCGCCCACGCCAGCAGCAGCCGCAGGACGCGTCCGGCCTCCTCGCCGAGCCCGCCGTCCTCGCGCTTGCCCAGCTCGGTGGCGAGGGTGCCGGTCGGGCAGCCGTAGCGCGCGGCGGTGTCGCGCTGCCCGACCCACGCCTCCACCAGCGCCTTGAGGCGCTCGCGCGGGTCGGGCAGCGCGTCCAGCCCGCCGGTCAGCGCTGACAGGCGCCCGGCGTGCTCCGACAGCGCCGCCTGCACGAGGTCGTCCTTGGTCTTGAAGTAGTAGTAGACGTTCCCGACCGGCACGTCGGCGGCCTTGGCGATGTCGGCGATCGTCGTGCGCTCCGCGCCCTGCCGGTGGACGACCTCGGCGGCGGCGGCCGTGAGCCGCCGCCGCTTGTCCGATCCCCGCGCCCTCGTTGAGTTGGTCACCTGACTGACTATAGACAGACCCCGCCCGGTCCGTGCTACCGTCCTCCCCAGCAAGTGAGTGAGTCAACTAACTAACTCGGGAGAACGACATGATCGTGGTGACCGGAGCGACGGGCAACGTCGGCGGAGCGCTCGTGCGGATGCTCGCGGCGGACGGCGGGCGCGTGACGGCGACCTCGCGGAACATCTCGGCCTCGGACGTCCCGGACGGCGTCCGCCACGTCCGCGCGGACCTCACCGACGCGGACGGCCTGCGTCCCGTCCTCGACGGCGCGGACGCCCTGTTCCTCCAGAACGGCGGGCCGAGCGCCCACCTCATCGACCCGCACGCCCTGCTGGACGCGGCGAAGGCGGGCGGTGTCCGGCGCGTGGTGCTGCTGTCCACGCTGGGTGTCGCGACCCGTCCGGACTCGGTCTCGCACGGCGTCGTGGCCGGGGCGATCGAGGACGCCGTCCGCGCGTCGGGCCTCGACTGGACGATCCTGCGGCCGGGCAACCTCGCCAGCAACGCCTACGCGTGGGCCGAGTCGGTGCGCGCGCACCGGACCGTCGCCGCGCCGTTCGGCGACGTCGGCCTGCCGGCGGTCGACCCGTCCGACATCGCGGTGGTCGGCGCGGCGGCCCTGCGCGCGGACGGCCACGCCGGGCGGACCTACGAGCTGACCGGCCCCGCTCCGGTGACGCCGCGGCGGCAGGCCGAGGCCATCGGAGACGCGATCGGCGAACCCGTCCGGTTCGTGGAGCTGACCCGCGAGGAGGCCCGCGCCCACATGCGGGCCTTCATGCCCGAGCCCGTCATCGAGACGACGCTCTCCATCCTGGGCGAGCCCACCGAGCGCGAGCGCCGCGTCAGCCCGGACGTCGAGGACGTCCTCGGCCGCGCCCCGCGGACGTTCGCCGACTGGGCCCGCGAGCACGCCCCCGCCTTCCGCTGACGCCGCTCACTCGGCAGGACCGTGCGGCGCTCGGCGTGAAGGAGCGGCGCGCGGTCCCGATGTCCGGCCCTGTCGGTGGTGGCGGGACGGCTCCTGCCATGGCGGGAACGGGCCGGGCGCGGGGTCAGTCGGAGTCGCCCTCGCCCGGGGCTTCGGTGAGGCGCTGGAGGTAGTTGTGCTCGCCGAGCATCTCGACCAGGCCGAGCTCGGTCTCCAGGAAGTCGATGTGCTCCTCCTCGTCCGCGAGGATGTCCTCGAAGAGGCGCGCGGAGGTGACGTCGCCGCGGGAGCGCATGAGCTCGATGCCGGGACGCAGCCGCGCGACGGCCTCCAGCTCGATCCGCAGGTCGGCCTGGAGCTGCTCGACGATCGTCTGGCCGATCCGGAGCGTGCCGATCTTCTGGTAGTTCGGCAGGCCCTCCAGGAACAGGATCCGGTCGGTCAGCCGCTCGGCGTGCCGCATCTCGTCGAACGACTCGTCCCGGCTGTGCTTCGCCATCCGGGTGAAGCCCCAGTTCGCCTGCATCTTGGAGTGCAGGAAGTACTGGTTGATCGCGGTCAGTTCGGCGGTGAGCTGCTCGTTGAGCAGCGCGATGATGTCCTTGTCGCCTTCCATGGCGGCCATGCTTCCACGACGCCCGGTGATCGGACAGCGTCAGGCGGCGGTGTCGCGCAGCCAGCGCGAACGCACGGGCGCCACGATCCGCTGCGGCATGACGGGCGCCGCCGGCGTCCCCGCGGGTGCGCCTTCGGGAGCGTCCGGGGCGGGCGTCGTCGCGCCCGCGTCCGGGATCTGAGACGACTCGGCCGAGCCGAGCGCGCCCCCGCAGACGCGCCGCGCCGAGACCGGCTCGGCCTCGGCGGTGCCGGCGGGGGAGGCCGTCGCCGGGACGCCGAGCGGCGGGACCGGAGCGTCGGCGGGCAGGACGGGCGGCAGCGGGCCGCCGGTGATGGCGTCCACCATGTCGCTGGCCGTGTTGACCTCGCTGACCAGCGAGTACAGTCGCCGGGTGCAGGACCCGCAGCCGGGCTTCCAGCCGCAGGCGTCCTTGACCTCGCGGACCCGGCGGCACCCTCCGTCGAGCATGCAGCCGCGCACGTCGTCCTCCGTGACCGCGTTGCAGACGCAGACGTACATCCGGGCTGGACCTCTCAGGCGACGGGTAAGGGCTGCCTCAATAAGGTAAGGCATACCTAATGTAAGTCAGGGTCGTCCGGTCTGGCCAGTCCCGCCCGGGGCGGTGTGATCTAAGCCTCGGCGGGAAAGGGTCCCTCCCAGCGACGGGAGGGGTGACCGGTGGTACACGTGCGGCCCGGCGGGGCGAGTCCTCTGGAGACGACCCCGGGAGCGCCGCCCGGCGGGCCGCGGGACGCCGCGGAGCCGGTGGCGCCCGCCGAACAGCCGCTCCCGGTGGAGCCGCCGCCCGGCGGACCGCCCGGCGAGGACGCCCCGACCGGCGCCTACCGCCTCCAGCTCCGCGCTCCCGGCTTCGGGTTCGCCGAGGCGGCGGCGCTCGCGCCCTACCTGCGCGACCTGGGCGTCTCGCACGTGTACCTGTCGCCGGTGCTCCAGGCCGCGCCGGGCTCCACGCACGGCTACGACGTCGCCGACCACGGCCGGATCTCCGCCGAACTGGGCGGCGAGGACGCGTTCGCCGCGATGGTCCGCCGGTTCCGGGCCGAGGGCCTGCGGGTGCTCCTCGACATCGTCCCCAACCACATGGCGTTCCACGGGACGGCCGTCGCGTCGGTGCTCGCGGACGGCCCGGCCTCGCCCTACGCGCACTGGTTCGACGTGGACTGGGAGGCGGGCGGAGGACGGCTCGTCCCGCCCGGCGAGGGCGAGCCGAACTACCGCCGGTTCTTCGACATCTCCGGCCTGATCGGGCTCCGCCAGGAGGATCCGGACGTCTTCGACGCCACGCACGCGCTGATCGTCCGGCTCTACCGGGAGGGCCTGGTGGACGGCCTCCGCGTCGACCACCCCGACGGCCTCGCCGACCCCCGCGCCTACCTCCGCCGCCTCCGCGGGGCCCTGGGCCCCGCCGGGCCCGGCACCGCCCCCGAAGGCGACCCTGGCCCCGCCG
>NZ_QURH01000175.1 GCF_003428695.1 Actinomadura logoneensis
GCCGTGCCCCTCGCGGCGCTGGCCACCGTGCCCGTCGCGGCGCTGGCCACCGCCTGCGGCGCGGCCGGCGGCCCGTCCCAGGCGAACGACGCCGTCGGTCCGCAGCGGCCCGTCACGACCGACACGGCCTCGCCGGGCAGCCCCGGCGGCGGTGAGATGACCACGCCGGGCAGCCCCGGTGGCGAAATGACGACGCCTGAGAGCCCGGGCGGCGAAATGACGTCGCCCGAGAGCCCAGGCGGCGGGATGACGTCGCCCGAGAGCCCGGGCGGCGGGATGACGTCGCCCCCGGGGACCGGAACGCCCTCACCGGGCGCTCCCACGGCCGCGAAGACGATCGCGACCGCGTCGATAGGCGGTCTGGGCCACATCCTGGTCGACGGCAAGGGCCGCACCCTGTACATGTTCGAGAAGGACCAGGGGTCCACGTCGTCCTGCACCGGGCAGTGCGCCGCGGTGTGGCCTCCGGCCATCACCAAGGGCAAGCCGCAGGCCGGGTCGGGCGCCAAGGAGTCGATGCTCGGCACCGCCAGCAGGAACGACGGCACCATGCAGGTGACGTACGGCGGGCACCCGCTCTACTACTACACGCCGGACGGCGGGATGAAGGGCAGCGTCAAGGGCGAGGGCCTCAACCAGTTCGGCGGCGGCTGGTTCGTGGTGTCCCCGGACGGCAAGAAGGTCGAGCAGAACACCGGCGGCCCGGGCGGTGGTTACTGACCCGCCACGCCGAGGGCCGTTCCTCCCGCGGGCCGTCCCGATACTCGGCACAGGGAAGCGGGGTCCCGGGGCCGGTCGGCACCACGCGACCGGCCCCGGTTCGCATCATCGGGGTAGCTCAGGAGCGGTTCTTCGCAGCCCTCCGCGATCGACCACAGACCGTTCCGCCGCCTGCTGCGTCCGCAACAGGTGATCGGCCCGCTGTCACCGTCCCGGTGACGGCTCGGTGCGGTACGTCGCGGCCAGGGCCAGCACGCCGAGGACGAGCAGCGCCCAACTTCCCGTCACCGGGAAGTAGAGGACGCACAGCGGGACGCCGGTGGCGAGGAGGAACCAGCCGACCTGGGCGGGGACGCGGCCCGTCAGGCGGACGGCCAGACGGGTCATGGTGCCGAGGACGAACAGCAGCGCCCCCGCGATGAGGAACCACACGCTCGCCTCCCGGTTCCAGTGACCGGGGGCGTCGGGGTCGGCGACCGCCGCGGCGAACCCGTCGCGGACGATGTCGTCCCAGGCGTTGGGCTGGAGGAACGCCCACGCGAAGTGCAGCACCGCCGTGGCGATGATCAGGCGCGGGACCCAGCGGTTCAGGCCGCTCACGGCCGTCCTCCGTTCGTGTGCGCGCGGCCGGACTCGTAGGCGGCGCGGGCTCTCGGCAGGACGGCGCGCCAGACCGGACGCCAGACGCGTCCGGGCAGGTGGCGGCTGCGTTCCTCGCGGGCGACGCGTCCGCGCGGATGGCCCTTCCAGCCCGCCGAGCCCGCGTCGTAGGCCGTCCGGTACTCGATCTGGCAGACGTGCTTGACGTTCTTGTAGCCGTAGTGCGCGGGGGCGACCAGGCGGAGGGGCGCGCCCACGTCGGGATCGAGGGGCGCGCCGTCCAGGGTGTCGGCCAGCAGGACGTCCGGGGCGAGCGCGTCGTCCAGGCGGAGGGTGGACGCGTAGCCGTCGAGCCCCCGGAAGGTGACCCAGCGCACGGCGGACCAGGGCCGCGTCCGCTCTGTGAGATACGCGTGGACGTCCCGGAAGGGAACCCCGGCCCAGGACAGGTCGAGCACGCTCCACGTGGTGACGCAGTGCAGGTCGGCCACGCGGGTCGTGCGGTTCGGCAGCCCGGCGAGGTCAGCCGCGCGGACCTGGACCGGATGCCGGACGGCCCCGGTGACGGTCACGACGGCAGGCCCGTCCGTCCTGGGAACGACCGGACCGAAGCGCGGCAGCCCGAACGGACGGTGCCGCGCGACCGGGACCTGCCCGGGCGGCAGGACGGGGTCGGGCTTCACGGGATCCAGGGCGACGCGGTCCGGGCTCCTGCCGTCCAGGCTCATGCGGTCCGGGGGCATGCGACCTCCTTTTTAGAGACACCTCTCTAATATTGCGGAGCGTACCCCACCGGTACGCTCGCCGCATGGGGCGACCTCCTCGGCACGACCGCGACCGGCTGCTGGACGCGGCCGTCGACCTGGTCTCCGAGGGCGGTCCGTCGGACGTCACCGTCGCGGCGGTCGCGCGGGCCGCGGGCGCGCCGAGCGGATCGGTGTACCACCGCTTCCCGAGCGCCGCGGCGCTGCTGGCCGCGGTCTGGCTGCGGACGGTCGAGCGCTTCCAGGCCGGGTTCGTCGCCGCCGCGTCCGCCGAGCCGGCCGAGCGCGCCGCCGTGGCCGCCGCGCGGCACGTGGTCGCCTGGAGCCGCGCCCACCCCCGCGAGGCCCGGGTGCTGCAGTACGGTCCGCGCGATTTCGGTCAGGCCGACTGGCCGGACGCCGACCGGGAACTGCTCGCGACCGCGAACGGGCGCGTCCGCGAGGTCGTGGTCGGGCTCGCCGCCCGGCTCGGCCGCCCGGACGACCTCGGACGCGTCGTCCTGGCCCTGGTGGACGTCCCGCAGAGCCTGGTCCAGCGGCATCTGCGCGAGGGGACGCCGATCCCCGAGTCCGCCGAGGACCTTGTCGCCGAGGCCGCCACCGTCCTGCTCGGCCTCTGAGGCGGACGCCCCGCCGGCGCGGCCGGACTCGGCGTCCCCCGGTTTCCGGACCGCCCCTCCGCGCCCGCCGGCCGTCGCCCGCGAGGCTCGGCGGGACGCGTCGCGCCTCGACCCGCCGCGCGCGCTCCGCGCGGGTTCCGGAATTTCCGGCCGTGATCGGAGGTCGCCGGGAGCGGCATCTTCGGTCCCGGGACGGTAGATTGCGGGCCTGGTCTCTCCCTGTTCTTCACAGCGGCCTTAGCCGCGGCCTGGCAGGGTGGTTGACCTTTGGAGTGGTGTCGACGAACCCGGAGCGAGTGAGGAAACATGTCCGACGACGACAAGCCCCGGGGTGAGCCGGCGGTCAAGGCCAAGTTGCCGAACGCCAAGAACATCCGCAGCCCGGAGTTCACCCCGCACGGCATCAGCGGCGGACGGTCCGGCGGGCAGCCGCTCAGGCCGTCCGCGAAGCCCTCGGGACTGACCGCCGCCCAGGCGAAGAAGCGGCGCACCATCGCGATCGTGGTCGCGGTCGTCGCGGTGCTCGCCATCGCCGGGGGCACCACCTGGTACGTGACGCGGCCCGCGCCCAAGGTCGAGGTGACCGGGGCGTTCGGCAGCGCGCCGAAGGTGAAGATCCCGGGTTCGGTGACGCCGGGCAAGAGCCTCAAGGTGACCCAGCCGGTCACCGGCACCGGTCCCAAGATCGCCGCGAACACGCTCGCGCTGCTCCACTACGAGATCTACAAGTGGACGCCGAAGGGCGGCGACAAGAAGGGCTCGACCAGCAAGAAGGTGCTGGACACCCGGGAGAAGACCGAGCTCAACCCGCAGCCCGGCCCGCAGCTCCTGCCGGTCGACAAGCTCCAGGTCAAGGGCCTCAAGAACGGCCTGACCAACCGGACCGAGGGCAGCCGCGTCGTGCTGCAGATCCCGCCGGACCAGAGCTTCGACCCGCAGTCGGCGCAGCAGTTCGGCCTCGCCGACGGCGACTCGGTCGTGTTCGTCGCCGACATCCTCAAGGTCATCCCGACCAACGCCGAGGCCACCGGCGCCGAGCAGAAGCTCACCGACAAGAACCTGCCGACGGTCGAGCCGCAGAAGGGCAAGGCCCCCAAGGTCACCATCCCGAAGGTGGACCCGCCCAAGACCATGCAGGTCAAGACCCTGATCCAGGGCACCGGGCCGACCACCACCAAGGACGACACCGCGGTGGTGAACTACCTCGGGCAGATCTGGGGCACCGGCAAGACGTTCGACTCGTCCTGGGAGAAGGGCGCGCCCACCGCGTTCCCGCTCGCGGACCCGCCGCCCGGCGCCATGCCCGGCTTCTTCAAGGGCCTGCGCGACCTGAAGGTCGGCAGCCGGGTGATGCTGATCCTGCCGCCGTCCGACGGCTACGGGAAGTCCGGCAACCCGCAGGCGGGCATCAAGGGCACCGACACGGTCGTGTTCGTGGTGGACATCCTCGGGACGGCCAAGACGAGCTGACCCGACGGCCGCACCGGTTCGCGGTCCCACGACC
>NZ_QURH01000176.1 GCF_003428695.1 Actinomadura logoneensis
GCGCACGCCGCGCACGGCGGGGCGCCCGCGACCCCGCCCGCCGCCGTCCGGTCCGTCGAGCGCGCCCCGGCGGACCGGTTCGAACGCGCCTTCCTCAACCTGCTCATCGCCCACCAGGACGACGCCGTCCAACTGGCCCGGATGGAGACCGCCCACGGCGAGGACGCCTGGACGCGGTCGCTCGCCGCGACCATCGACCGCTCACGCTCGGCGGAGATCGCCACGATGCTGGCGCTCCTCGACCCCCCGAAGTAGGTGACGGCCCATGCGCCGACTGCTCGCCGCCCTGATCGCCGTGCTCGTCTCGGCCGCGCTCGCCGCCCCGGCGCACGCGGCGGACGGACGCCTGACCGCCGCGTTCACCCTGTCCGGGACGACCGGGAAGTACGTCGTGTCCAACCCCGGCACGACGGCCGTGTCCGGCTGGACGCTGGTGTTCCAGCTGCCGTCCGGGGTGACCGCGTCCAACCCGCAGAACGCGACGATCACCCAGAACGGCACGAAGGTCACCCTGAAGCCCGCGTTCTACATCGACACGCTCCAGGGCGGGAAGACGACCGAACCGTACAGTCCCACGTTCACCCTCAGCCAGGCCGTCCAGCCGACGTCGTGCCTGCTCAACGGCGCGAACTGCGACGGGACGGGCGCGCCGCCGCCGACCCTCACCGGGGTCACCGCCGACTACACGGTCAGCGGGTCCACCGGCACGTTCGTCATCGCGAACCACGGCACGACGGCCGTGAACGGCTGGACGGTCGTGTTCACGCTCCCGTCCGGTGTCACGGCCGGCAACGCGAACAACGGGTCGATCAGCCAGACCGGCACCACCGTGACCCTCACCCCCGCGTACTACAACACGACGATCGCGGCCGGGAAGACGACCGACCCGTACAGCCCGACGTTCACGCTCAGTTCGTCCGGTGTGGAACCGACGTCCTGCCGGGTCAACGACGCCAACTGCGACGGCACGCCGGACACGCCGCCGTCCGCGCCGACCGGGCTCAAGGTCGTCGTCAAGACGACCAAGTCCGTCACGCTTAGCTGGGACGCGGCGAAGGCGGGCAGCCTCCCGGTCACCGCCTACGACGTCTACAACGGCTCCACCCTCGCGACGACCGTCTCCGGAACGACGGCGACCGTCAACGGCCTGACCCCGAACACCGCCTACTCGTTCACCGTCAAGGCCAAGGACCGCAAGGGCACCGCGTCCCCGGCCAGTGCCGCCGTGTCCGTCACCACCAACAACCCCTCGGACGACACGACCCCGCCGTCCGTCCCCGGCAACCTGCGCAGCACCGGTAAGGACTCCAGCAGCGTCAAGCTCGCCTGGGACGCGTCCACCGACAACACCGGCGTCGCCAACTACGACGTCCTGGTGAACGGAAAGGTCGCCACGACCGCGACCGGGACGAGCGCGACCGTCACCGGCCTCTCGCCGTCCACGTCGTACTCGTTCACCGTCCTCGCCCGCGACCAGTACGACAACGTGTCGGCGCAGAGCGCGCCGCTGCAGGTCACCACCGACGACGTGGTCAGCGGGTACGCCCGCGTCGGCTACTTCGTCCAGTGGGGCATCTACGGCCGGCAGTACTTCGTCAAGAACCTCGAATCGACCGGCAACGCCGCCAAGCTGACGCACGTCAACTACGCGTTCGGCAACATCGATCCGACCAACCTGACCTGCCTGGAAGGCGTCACCAAGGGCACCTCGTCCAACCCCGAGGACCCGAACCAGGGCGACGGCGCGGGCGACGCCGACGCCGACTACGCCCGGCCGATGTCGGCGGCGCAGTCCGTGGACGGCCAGGCCGACACCGGCTACGAGGCGCTGCGCGGCAACTTCAACCAGCTCAAGAAGCTGAAGGCCAGGCACCCGGACCTGAAGATCCTCATGTCGATCGGCGGCTGGACGTACTCCAAGTACTTCTCCGACGTGGCCGCGACCGACGCGTCCCGCAAGAAGTTCGTCGCCTCCTGCATCGACACCTACATCAAGGGCAACCTGCCGTCCTACAACGGCGCGGGCGGCCCCGGCACCGCCGCCGGGATCTTCGACGGCATCGACGTGGACTGGGAGTGGCCCGGCGCCGAGGGGCACCCCGGCAACCACGTCGGGGCCAACGACAAGGCCAACCTGACGCTGCTGCTCGCCGAGTTCCGCACCCAGCTCGACGCGCTCGGGCAGCAGACCGGCAAGCGCTACCTGCTCACCGCGTTCTCACCCGCCGACCCCGCGAAGATCAGCGCGGGCTGGGACCTGCCGGGCACGGCCAGGTCGCTGGACATCTTCAACGTCCAGGGCTACGACTTCCACGGCTCGGGCAGCGACAACTCCTGGGAGCCGAACCGGACCGGCCACCAGGCCAACCTCTACGCCGACACCGACGACCCGTACCCGTTCCACTTCAGCGTCGAGAACGCCGTGAACGCCTACCTCACCGCGGGCGTGAACCCGCGCAAGCTCGACATCGGGCTCGCGTACTACGGACGCGGCTGGCAGGGCGTCACCGACGGCGGCGTCAACGGCGACTGGCAGGCCGCCCAGGGTGCCGCGCCCGGCCAGTTCCAGGAGGAGGCCGGGACGCGCGGCTACAGCAACCTGGTCTCCAGCGTGCCGAACTGCACCGTCCACCACGACGAGCAGGCCGTCGCGACGTCCTGCTACACCGGCCCGGGCGGGCAGTGGTGGTCGTTCGACGACGCCTGGTCGATCGGCAAGAAGACCGCCTGGCTGAAGAGCAGGCACCTGCTCGGCGCGATGATCTGGGAGATGTCCGGTGACACCGGCACCCTGACCACCGCGCTCGACACCGGCCTGAACGCCCCCGCCCTCAAGCGGACCGTCCAGAAGTAGTCCCTCCCGAGCCCCCGCCCGGCCGTCCATGTCCCTGCGGCCGGGCGGGTCCCTTTTCCGGGGACGGCCGGACCCCGGAGAAGGGTCAGCCCAGCGCGGTGCAGGACTTCTCGTCGGGGAGCAGCGGACGGATCTGGACGCTGTAGACCTGTCCGCCGCTGCTGAAGGACGCGCCGAGCGGCGTCTTCGCGGCCAGCTTCCGGACGCGTGCGGCGTCCGCCCCGCCGTAGACCGTGCAGAAGCTGCCCTGGGGGAGCTTCGTACCCGCGCCGAGCGGCGACAGCGGCCACGCGACCGTGCCGGACGGCGCGGGCCGGTCGCCGCTGGGGAACGCGCTGACCGCGATGCGCTCAGGCTGGTAGACGTCCGGCGGGGACTGCTGGTCGCCCGCCGGCCACTGCTCGGGTTGGAGCTTCTTCCACACCGCCGTGGCCGGGACGTTGTGCTGCTCGGGCATGACGACGTCGGTCTGAGCCGAGCCCATCCAGATCCGCAGGACCATCGCGTCGGCGATCCGCGCGTCCGACCCGATCCTCCGGGACCGTTCGAGGCCCGCCTTCCTCGCCTCGGCGACGAGCTGCTGAAACACCGGCTGCTTCAGGTGGTACCGCTGGAGCCGCGCCTCCGGGCCCTTGCCGGGGACGATCGCCGTGCCGTCCGCGTAGAGGGAGAAGTCGGGGACCGTCCACGGGCCGCCGCGTCCGGCCATGCCGCCCGTCATCCGCCACCGCAGGACCAGGCCGTCGCCACCCTGCCCTATGGGAGGCGTGGCGGTGGCAGGGTAATCGCGCACGCCTTCCACCTTCGTCTGTGTTCCACAGCCGGTGAGCAGGGCGGCGCCCGTCAGGACGGCCGTCGCCCCCACCAGGATGGCCTTCACAGTGCGGGTCGTCATACCCGCCGTTCGTACGGAGGGAACCGCCATGCGGGTTGGACGCGCCGCGGCCCGCCCCGGTTCCGTCCGTTCGCGGCCGGACGCGAACGACGGCCCCGGCCGCCCGATACAAACGGAGGCCGCGGACACTGTGGGATTCGGCGGGCGATCTTCCGGGGCCGCCGCGCTAGTGTCACGGACGTGAGCGTGCTCGTGGTGACCGGGACCTGCACCGGAGTCGGGAAGACGGTGGCGACCGCGGCGGTGGCGTCGCTCGCCGCCGCGCGCGGATCGGCGGTCGCGGTGGTCAAGCCCGGCCAGACCGGCGTGCGGCCGGAGGAGGACGGCGACCTCGCCGTGGTCGGCCGCCTGGCGGGCGTGTCCGACCTGCACGAGTACGCGCGGTTCCCGGACGCGCTGTCCCCGGCCGCCGCGGCCCGCCTGGCCGGGCTCCCGCCCGTGGACCTGCCGTCGGTCGTCGGCCGGATCGCCGACCTCGCCGCGACCCGCGACCTGGTGCTGGTGGAGGGCGCGGGCGGGCTGCTGGTCCGCTACGACGACGAGGGCAACACGATCGCCGACCTGGCCCGCTGGCTGGGCGCGCCGGTGCTGCTGGTCGTCCGGCCCGACCTCGGCACGCTGAACCACACCGCGCTCACCCTGGAGGCGATGGCGCACCGGGGGCTGAACCTCGCGGGCGTCGTGGTCGGCTCCTGGCCGGACGAGCCGGACCTGGCGATGCGCAGCAACCTGCGCGACCTGGAGACCCTCGCGGCGCGTCCGCTGGCCGGGGCCCTGCCCGCCGGAGCGGGCGGGCTCGACCCCGCCGAGTTCCTCGTCGCCGCCCACCGGGGCCTCGCGCCCACGTTCGGCGGCTCGTTCGACGCCGTGGCGTTCCGCGCCCTGCACGCCCCCACGAAGGAGAGCCCGTGACCGACATCCTCGAGATCGCCCGGCGGCAGGTCCTGGGCGAGGGACGCGGCCTGGACCGGGAGCAGACGCTGCGGGTCCTGACCCTGCCGGACGACCGCGTCCCGGACGCCCTCGCGCTCGCGCACGACGTGCGGATGCGCTGGTGCGGCCCGGAGGTGGAGGTCGAGGGGATCGTCTCGCTGAAGACCGGCGGCTGCCCCGAGGACTGCCACTTCTGCTCGCAGTCCGGACGGTTCGAGAGCCCCGTCCGCTCGGCGTGGCTGGACATCCCCGCGCTGGTCCGGGCGGCGCGGGAGACCGCCGCGACGGGCGCGACCGAGTTCTGCATCGTCGCGGCCGTCCGGGGGCCGGACGAGCGGCTGATGGCCCAGGTCCGGGACGGTGTGAAGGCGATCAACGACGCGGTGGAGATCAACATCGCGTGCTCGCTCGGGATGCTCACCCAGGCGCAGGTGGACGAGCTGGCCGCGATGGGCGTGCACCGCTACAACCACAACCTGGAGACCGCCCGGTCGCACTTCCCGAACGTCGTCACCACCCACACCTGGGAGGAGCGCCACGACACCCTGCGCAGGGTGAAGGCGGCGGGCATGGAGGTGTGCTGCGGCGGCATCGTCGGGATGGGCGAGACCGTCGCGCAGCGCGCCGAGTTCGCCGCCGAGCTCGCCGAGCTCGACCCCGACGAGGTGCCGCTGAACTTCCTGGCGCCGCGTCCGGGCACGCCGTTCGCCGACCGCCCGGTGGTCGAGGGCGCCGAGGCGCTGAAGACGATCGCGGCGTTCCGGCTGGCGCTGCCGCGCACGATCCTGCGCTACGCGGGCGGGCGCGAGGTCACCCTCGGCGACCTCGGCACCCGCGACGGGATGCTGGGCGGCGTCAACGCGATCATCGTCGGGAACTACCTGACCACCCTCGGCCGTCCGGCCGAGCGCGACCTGGAGCTGCTCACCGAGCTGCGGATGCCGATCAAGGCCCTCTCCAGGACCCTGTAGGCCTCCGCCGCGGGCCCCTGTGGGCGCTCCCGCCGGGGATCAGTCGCGCTTGAGCCGGGTGATGAACTTGTACCGGTCGCCGCGGTAGAGCGACTGGGCCCACTCGACGGGCTGGCCGGTGGTGTCGAAGGCGTGCCGGGACAGCAGCAGCATCGGCAGGCCCACGTCCACCCCGAGAAGCTGCGCGTCGTGCGGCGTCGCGAGGACGGTCTCGATCGTCTCCTCGGCCTCGGTCAGGTGGACGTCGTAGGCCGTGGCGAGCGTCTCGTACAGCGACCGGTGCCGGGCGAACTCGCGGCGCAGGCCGGGGAAGCGGCGGGCGGGCAGGTGCGAGGTGTCGATCGACATGGGCTCGCCGTCCGCCAGCCGGAGCCGGTGGATGCGCAGGACGCGCCCGCCCGGCCGGATCGCCAGCAGCGTCGCGAGCCGCTCGTCGGCGCTCACGTACCCGGCGTCCAGGATGCGCGTCTCCGGGTGCAGCCCGTGGTGCCGCATGTCCTCGGTGTAGCTGACGAGCTGGAGCTCCTGGGACACCTTGGGCTTGGCGACGAAGGTGCCCTTGCCCTGGATGCGCTGCAGCCGCCCCTCGACCACCAGCTCGGCGAGCGCCTGCCGGACGGTCGTGCGGGACGTCTCGTACTTCTCGGCGAGCGTCCGCTCAGGGGGCAGCGGGCTGCCGGGCGGGAGCGACAGGATCAGCTCGACGAGCAGTTCCTTCAGCTTGTAGTACTTGGGGATGCGCGGCGCGGAGGCCGAGTGGTGACGGCCGATGTCGCTCAACGGCGTTCGCTCGTACCCGCCTGCGTGGCGGGACGGCGTGCCCCTGACCTCCGTCACGGCCTCTCCTCACGTTCATCATCGGTTGTCCCCGATGTTACGTGTGCAGACTACGGCCGGTAGAGCGCGCGATCATCTCCAGGGCGGTCCCGAGGACGGTGAGTTCCGCCTCGTCCAGGGTGGCGCGGGCGGTCAGCCGCAGGCAGGACCGTCCGTCCGGGACCGACGGTGGCCGGAAGCAGCCGACCCGCAGCCCGTTCTTGCGGCACAGGTCCCCGGCGTGCAAGGCCTCCCGCGCGCCGCCGAGGAAGACCGGGACGACCGCCGCCGCCGGGTCGGGGGAGGTCTCCAGGCCGAGGCCCGCGGCGAGCCCGGCGATGCGGCGGGCGCGGTCGCGGGCCCG
>NZ_QURH01000017.1 GCF_003428695.1 Actinomadura logoneensis
AGACGTTCTTGTTCGGCCGCTCGGCGATCAGCCGCATCCACCGCATCGGGTTCATGACGAACGCCATCGGCTAAAAAACGCCATCGTGGCGATCAGGCCCATGTCGTGGAACAGCGGCAGCCAGCTGACCAGCTCCGGGTCCGGCCGCTCCGGCGCCCAGCCCGCCGCCGGACGCGCCGCCGGGACGGCCGGACGCGGCGCGTCGTCGCGTTCACGCAGGTCGAGGGCCGCGTGCAGGCCGGACAGGAAGCCGGGCAGCCACCAGTTCGCGCGTCCCATGAACCGCATGGTGGCCGGGACGAGCAGCGACCGGACGAGCACCGCGTCCACCGTGACGGCGACGAACATGCCGACGCCGATCAGCTTCACCACGGTGATCCCGGCCGTCGAGAACCCGGCGATGACGACGAGGAACAGCAGCGCGGCGCTGGTGATGATCGAGCCGGTGTGCTGCATGCCGCGCGCGACGGCGGCGCGGTTGTCGCGGCTGCGGTCCCACTCCTCGCGGATCCGGGAGAGCAGGAAGACCTCGTAGTCCATCGACAGGCCGAACACGACCGACAGGATGAGGATCATCGAGGTCGCCTCGACGCTGCCGGTCGGGGTGAAGTCCAGCAGGCCCGCGAGGTGCCCGTACTGGAAGCCCCACACGATCGCGCCGAACGACGCCCCGATGGACAGCACGTTCATCACGATCGCCTTGAGCGGCAGGACGACCGACCCGAAGAACAGGAACAGCAGGACGAACGTCGCGACGCCGACGAACAGCGCCATCTTCGGCAGCGTCCGCAGCAGGCTGGACATCAGGTCCATCTGGCTCGCGGTGCTGCCGCCGACGTCCACGTGCATCGGGACGCCGTCCTTGGAGACCGACAGCCGCCGGATGTCCTTCACCAGGTCCTGGGCGTGCTGGTCCATCGGCGCGTACCGGTGCGTCACCGAGATCCGGACGCCGGGGTACTCGCCCGCGTAGCCGGTGAACTTCGCGTCGGTCACGCCCGGCATCGCGGCGAGCCGCTTGCGGAACTGCTCCAGGAAGGGCGGGATGTTGTCGCCCTTCTTCGACGGCGCCCAGTGCCGCGGCACCAGGTCGCCGGACAGCACCACGTCGATCGGCTCGGCCGTCTGGTTCGGGAACCGGCTCTGAATGGTCTGCAGCACCCCGCGCGACGGGCTGTCCTTCGGCAGCACCCGCGCGTCCACCGCCCCGAACTGGACGTGCAGGAACGGCCCGAACATCACGCCGAGGATGACCACCACGGCCGCGAAGTACGGCAGGGGCCGCTTCATGACGCTGGTGCCGAGCCGGAACCAGAAGCCGCCGTCCGGATCGCGGCGTCCGTTCGGCCGCCGCCACGGCATCCGGCCGAACTCGACCTTCGGGCCGAGCAGCGCGAGCATCGTCGGCAGCAGGACGGTCGCGCCGAACACCGCGACCAGCACGGTCGCGATCCCGGCGAGGCCGATCGTGCGCAGGAACATCTGCGGGAACAGCAGCAGGCCGCCGAGCGCGGCGGAGACCGTCACGCCCGACACCATGATCGTCCGGCCGGCGGTGGCGAGGGTGCGGCCGAGCGCGGTCCGCACGACGGGCCGGAGCGCCGTCCGGTACTCCCGGCGGGCGGCCCGCCGCTCCGGCCGGGGCAGGGCCCGGTGCGCGCGGAGCGCGGCCTTCCGCTCGGCCCGGGTCGCGCCCTGCCTCCAGGGCTTGCCGGGCGGCAGTCCCGCGGCCCGCTGCCCGTGGTCCATCTCCTCGCGGAACCGGCTCACGACGAACAGCGAGTAGTCGATGGCGAGGCCGACGCCCATCATCGTGACGACCTCGAGGGCCATCGAGGTGACGTCGGCGACGTAGGTGACCAGGTGCAGGACGGCGAGCCCGCCGAGGATCGAGAACCCCGCCACCACCATCGGCAGCAGCGACGCGGTCAGCGCGCCGAACAGCATCACCAGCAGCAGGAACAGCGGGACGGCGGTGATGGTCTCGGCGTGCACGATGTCGGTGACGACCTGGGTGCCGAACTCGGTGCCGAGCGGGAACGCGCCGCCGAGCCGGGTGTCCAGGCCGGGCGCCTTCAGGTGGTCCTTGACCGCCAGGTAGCTCTCGCTCCGGGCGGTGTCGCTCGTCCCGGCCATCTTGAGCGTGACGATCGTCTGGTGCCGGTCGCGGGACGCGAGGTTGTCGGCGTCCGACTTCTTGGTGAAGGACCAGTACGAAATGATCTGGTCGACGTGCGCCTTCGGCAACCGCGCGACCGTGGTGAGGACCGCCGCCTGGTAGCGCGGGTCGTCCACGGTCATCGTGTCGCTCCGGTAGAGGACGAGCACGTCGGGGTTGGTGCTGCCGAAGTAGGTCGCGCCCAGCTTGGCGACCGTCGTGGAGGACGCCTTGGGGTCCTCGAACCCGCCCTGCTTGAACTTCGACAGCACGCCCGCGCCCCAGAGCGCCGCGAACACCGTGATCAGCAGGATCAGGACGAGGCTGGTCCAGCGCTGCCGTTGGATGAGACGGCCCAGCCCGCCGAGCATGATCCTCCCGATGTCGTACGTTCGTCCCCGGTGCGGGGAGGCTACCCGCGCGCCGCCGCGCGCGCGGCGAGCTTCGCCTCGGTCGTGGCGAGCTCCCCGGCGAGGTACCGCCGCCGGGTGGCGGCCCGCGCGATCTTGCCGGACGAGGTGCGCGCCACGCCACCCGGCTCGATCAGCACGAACTCATGGACGCTCATCTCGTGCTCCACGTTGACCGCGCCGCGCACCGCGTTCTCCACCTCGGCGAGGTCGAGCCGGGCGAGCGGCACCCGCCGGTTCCGCTCGGCGACGATCACCAGCAGCTCCGTCTCGCCGCCCGGCACGGCGAACGCCGCCACGTGGTCGGGGCGGACCGCCGGGTGCGCCTCCTCGGTGGTGAGCTCGATGTCCTGCGGGTAGTGGTTGCGGCCGTCCACGATGACGAGGTCCTTGATGCGGCCGGTGACGTACAGGCCGCCCTCGTGCGCGACGCCGAAGTCGCCCGTCCTCATCCAGGGCCCCTCGGGGAGGTCGCCGGGCTTGGCGAGCCGTCCGCCGAACACGTCCTGGCTGCGCTCGGAGTTGCGCCAGTAGCCGGGCGCGGTGTTCGGGCCGTGCACCCAGATCTCGCCGACCACGCCGTCCGGCTGCTCCAGCCGCGTCTCCGGGTCGACGATCGCGACGAGCTGGCCGACGGGACGCCCGCAGCAGACCAGCGGGTTGGCGTTCGGCGCGCCGTCCGCGACGAGGACCGCGCGGCCCTGCGTGAGCGCCTCCCGGTCCACGGTGATCACCTTCGGCGGGGCGTCCTCGGCCGCCGCCGACACGAACACGGTCGCCTCGGCCAGCCCGTAGCCGGGGGCCTGCGCGCCCGCCCGCAGCCCGGCGGGCGCGAGCGCGTCGGCGAACGCCGCCAGCGTGCCCGGCCGGATCGGCTCGGCCCCGTTCAGGCACGTGACCAGGCCGGACAGGTCCAGGCCCGCCAGCTTCTCCGGCGTCGCGTGCGCCACGACGTACTCGTAGGCGAAGTTCGGCGCTGCCGTGTAGACGTTCTTGTTCGGCCGCTCGGCGATCAGCCGCATCCACCGCATCGGGTTCATGACGAACGCCATCGGCTCGGTGTAGATCGCGTGGTCGCCGTTCACCAGCGGCAGCGCCATCGTGGCGATCAGGCCCATGTCGTGGAACAGCGGCAGCCAGCTGACCAGCTCCGGGTCCGGCCGCTCCGGCGCCCAGCCCGCCCACAGCTGGCTGGCGTTCGCGGTGACGTTCCCGTGCGTGATCTCCACCCGCCCACAGCTGGCTGGCGTTCGCGGTGACGTTCCCGTGCGTGATCTCCACCCCGGCCGGGCGGCGCGTCGAACCGGACGTGTACTGAAGGTACGCAAGGTCGTCGAAGCCGATCGGCTCGTCCGTCCAGGCGTCCGCGAGCGACGGGTCGACGTCCTCGGCGAGCACGATCTCCCTCGGCCGCGGCACGTCGTGGTCGGCGAGGAACTTCTCCACGTGCGGCAGCGCTCCGCGCGAGGTCACCACCACGGCCGGCTCGGCGTCGGCGTACGCGCCGACCAGCCGGTCGGCGTAGCCCGGCAGGTCCGGCGAGAACAGCGGGACGGCGACGACGTGCGCGTACATCGCGCCGAGCATCGTCATCATGTAGTCGAGGTTCTGCGGCAGCAGCAGCGCCGCCCGGTCCCCCGGCCGCGCGGCCCGGCGCAGCCGGGTCGCCGTCGCGCGCGCCCGCCGGTGGACGTCCGCCCAGGTCAGCGTGGTCCGGGTGCCGGACGGGTCGGCCGAGTACTCCACGAACGTCCAGGCCGGGGCGTCCGGCTTCTCCCGCGCCCACCGCGCCACCCGCTGGACCAGCGGGACCCGGCCGGAGCCGCCGGGCGCGAGTTCGGGAAGCAGCGAGCCCAGTGCCATGGAACCAACTCCCGGGGGATGGGCCGGAGGCGCCCGCGGGGGCCGGTGCGCCGCCGGAGAGCGTGCGTGCCGCCCGGCTGGACGCCGGTGTCCCGGCGGGGTGCGACGCGGCGGCGGCAAAGATCGTGCAGCGTGAAGCTACCGGATGGTAGCCGGGACGGGCATTAGTCCCGACGCACATTACCGCCGTCGCGCTTTGTCACTCCGGTGACAAGCGCACCACCTCGGAAAGCGCACGGAGCGAGTGTTCGCGGGATCTCGGCCCGCGAACACTCGCTCCGTGACGTTCCGGCTGGTCAGGAGCGGCGGGGACGGCGGAACCAGGTCCGGCGGCCGGGCTGGGCGGGGGCCGCCGGCGCCCGGCCTCCGGTGACCAGTCGCCGCCGCAGCAGCGACATGCACGCCACGCCCCACAGCAGGACCACCTCGGCCCCCAGCACGATCCCGAGCACGATGGCCCAGTCGCGGGCGTCCCGGAGCTCGCCGGTCGGCGACACCAGCGTCATCCGCGACTCGCCGGCCGCGCCGGGGAGCGCGTCCTTCTGGGCCGCCGGCGTCTGCCCGCCGTTCACCGCACCGTTCACGCCGCCGTTCACGGCACCGTTCACGCCGCTGTTCACGCCGCCGGTCCCGACCCGGGGCAGCAGCCCGTCGGCGGAGGGCGGCAGCGCGCCCGCACCGGCGGACGGCGGCGTCGCCGATCCCTGTTGCCCCGGCGTGGGCATCTGGCCGGGGACGGCCCCGGCGGCGGGCGGCGCCAGCCTCGGCGGCGAGGCCGGGGCGGGCGGCAGGGCAGGCGCGGACGGC
>NZ_QURH01000200.1 GCF_003428695.1 Actinomadura logoneensis
GACGGCGTCGTCCCGGGCGCCCCCACGGCGGCCGTCCCGCCGGTGCCGGCGGGCGGGACGGCGGTCCCCGAGGCGGTCTGCGGGGGCGCGGGCGGCGCCTCCGAGGCCATCTCGCCGATCGGGTCGGCGCGGCGCTTGGAGACCACGATCGCGGCGATCACCACGGCGACCGCGACGGCCGCGACCAGGACGCGCAGCAGGGTGTTCCCGGCGTAGCGCACCACGGCGTCCGCGACCAGCAGCGCGACCAGGTTCATCACCTTGATCAGCGGGTTGATCGCGGGTCCGGCGGTGTCCTTGAACGGGTCGCCGACGGTGTCGCCGATGACCGTGGCGGCGTGCGCGTCGGAGCCCTTGCCGCCGAGCTTGCCCTCCTCGACGAGCTTCTTGGCGTTGTCCCAGGCGCCGCCGGAGTTGGCGAGGAAGACCGCCATCAGCACGCCCGCCGCGATCGCCCCGCCCAGGTACGCGCCGAGCGGCGCGTAGCCGAGCGCGAACCCGACCGCGATCGGCGTCATGATCGCCAGCAGTCCCGGCGTGGCGAGCTCGCGCTGCGCGTCCCGGGTGCAGATCGACACGACCCGGTCGTAGTCGGGCTCCTCGGTGCCGTCCATGATCCCCGGCCGGGTCCGGAACTGGTTGCGGACCTCGACCACGACGCGTCCGGCCGCCCGCCCGACCGCCATGATCGCCAGGCCGGAGAAGAGGAACACCACGGCCGCGCCGATCACCAGGCCGATCAGCACGTTGGGGTTGTCGATGGACAGCGAGAACACCTTGAAGCTCCCCAGCGCGTCCCGCGCCGAGGGTGAGGCGTGGCCGAGCGCGTTCACCACGGTCGTCCGGAACGAGCCGAACAGGGCCGTCGCGGCGAGGACGGCGGTCGCGATCGCGATGCCCTTGGTGATCGCCTTGGTGGTGTTGCCGACCGCGTCCAGCCGCTCCAGCACGGCGGCGGCCTCGCCCTGCACGTCGCCGGACATCTCGGCGATGCCCTGCGCGTTGTCGGAGACCGGGCCGAAGGTGTCCATGGAGACGATCACGCCGACCGTCGTCAGCAGGCCCGTGCCGGCCATCGCCACGGCGAACAGCGCGACCGTGGTGTTGCCGAAGCCGAGGAGGAAGGCCCCGTACACGGCGGCGGCGATCACCAGGGCGGTGTAGACGGCGGACTCCAGGCCGAGCGAGATCCCGGAGAGGATCACGGTCGCGGGGCCGGTGCGGGCGCTGCCGGTGACCTCCTTGACCGGCTTGCGGTTGGTCTCGGTGAAGTACCCCGTGAGCAGCTGGATGGCGCTGGCCAGCACGATCCCGATGAGGACGGCCCCGAGCGCGACCCAGCGCGGGTCGGCGTCCAGGCCGCGGATGCTCTGGTCGGTCACGCCTTGCAGGTCGGCGAACGAGGACGGCAGGTAGGCGAAGGCGGCGACCGCGACCAGCACCGCGGAGAAGATCGCGGAGATGAAGAAGCCCCGGTTGATCGCGGACATCCCGGACCGGTCGGACGCGCGCGGCGCGACGGCGAAGATGCCGACCACCGCGGTGATCACGCCGATCATCGGGACGATCAGCGGGAACACCAGGCCCTCGTTGCCGAACGCGTTGGTGCCGAGGATGAGCGCGGCGACCAGCATGACCGCGTACGACTCGAACAGGTCGGCGGCCATCCCGGCGCAGTCGCCGACGTTGTCGCCCACGTTGTCGGCGATCGTGGCGGCGTTGCGCGGGTCGTCCTCGGGGATGCCCTGCTCGACCTTGCCGACCAGGTCGGCGCCCACGTCGGCGGCCTTGGTGAAGATGCCGCCGCCGACCCGCATGAACATGGCGAGCAGCGCGGCGCCGAAGCCGAAGCCCTCCAGCACCTTCGGGGCCTCGCCCTTGTAGGCGAGGACGACCACGGCCGCGCCGAACAGGCCGAGGCCGACGGTGAACATCCCGGCGACGCCGCCCGTGCGGAACGCGATGCGCATCGCCCTGCGCTCGCCCCCCTCGGCGTCCCGCGCGGCGGCGGCGACGCGCACGTTGCCGCGCACCGCCAGCCACATGCCGGTGAACCCGGTGACGGCCGAGAACAGCGCCCCGACGACGAAGAAGACCGATCGGCCGATCCGCTCGCCCGTGCTGTCGGCGGGCAGCAGGAGCAGGAGGAACGGGATGACGACGACGAAGATGGCGACCGTGCGGAACTGGCGTTTCAGGTAGGCGAGCGCGCCCACCTGGACGGCGCGCGCGATGGACTGCATCTTGGCGGTGCCCTGGCCGGCGGCCAGCACCTCCCGTACCAGTCCTGCGGCGACGGCCAGTGCCAGCAGCGCGACCACGGCGACGACGACCACCAAAGTGAGGTCACCGCCGCCGAGACTGACGTCCGCGGCTTTCGCAACGGCCGGGCTCGACAGGGAAAGCCCAGACATCCGTCCTCCTCGACAGGGGCGTGGCGATCCGGATCGCCCAAACGGACGATCTTTACCGCGTACCCCGCGAGCGGCCGGTTCAATGTCTCCGAGGAGGGACGGGCCCCCTGCACCCCTCGGCGGCAACGCCGAATCAGTCACTGCGCACGGCTACGCGGGTGCCGGGAGTGTACGCAGGTGACGGCGTGTTTGAGAAGACCGTCCGAGTCGTCCGGCGGTGCGGCGGAAATGCAATACCCAGGGAGCCCGGGATTCGTCCGCGTCCACACCTCTCCGTCCATCAGGGCAGGTCAGGCAAGGTAAGATCACTCTTACCCCAGCGTCATAATTGCGCCACGCCATCCCCACGGACCCCACGCTTCCCCGTTGTAGGCATCCGTAATTGATAATTGTTCTTTGACCGATATCCGTCCGGCGCGAAGATCGTCAAGAGAACGATCTCATAACCGTTCCCACCACGCACACCAGGGGTCTCCCGAATCACTTCGGCCCCGAATTCGGCAATCGCACGGTGACCCGCAGACCACCCCGCGGATTCGGCGACGCCGCCGCCGTTCCGCCGTGCGCGCCCGCGACCGCGCGGACGATCGACAGCCCCAGTCCGCTGCCCCGGTCCGACCGCACCCGCTCCGCGCCGAGCCGCCGGAACGGCTCGAAGATCGTCTCGGTCTCGTAGGCCGGGACGACCGGCCCGGTGTTGGTCACCGTCAGCTCCGTCCAGCCGTCGTGCACGCCGGTCAGCACCCGGCACGTCCCGCCGCGGTGGTTGTGCCGGACGGCGTTCTCCACCAGGTTCTGCACCAGCCGCTCCAGCAGCACCGGGTCCCCCGCCGTCGGCGCCGGGTCCAGCTCGCCGCGGACCGTGACGTCCCGCTCGGCCGCCTCGCCGCCCTCCGCCGCCGCGAGGTCCACCACGTGCCGGGCCACGTCGGCGAGGTCCAGCGGAACCCGCTCGGTCACCTCGTTCTCGCCGCCCGCGAGGGTGAGCAGCCCGTCGATCAGCCGCTCGTGCCGCTCGTTCACCACCAGCAGCGACTCGCCGAGCCGCCGCACGTCCTCGGACGCGCCGCGCCGCCGCACCGCCACGTCCACCAGCGTCCGGTTGATCGCCAGCGGCGTGCGCAGCTCGTGCGAGGCGTTGGCGACGAACCGGCGCTGCCCGTCGAACGCCCGGGACAGCCGGCCGAGCATCGTGTCGAAGGTGTCGGCCAGCTCGCGCACCTCGTCGCGCGGCCCGTCGTACCCGATCCGCTCGGTCAGGTCGTGGCTGCGCGCCACCCGCCGCGCGGTCTCGGTGATCCGCTGGACGGGCCGCAGCGCGCGGTCGGCCATCAGCCAGCCGAGCCCGAGCGCCGCCAGCGCCACCAGGCCGAGCGCGATCGCCCCCTGCGTCAGCACCGAGTCGAGCGTCGCCTTCTGGAAGTCGACGGCCGCCCCGCCGACCGCCCGCTTCTGGACGAGGTAGGCCGTCTTCGTGCCCTGGTCGGCGCCGTCGGCGGGACCGTCGTCCCGGAAGATCCGGGCCGGCTGCGCGCCCAGCGTGGCCGCCTTCGAGCCGGGCAGCGGAGACTGCGCCCCCAACAGCGGCGACCGCATGCCCAACAACGGCGACTGTGCACCGAGCAGCGGCGACTGTGCGCCCGCTTTGGTCGGCTTCGCGCCCAGCGGCGCCTGAAGGAGCACCAGCGGGACCGGCGTCCGTCCGGCGGGGGACTGCAGCAGCCGCAGCGCGTCGGGCGTCCCGCCCGGCATCGGCCTGGCCGTCCCCCGCATCTCCTTGGCCGTGCCCTGCGCCCGCTTTGCCGTGCCCGGCGTCGGCTTGGTGTCACCCGCCAGCGAGGGGTTCCCACCCGGCTGGACGGCCTCGCCCAGCACCCTGGTGGACGTGAAGATCTGGTCCTCCAGTTGCCCCCGCGGCCCCTGCAGATTGTTCTGGACGAGCACGTAGGTCAGTGTGAGCAGCACCAGCCCCGCCACGACGAACATGCCGCCGTACAGCAGGGTCAGCCGCGCGCGGATCGTCGTCCTCATGGAATCCGGTACCCCACTCCCGGGACGGTCTCGATGACGGGCGGGTCCCCGAGCCGGCGCCGCAGCTTCATCAGGGTCACCCGGACGGTGTTGGTGAACGGGTCGGTGTGCTCGTCCCACACCTTCTCCAGCAGGCGCTCGGCGGAGACGACCGTCCCGTCCGCGCGGAGCAGTTCGGCGAGCACCGCGAACTCCTTGCGCGCCAGGTGGACGTACCGGCCGTCCCGGAACACCTCGCGGCGGGACGGGTCGAGCCGGATCCCGGCGCGCTCGAACGTCGGCGGATCCGCCGGGCGGGCGCGCCGGCCGAGCGCGCGCACGCGGGCGATCAGCTCCTCGAACGCGAACGGCTTGGCCAGGTAGTCGTCGGCGCCCAGGCCGAGCCCCTCGACCCGCGCGGACACCGACGACGCGGCGGTCAGCATCAGGACCCGCACCCGCGCCCCCGTCACCGCGACGGACCGGCACACCTCGTCGCCGTGCACGACCGGCAGGTCGCGGTCGAGCAGCAGCACGTCGTAGTCGTGCACGCCGAGCCGTTCGAGGGCCGCGTCGCCGTCGTACACCACGTCCACCGCGATCGCCTCGGCGCGCAGCCCCTCCGCGATCGAGTCGGCGAGCATCCGTTCGTCCTCGGCCACCAGCACCCGCACAGCCCCGCCCTCCTCGCGCGGCGCCCCGCCGCTCCGGGCGAGTGTCATGGATCACCCGTAATGTCCGCGTAACGCGAACCGGTTACGGCGGGGTTACCGCCCGCCCGCTGGACTTCTCGACGATCGCCGGGACGGACCCGGCACGGACGAGGAGGACCCATGCGGAACGCACGCGTCGCCGGCCTGCTGCTGGCGCCCGTCCTGGCCCTCGGGCTCGCGGCCTGCGGAGGCGGCGGAGCGAAGGACGAGACCACCCCGCAGTCGGCGAAGAAGGCAGGCGACGCGGCGAAGATGCGCGACTTCGCCAGGTGCATGCGCGAGCACGGCGTCGACATGAAGGACCCCGACGACAGCGGACGCGTCATGGTCCAGCAGACGGCCGGCGCCAACGGCGGGCCGAACGCCGACGAGCTGATGAAGAGCGCGCAGAAGGCGTGCCGGCACCTCATGCCGAACAACGGCAAACCGCGCATGGCCGGACCGCAGGAGCAGGAGAAGATGCGCAAGTTCGCGCAGTGCATGCGCCAGCACGGCATCGACATGCAGGACCCCGGCGCGGACGGCGGCGTCCGTATCACCATGAGCAAGCCGCCGGGCCAGGGCGGCTCCCAGGGCGGCAGCCCGGCGGACGACCCGAAGCTCAAGGCCGCGCAGGAGGCGTGCAAGCAGTTCCAGCCCGGAGGGATGAAGTGAGGAGGTCCCGCGCGATCGTCCTGGGCGTCCTCGCCGTCGCGGCCGTGGGAGGCGCGGGCCTCGCCACGGCCGGGCTCGGCGGCGGGGACGGCTCCGGGCCGTCCACCGGATCCCGGCCCGCCGCGACCGCCACCGTCGAGCGGACGACGCTGACCGAGACGCAGAAGGTGGACGGCAGCCTCGGCTACGGCGACACGACCACGCTGTCGGCCTCGTCCGCCGGGTCGTCGGGCGGATCCGCAAGAGGCGGGGGCGGCTCGTCCGGCGGGACGATCACCTGGCTGCCGTCTCCGGGCTCGAAGGTCGGCCGCGGCGAACCCGCGTACCGCGTGGACAACCGGCCGGTGCCGCTGCTCTACGGCAGGCTGCCGCTCTACCGCACGCTGAAGTCCGGCGTGTCGGGCTCCGACGTGCTCCAGCTCGAACGGAACCTCGCCGCGCTCGGCTACGACGGGTTCGACGTCGACAAGGAGTACACCTCGGCCACCGCCGAAGCCGTCAAACGGTGGCAGGAGGACATGGGCATGGAGGAGACCGGCGACGTAGCCCCCGGCACGGTCGCCGTCGCGCGCGACGAGATCCGCGTCGCCGCCCGCCGCGCGCAGCTCGGCGACCGCGCCGCCGGACCGGTGCTCACCTACACCGGCACCACCCGGGTCGTCACCATCGCGCTCGACGTCAAGTACCAGAAGCTCGCCAAGGTCGGTGCGGGCGTCTCCATCGACCTGCCCGACGGCGGCTCCACCAGGGGGACGGTCAGCGAGGTCGGCAAGGTCGCCACCCAGGCCCGGGCGGACCAGCCGACCACGGTGAAGGTCACCGTCGAGGTCGGGCGGCAGCACGCCCTCGGCTCCTACGACAAGGCGCCCGTGGACGTCCATCTCACCGCGGCGAAGCACGCGTCCGTGCTGGCCGTCCCGGTCGGCGCGCTCGTCGCCCTGCCGGGCGGCGGCTACGGCGTCCAGGTCGTCTCCGGACCGTCCGCGCCCGTCCGGACGGTCCGGGTGGACACCGGCGTGTTCGCCGAGGGCCGGGTGGAGATCACCGGCTCCGGCGTCGCCCCGGGGACCCGGGTGGTGGTGCCCGCATGAGCCTCCCCGAGAAGACCCTCACCTGCCCCGACCCCTCACCGGACGGGCGGAACGGGCCGGGAGCGGACCGGGACGGACCGGGCCTCCCGGTCGTCGAGCTGCGCGAGGTCACCAAGTCCTACCCCGGCGGCGTGACCGCGCTGGACACCGTGTCGCTCACGATCGCGCCGGGCGAGTTCGTCGCCGTCGTCGGACCGTCCGGCTCCGGCAAGTCCACGATGCTGAACCTGCTCGGCACGCTCGACCGTCCCGGCTCGGGGACGGTCCTGTTCGAGGGCCTGGACGTGTCGCGGCTGTCGGACCGGCGGCTGTCGGCGCTCCGCGCCCGCCGGATCGGGTTCGTGTTCCAGCAGTTCCACCTCGCGGCGGGCGTCCCGGCGCTGGACAACGTCGCCGACGGCCTGCTCTACGCGGGCGTCCCGCCGGCCCGCCGCCGCGCCCGCGCCCGCGCCGCCCTGGAACGCGTCGGCCTCGGCCACCGGCTCGGGCACCGTCCGCACCAGCTCTCCGGCGGCGAGAAGCAGCGCGTCGCGATCGCCCGCGCCGTCGTCGGCGACCCGGGCCTGCTGCTCGCCGACGAACCCACCGGCGCCCTGGACACCGCGTCCGGCGCGGTCGTGCTGGACCTGCTCCGCGAACTGTCCGGCGGCGGCACGACCGTCGTCCTCATCACCCACGACCGCGACATCGCCGCCCAGATCCCGCGCCGCGTCACCATGCGGGACGGACGCGTCGTCCACGACACCGCGGAGCCCCGCCCATGACCGCCCCCGAGACCGCCCCGTCCCACCAGGACCCCCGCCGCCCGCGCCGCCTCCCCTTCCGCCGCCGCCCCACCCTCCCGGACGACGCCCACCCCCCGGCGGAAACCACCCGTCCCGCCGAACCCCCGACCTCTATCGCCCGCGAGCCGCAACACGACCGGCTCCCGCAGCACGACCGACTCTCGGAAGGCGACCGGCGCCCCGGATCCGGGCGCGTCTCGGTGCGCGGGCGGCGGCCGTCGCGAGGACGGCGGGTGGACCGGGTGGGACGGCTCGGCGCGCGGGACGTGCTGCGGGTCGGAGCCGCCGGGCTGCGGACCCGGCCGCTGCGGGTCGTGCTGTCCTCGCTGGGCATCGCGATCGGGATCGCCGCCATGATCGGCGTGGTCGGGATCTCCACGTCCAGCCGGGCGCAGCTCCAGACGACCCTCGACCACCTCGGGACCAACCTGCTGACCGTCAGCCCCGGCCACGACTTCTTCGGCGAGAACGCCCAGCTCCCCTTCACCGCGCCCGGCATGATCGCGCGGATGCCCGAGGTGACGTCGGCCGCCGCGACCGGGAAGGTCCCCGACACGCACGTCTACCGCAACGACCGCATCGACCCCGAGGAGACCGGCGGGATCTCGGTCCTGGCCGCCGACCTGCGGCTTCCCGGAACCGTCGGCCTCACCATGCGGTCCGGGACGTGGCTGAACGCCGCGACCGGCAGCTACCCCGCCGTGGTCCTGGGCTCCGCCGCCGCCGACCGGCTCGGCGTGACGGGACCCGGCGTCCAGGTGTGGCTGGGCGGGCGCTGGTTCACCGTCGCCGGCGTCCTCGCGCCGAACGCGCTCGCGCCCGAACTCGACGCGTCCGCGCTGGTCGGCTGGAACGCGGCGGTCTCCCGGCTCGGCTTCGACGGGCACGCCACCACGGTCTACACGCGGGCCGCCAAGGACGCCGTCGAACGCGCCCGGGACCTGCTCGCGCCGACCGCCAACGCCGAGTCGCCGAACGAGATCGAGGTGTCCCGGCCGTCGGACGCGCTGGCCGCCGAGCACGCCGCGAACCAGACCTTCACCGCCCTGCTGCTCGGCCTCGGCGGCGTCGCGCTGCTGGTCGGCGGCGTCGGCGTGGCGAACACGATGGTCATCTCGGTCCTGGAACGCCGCGCCGAGATCGGCCTGCGCCGCGCCCTCGGCGCGACGCGGGGCCAGATCAGGCTCCAGTTCCTCACCGAGTCGCAGCTGCTCGCGGCGCTCGGCGGACTCGGCGGGGTGGCGCTCGGCGCGCTGGTCACCTTCGGTTTCGCGGTCGCGCAGCACTGGCCCACCGTCGTCCCGCCCTGGGCCATGGCGGGCGGACTGGCCGCCACGCTCGTCATCGGCGCCATCGCGGGCCTCTACCCGGCCCTGCGCGCCGCCCGCCTCCCCCCGACGGAGGCGCTGACCAGCGCGTAGCCCGTGGTACCCCGCGACACCACGACCAGGTCGCGGCACGCAGAAGGCCCCGTCCCCTTGGTGGGACGGGGCCTCATGTCGTGTGCCGTACGGCCGGCCCGCGCCGGGAGGAAACCGCGGGTCAGGCCGACGGAACCGCGGGCCGGTCGGTCGGCCAGCTCATCCGGATCTGGACGCCCTTGGGGGTCGTGGAGATCTCCACGTCGTCGGCGAGACCCGCGATGACGGCGAGTCCCAGGTCGGCGTCCCCCGCCAGGGCCAGTTCCAGGGAGTCGTCCGGGCGCGGCGTCGGGGGCGGTCCGCCCTCCGCCTCGTCCGCCGGAACCGAGTCGCTGACGATCACCTGGAAGCGGTGGTCGCCATCGCTCAGCTCGAGTCGCACCGGTTCATCGGGACAGTGCGAGCGGTGTGCCTCCACCGCTCGCGAGCACGCCTCCCCGACCGCAAGCCGGACCTCGTCCATGATCGCCTCGTCGACGCCGCTGCGCCGGGCCACGGCGGTCACGATCAGACGGGCCGTCCGGACGTGGACGGGGAGCGCGCTGAAAGAGAGTTCGACGGTCGCCATCTCTCTGTCAGGCCGCCTACTTGGCGCCCTTGCGCTTCTCCTCGGCCTCGGCGATCGTCTTGTGGATCCCGAAGACCTTGGTGAGCCCGGTGATACGGAAGATCTTGAGGATCCGCTCCTGGGTGCAGACCAGCTCGAGCGAGCCGTCGTGCGCGCGCACCCGCTTCAGACCGCCGACCAGGACGCCGAGACCCGTCGAGTCGAGGAACTCGACCTTCTCCATGTCCACCAGCAGGTGGAACTTGCCCTTGTTCACCAGGTCGATCAGCTTCTCGCGAAGCTTGGGGGCCGTGTAGACGTCGATCTCGCCTTCCACGGTGATGACGGTCAGGCCGTCATCGGTGGTGTAGTCGTTCACCTTCAGGTCCACAGGTCCTCCAGCGCCGTGCAGCAAAAACTTGCACTCCGCACGCCCCGATACCCCCGGTAACGGCCGGTTTCGGAACGACGGAACTCCGTCGAGATTCAACCACGCTCCGCCGCCCGACAGGCAGGTTATCGCCCAGTGGGGCGAAAGTTCGCGCCATCACGTCTGACCTGGTGATCTGCCGGTGGGGCATGGGGGGATCACCCTCCGGCGGCGGGGCGTTCCAATGGTTGTCCCCCGGCTGGCACACTGAAAACCTCATGCCCGGCCAAAGATCTCGCGCCCCTCTGGACCGCCTGCTCGCCGACCCCACCCGCCGCGGGCGGATCACGCACGTCCAGCAGGTCCCGGCACGCCGGGGCCGCCGCGCCCCCTGGCCGTCCTGGGCCCCGGCGGAGCTGGTCGAACGCCTCACCGCCGCGGGCGTCGAAGCCCCGTGGGAGCACCAGGTCCGCGCCGCCGAGCTCGCCCACGCCGGGCGCTCTGTGATCATCGCCACCGGCACCGCGTCGGGCAAGTCGCTGGCCTACCTCCTGCCGTCCATCGCGGCCGTCCACACCGATCCGGCCGTCCCCTCGCCCCGCCTTCCGGAGGCGTCCGCCGTCAGCGAAACCGAGGCCGCACCCGCCGCCACCGGCGCCGGAAGTGACGAAGCACACCTGACGGCCTCGACCTCCCCGAAGCAGGACGCACCCCACGTAGACGGCGTGGCGGTGCCCGCTCCCCGCGCCACCCGGGCGACGGGCCGCTCGCGTTCCCGCACCGCCCAGCGCGGCCGTGGCGTGGGCGAGGGCACCGTGCTCTACCTCTCCCCCACCAAGGCGCTCGCGGCCGACCAGCTCCGGGCCGTCCGGGCGCTGCACCTGCCGCGCGTCCGCGCCGCCACCTACGACGGGGACACCCCCTGGGACGAGCGCGGCTGGGTCCGGCAGCACGCCAACTACGTGCTCACCAACCCGGACATGCTGCACCGCTCGATCCTGCCCGGGCACTCCCGCTGGTCGAGCTTCCTGCGCCGCCTCCGCTACGTGGTCATCGACGAGGCGCACGGCTACCGCGGCGTGTTCGGCTCGCACGTCGCGCAGATCATCCGCCGGCTCCGCCGCGTCTGCGCCCGCTACGGCGCGTCCCCCACGTTCATCCTGGCCTCCGCGACGACCTCCGAGCCCGCGACCGCCGCGACCCGCCTCACCGGCCTGGACGTGGTCGCCGTGGGCGACGACACGTCCCCGCGCGGCCCCGCGACCTTCGCGCTCTGGGAACCGCCGCTGACCGACCTGCGCGGCGAGCAGGGCGCCCCCGTCCGCCGCACCGCCACCGCCGAGGCCGCCGACCTGCTCGCCGACCTCGTCGTCGAGGACGTCCAGACGCTGGCGTTCGTCCGGTCCCGGCGCGGCGCGGAGTCCGTCGCGCTCGGCGCCAAACGCGCCCTGGAGGAGGCCGCCCCCGAACTGACCGGACGCGTCGCCGCCTACCGCGCCGGCTACCTGCCCGAGGAGCGCCGCGCGCTGGAGAGGTCGCTGCGCTCCCGCGAACTCGTCGGCCTGGCCAGCACGAACGCCCTCGAACTCGGCGTGGACGTCTCCGGCCTCGACGCCGTCCTGGTCTGCGGCTGGCCCGGCACCCGCGCGTCCCTCTGGCAGCAGGCCGGACGCGCCGGACGTTCCGGGCAGGCCGCCCTCGCCGTCCTCGTCGCCCGCGACGACCCGCTCGACACCTACCTCGTCCACCACCCCGAGGCGATCTTCGGGACGCCGGTCGAGGCCACCGTGCTCGACCCGGACAACCCCTACGTCCTCGGCCCGCACCTGTGCGCCGCCGCCGCCGAGATCCCGCTGACCGACGCCGACCTCGACCTGTTCGGCCCGACCACCGCCGACCTGCTGCCCGACCTCGTCCGGCGCGGGATGCTCCGCCGCCGTCCCGCCGGCTGGTTCTGGACGCGCCGCGACAACCCGGCCGACCTCGCCGACATCCGCGGCGCGGGCGGCACCCCCGTGCAGGTCGTCGAACTCGCCACCGGCCGCCTCCTCGGCACCGTGGACGAGTCGTCCGCGCACACCACCGTCCACGACGGCGCCGTCTACCTGCACCAGGGCGAGTCCTTCGTCGTCCAGACCCTCGACCTGGACGACTCGGTCGCCCTCGTCGAGGCCGCCGACCCCGACTACTCGACCACCGCCCGCGACGTCACCGACATCCGCATCGTCGAGGAGCTGCGCTCCACCCCCTGGGGCGAGGCCCGCCTGCACTACGGCACCGTCGAGGTCACCCACCAGGTCGTCGCCTACCAGATGCGCCGCCTCCAGACCGGCGAGATGATCGGCGAGAAGCCCCTCGACCTCCCCCCGCGCACCCTCCGCACCCGCGCCGTCTGGTGGACCCTCTCCGCGGACCAGGTGGACGCCCTCGGCGACCTCGACCTGGCCGGGGCCGCCCACGCCGCCGAGCACGCGTCCATCGGCCTGCTCCCCCTCTTCGCCACCTGCGACCGCTGGGACATCGGCGGCGTCTCCACCGCCGTCCACCCCGACACGGGCCTGCTCACCGTCTTCGTCTACGACGGCCACGAAGGCGGCGCCGGCTTCGCCGAACGCGGCTACCGCGACGCCCGCGCCTGGCTCACCGCCACCCGCGACGCCATCGCCTCCTGCGAGTGCGACTCCGGCTGCCCGTCCTGCATCCAGTCCCCCAAGTGCGGCAACGGCAACGACCCCCTGGACAAACAAGGCGCCCTGACCCTGCTGGCCGAACTCCTCCCAACCCCCTGACCGCACCCCTCCAACCCAGGTAGCCGCAGCCCACACCGCCCCGACCACCAACCTGCCGCCGCGCCACCTCCCCACACCCAGGCACCTCGCATCCCACCAAGCCCGCCCCAACGCCCCACCACCTCCGTCGAGCATCCACCCGCAAGGCGCAGGTGAACCCGCGCTCAGAAGCCCGTGACGCCCCCGCCTCACCTCGAAGCCCACGGGAAGCAAACCGAAAGCCGAACCGCCACCTCGCCCCGGCCCCAACCCGCAGCGCTCCTCATCCCCCATCCCCGAACTCCACAGCCGAAGCGCACAGACGAGCGCGTACTCACAAGCTCATGACGCCACGACACCGCCGTCTCAGAGGGCCTACGGGACGCGAACCAGAGCCGAACCGGCACCTCGCCACCGCCCCAAACCTCAGCATCACTCACCACTGACCACGGCGGCCCTATACCCGGCGCACAGACGAGCCCATGTTCAGAAGCTCGTGTGCCAGCACGCGCCCAACTCGGGGGCGAGGGACGAACCGGAAGCCGGACGGCGCCCCGCGTCTGTACCAAGTCACAGCGCCCCTCCCCGCGCGTCCGCGAGGAGCGCCCACCCGAGCCGCACAATGAGCGTGGTCAGAACGTGACGCCAGCACGCCCCATCTCGAAGCGCCATCGGCTAAACCCGAAGCCGAACTAGCCCTCCACATCCGCCCCGAACCACAGCGTCACTCATCACCCACCCACCACTCCCCCACCCGAAGCGCACAGGCAAGGCTCACAGCCGAGCGCGTTCCCACAGCTCATGACGCCAGGCCGCCGCGTCTCAGACATCTATGGGACGCGACCAGAAGCCGAACCGGCACCTCGCACCCCCACCAAGCCCCGGCCGCTCGCACCACCCACCCACGACAAGCCCACAACCGAGGCACACAGGCGAGCGCATGCCCACAAACTCGCGACGCCAGAACGCCGCCGTCTCAGACGTCCACAGGACGCGAGCCAGAAGCCAATCGCCACCTAGTACCCACACCAGGGACCAGCCCGACGAGCTTCACCACCGAGGCGCACGGGTGAACTCGTGCTCTAGGAGTTCGTGACGTCGGGCGCTGCCAGGTCATCCCTACCGGCGTGGAGCCGGAGGCAAAGTCGGGCTGCGTCTGCAGCGCTTCGCACTGCGGGATCGCCGTCCTTCAGTACTTGAGCTCACGAAGCCGGGCGTACTGCGGCGAGCGACGGGTTCCGGTTCAGGGCGCTCGACCGGAGCTACTTCTTACGCCGCCGCGCGCGTCCGGAACGACGTCCGCTCGTCTTATCCGTCGAGGACGAGGCATCACTCGAAGACGAGCCGGACTCGTCACCGACGGCCGACGGGACGCTGAAGATGTCGGGTTGCTTCACCGGACGTGTGCCGGCGTTCGCAGCACTCTCCGCAGCGGCGCCAGCCGAACCAGTTCCCGAACGCTCCGCCGTGCCGGACGTCTCGGCCTTCGCGGCCGGGGGAGCGTCCGTCGCACTCCCCGGAGCCTTCACACCCGAGTCCCCGGACACCGGGGTGCCCGCTGGAGCTTCGACCTTGTCGGCGATGCGGACATCGGCTCCGCCTGGCCGCTTGCCGAGCCGGGCCGGGCGACGAGACGACCGCCGCGGGCCGGGCTTGGCGGCTCCCTGAACCACGCTCGAAGCCCGAACAGCGCCCTTGGAGGTGTTACCGGCGCCAGTACCAAGAGCGGCCGGAGCAGCGACGCCACCAGTAGGCGGCGCGACTCCTGCCCCGTCCGAACCGGCATTCGCCGGCCCGGCACTCGCCGGCGTTGATGCCGTGGCGTCCGCACTCGCGGCGCCACGGGCCGTCGTCCCTGCGGTCGCGGCACCTGCACTCGCCGCGTCCGCGTCGGCCGACTTCGCGTCCGCTGTTCCTGCGGCCACCGTGCCGAGGGCCGAGGCGGCCTTGTCCGCGCCGCCCGCTGTCGCCGTACCGGCTGCTCCGTCTGTGGAAGCGGGAAGGACGGCGGTCTTCGCCATGGCCTCGGCCTGGGCGATGTGCTGCTTGGCGTTCCGGACGCGGCTGCGGGCCGATCCGCTGCGCGCCAGCCTGGCGGCCATGCCCCTCTCGCTCACCCCTGCCTGGGCCGTGCGCAGACGACGCGTCCAGGTGCCGAGGTGCGCGGCCACGATGAGCAGCACGAGCGCGATGCCGATGCTGCGTCCCCACTGGAGTTCGGTGGACGCGGCGGCGTTGGCCGCCTTCGGCGCCTGGCTGGAGGCGACCTGCGGCGTCGGGTAGGTGAAGCCCTGGGTCGCGTCCGACGGCTGGACGGGGGGCAGCGTCAGCGGCGACTGGTTGTTGAAGGGCGTGAGCGGCGTGTTCGAGTTGCGGTTGCCGCCCGGAGGGTTCACGTTCGTGCCGGGTGGCACGCTCGTGGTCGGGCCGTTGCCGTTACCGCCGCCCACGGACACCATCGCGGACGAGGACACGGACGGGACCGAACCGCCGAGCCCGTTGGACCGACGCGCCTGGACCTGCACGGACACGTTCCCGCTCGCCGACCCGAGAGGGACCGACGCCGAGCAGCCGGAGCCCGAGCACAGCTTGCCCACGCCGCCGCTCCTCGAGCCGCCGCCGGGCGCGGAGACCACGTATCCGATCAGGTCGTCCTCGGGCCCGAGGTTCCAGCTGACCTTGATCGTGCGACCGGACACCGATGCGGTCACCCCGGTCGGCGCGGACGGTGCGACCCGGACGGTGAAAGTGCTGGACGAGTAGACGCGCTTGGTCTGGCCGCCCTTGAGGTAGACGGTGTAGCGGCCGTTGCGTTCCAGTGAGAGCGGCGCGGTGAGCGAGTGATCGAGCACTCCGCCCGAAGTCAGGAAGGTGTCACCCGAGCCCGGCTTCTTGGCCCACAGCTGCATCTGGAACGCGAAGTCGTACTTCGCACGGACGGTGACCCCGGACCCGCTGGTGATCACGCTGCCGTTCTGAGGCGCGGTGATGCCGGTGGACGCCTCGGCGGGAAGCATGCCGAACACGGGGAAGGCCATCGCAAGGGGCGTCGCGAGAGCGATCGCGCCGATCCTGCGAATCCTCGTCACAGCCACATACCTCCAACAGCACCCGACCGGACCCGCACCGTCCGCGCAGCCGAGCCCGTCTGGGGGTGTCCGGCCTCGGGAGGGGCGAGGGGCCGTAGCAGCCACCGTGTCACGCGATAACTCTGGGCTTACGGCAGCGTAACGTACTACTTGGTAGCGAAAAGTCACGGAAGAGTGACAAAGCCCGGGCCTCGTCCTGCTGCGGCCGCCGCCGCTCTTCCGGTCTTCTATTGACATCCGGTTCAAGAGTCGAGTCCCGTCAGGGTACGCCGTCCCGTCCCACAGGACCAGCCCTGGCCCGCGCGACGACTCGAACCACTCGCATCCCGAACGGCAGCCGCACCACGGCGTCCGTCGAGACCTCCACGATCCTTCCACTCACGACACAGGACGCCATCCGTCCGCCGGAATCCGCCGCGACTTCACGCGCCGCCCCACACGCCGCCTCCTCACCTTCCCCCACACGACCGGCACCGGCCAGCGCTCCCAGATCAGCCGCCGCCTCCACCCGATGTCGAGCGACACGCACACCTCCGACGACCATCGCGGCGACACCCACCGCCCAGATCACCCCGAGAAAGGCCAGAACCCACACCGTCCCCGACCCCCGATCACGCACCCCCGCACACCACCGCCCCATCCGTCACACCCCCATACGAGCCACGTCCCCGACTCACCCGACTCCAGCCCTCGACCATGTCCCCGCACCCTTCCTTGCCGTACGCCGCCCACACCCCCTCCGCCCCCTGACCGCACACGACCCCTCCCCCTCCGCTGCGCACGACCCTTCACCTCCCGAACGGGCACGCCCCTCACGCCCGCCGGGCGCGACCTCTCACCCCAATCGGCGCCCCTCACCTCCAACGCACACGCCCGCTCCCTCCCGCTCAACCACACACCCCCCTCATCCCCGACCGGGCGTGATCCCCTCCCTCCTCCCGTCCGACGGCCCCTCATCCCGCAAACGCACATGCCCGCTCCCTCCCGCTCTGCCGCACACGCCCCCTCACGCCCGACCGGGCACGACCCCTCCCCCCAACCGGCACGTCCCCCCGCCGGGCGCGTCCCCTCACCCCGCCCTTGCGGAACCTCTCACCCCGGCCTTGCGGAACCTCTCACCCCGGCCTTGCGGAACCTCTCACCCCGGCCTTGCGGAACCTCTCACCCCGGCCTTGCGGAACCTCTCACCCCGGCCTTGCGGAACCTCTCACCCCGCCCGGGCGCGACTTCTCACCGCCAACCGACGTCCCTCCCCCTCCAACGCACACGTCCGCTCCCTCCCGCTCAGCCACACGCCCCTCACCCTTTACCGCGCACGAGTTCTCCTCCTCCGCCGGGCGGTCCGCTCGCACTCCCGGACGGGCACGCCCTCACCCCTCGACCGGGCACGTCTCCACCCCGACCTGGCGAGACCTCACCCCCCCACAACCGGCGCTCCCTCGCTCTCCGCCGCGCACGACTTCTCGCGCTCCACTGCTCACACACCGCCGCGTCTTTCGCCACGCCCACGCCGCTGCGCCTTCCACCGCGCAAGAAGGTCGCCCTGACCGATCGATCCGGGTGGCGCCCCGTTCCAGCAGGCGCTCAACTCGAGCTCCCATCGGTCCCGTGGCCCTCGCCATCCCGCGCCCACCGAACAGCGCCCGACTCAGGCTGAACTCCGAGACGGCAGCCAGACCGGCTTCCCCGTGCCCTGACGAGGCGCAACGCCTTACTCGGAAGCACTTACTCGGGTTGAGCACCCGGCTCCGTCTCCGCCTTGGCGTGGGCTTGGACGCTCAGGGGCGGCAGGCCCGACAACGCTGGAGGACGGACGGTCGTCGAGACCGTCACCTGGACGCTGTCAGGACCGCGCTCCACGGTGACCGTCGCGCCTCGCGGCGCCGACCGGGCCACGACGGCCCGGACGGCGTCGAGAGACTCGCCGCGTGCGGCGGCACGGGATCCGGCGCGGGCCGCGTCCACACAGGCCAGGTGTGTGGACGCGACCGCCACCGCCCACAGGGCGAGCACCGTGACGAGGACCAGGGCGGGCAACGCGACCGCGATCTCCGCGGTGGCCATGCCGCGATCGTGCCGCCACCGCATGGTCACTGCGCCAGCTGAAGGGCCCGCTGGATGATCCCTAACAGGGCCTTCTGGACCTCCGAACTCGTCACGATCTTGTACAGCAGGCCGGCGAAGGCGGTGGCGGCAATCGTGCCGACCGCGTACTCGGCGGTGGACATGCCGGCGTCTCGCGCGCGACCACGACAGCGACGGAGTGCCCGAGCGATCCTTCTCATCATGCTCCCTTCGATCCGGGCTCTTAACGCCCTGTAACCAGGGTGCTACCTGCCGATCGTCATCCCAAGCCGTCCACCGATCTGTGGATAACTCTCCGACCCAGCCGACTGGAGCAGCGAATTCGCAGGTCAAGCGGGTTCGTCTTCTGTGTGGGTGCCAGCCGAACGCGGGATGCCTGCACGATCGCTTGCATCTGCGTTGAAAAGGCCACGGACGAGGCATGCGCCCGCCATCCACGGACGGCCTTAAACGGCGGTACGGCGGCAGAAATCCCGACTCGCGTAGGGCGGGATCCGGCCGCGCGTGAGAATTGCAGGGATTCACCAAGGAAGCGTCATCGAGGACGCAATCCCAACAATGGCCGGGACGATCCCCAGCAACACGAAGGCCGGCAGAAAGCACAAGCCCAATGGCATCAGCGCCCTAATGCCGGCCGAACGCGCTCGTGCGGCGGCTGCGGTCCTCGCCGTCCGCCGCTGTTCCTGTGCGAGACGTCCGAGCGAGACGGCGAGTGCCGTTCCGCTGCGCGATGCACGGACGGCGGTACGCGCCAACGGGGCGAGCGGCGGCTGGCGTTCACCCAGTTGAAGCCACGCCCGCACCGGATCCGCCCCCAGGCGGATCTGCACGGAGACCGCACCGAGCTCTTCGCCGAGCGGACCACCGATCGTGGACGCCACCGCCTCGACCGACTCGTCCCACGGCATCCCACCCCTGAGGCAGGCGGCCAGCAGGTCGACGGTGACCGGCAGCTCAAGGACGATTCGACTCCGTCGATCGCGATCGTCGGCCTTCCCCACGTTCGCCGACCACTTGGCGAACAGAACCGCCACCACGGCTCCCATGACCCAACCGCTCGAGCCGCCGATCACCCAAACCGCAACCAGGCCTGGGACGACGGCTGCCGCTCCCCGCAATATCCGTTCCCGGCCCCTACTCACTGCGGCGGTTTCTCCCGAAGAGGACGAAGCGCCGCTTCGATCACTCCCGCCAGCCCCTCCGTGGTGGCCGCCTCCCCTACCTCGGTCGAGCCCGCGACCGCTGCCCCCTCCCGGCGACGAGACGGACCTGGACGACGACTCGTACCTTCCTGCCCATGGCTGGAGAGTGCCCGGCGATGCTGCTCCGCCCGAAGCGCGCGCTGGATCGACTGGCTGCGCCGACTGCTCCCGCGACCACCTGGCCACTCGCTCGAACGGAACGTTGCCGATCCCGTGGTCACCAGCCCGCAGACGAGGAACTGCCGCAGGTGAAGCCCCCGGAGGAAGACCCGCCTTCCTTACGTCAGCGGCTCCGCGTGGCGAACGGAGTCTGGGAGGCCCGTGGCAACTGATCCTTCCCGAGGACAGCCACTCCAGCAGGCTCCGCCACCCTGTCGCGCGTCCGCTCCACCGACTCTGCGACTCCTGCCCCTTGAAGCGCCCCGATGACCGGACGTCGGCCAAGCGCCGACTCGCCGACCGGGACGGTTCTGACGCCAGATACGCGCAGATGGCGAAGCAGAGGACCGCTATCCACAGCATGTGTACTCCTGAACGACGTAGTGATGAGTACCGGTCGAGGGCCGCCCTCTCGCCCTGTCCATGGCGCCCGGAGCCCGTCGAGACGCGATTGCACGAGGGCCGTGACGCCCAAAGCCTCGGCCTTGGACGCTCACTGGCGAACGGGCCTGCGAGCACAAGAGAGGTCCCCGCCAAGCGACCCGCCGCCGATGCTCGCCCGGGTGGCCTGGCTGTCGTCATCACCGGCACAGGGCCAAGATCCCCTTGCGGATTCCAGCGGTTGACCAGGCTGGTGGCTTGGGATTTCTCGCATCCCACGCGCCACCAGCCAGAGCGCCCGCCCCGGAGTCCCAAACCGGTCCGGACGTCGGACTGCCGGGCGGCGAGGCCACTCCATCAACCGGAGCGCATGACCCGGGCTTCCTGGCTGGTGCACGCGTCGAAGTGCCGGACGGCGAAAGCCACCCCACCAGCCGAAACGCACAACCCGGACTTCCCGGCTGGTGCACGCGTCGGAGTGCCGGACGGCGAAAGCCACCCCACCAGCCGAAACGCACGACCCGGACTTCCCAGCTGGTGCACGCGTCGGAGTGCCGGACGGCGAAAGCTACGCCACCAACCGAAGCGGCCCACCCAGAGTTCCGAGGGGTGACCTGGCTGTGCCCCCGGCTGGCGGCTCTCCTCGCTACCGGCGCTGCCGAATACGAACCGACGACGCCCTGCTTGCACGACTGCTCCGGCCTGCTGCACGTCGTACCAGAGGGCCGTGGTTTGCCTCGGCGGATGGTTACCCGCGTGGTCGCCGCACTGGTAGAGCGGCATAACCACCGTGGCAATGCGGCGGTATGGAGCTGGTGCAGAGCAGCCTTTGAGGGGGTTGCCCGCCGTATGACCGCCGGGCGAGAAGTCCGATCTCGGGGCTCCGGTGGACGAGAGGATTCGGTGGACGGAGGGTCAGGTCGGGTGGTCTGACGAGCTGCCGGAACGACACCTCCCAACCGTTGCCAGTCGCATCGAGCACGATTCGACCGTTGCGACTTACGACATCGAGGCGGGCCTTGTGGGCTGCTCCACGCCGCCGGTCAAGGGTGGGCGGCCTTGGTGGCCAGGTGTCGCGTCCACCAGAGGCCGGTTGCGTCCAAGGCCAGGGCGGTGGCCAGGCAGGCCAAACCGGGGCCGGTGGTGAGAAGAAAAGGGAGCGGGTTGGTCCCCATGGCCGTGGCCATGGCCAGCCCCAGGACCGGGAGGATCGCCAGGAGGCGGGCCGTTGCCCTGGGCGCGGCCAGGTGGACGGCGATCTCCTGTCGCTGCGTTTCCTCATCGCGAAGAGCTGCGGCGAGGCCGTCCAGGACCGTGGCCAGGGTGCCGCCCCGCTCTGCTCCCAACCGCCAGGTCGCGGCCAGGAGGCGCAAGGACTCCGCGCCGGCCTGCGTGGTCGCCACCGCGTCGAGGTGGGTGATGGAGTCATGGTTCGGTGGGGCTCGGAGGGCCTTGGCCACCGGTCGTGGCAGGACGGCGACCGTCGCGGAGAACGCCTCCTCCGGGGATCTGCCTGCGGCGAGTTCGGCGGCCATGCCTTCGCACAGCTCGATCACCGAGGCCCGCCAGCGGGCAGGTGCCCTGCGTCTGTCCAGCAGGGTGGTCCGGAGGGCGGCCGCACGCTGGAGCAGATGAATGACCGGAGACACCTCGGAAGGCGGCGGAAGCGCGCGTCGCAGGCGAGCCGCCGCCGGGGGCGGCCCACAGAGCAGCCAGGCTGCCAGAGCCGCGCAAGCCATAGCCGCAGTCACCATGGCAGCGGCCAATGCGGGTGAAGAAGTTGGGACAGCGCCGCCGCCGCTTCGGCGGGCTCCAGTGCGCCGGACGGCGCGAAGGTCACCGCGGGAACCGCCGTGACCAGCCCGTCGGAGGCTCGCCGCAGCATGCAGATCTCGGCGACGCGGCGCTTGCCGGTACCGGGAGCCCGGACCAGGTGGACGACGACATCCAGCGCGGCGGCCAACTGGCTGTGAACGGCTTCGCGGCTCAGGCCGGCAGCGCAGGCCAGAGCTTCAAGCCGAGCCGGGACGTCGGTGGCGGCGTTCGCGTGCAGGGTGCCGCAGCCGCCTTCGTGCCCGGTGTTCAGGGCGCTCAGCAGATCGACGACCTCGGCGCCGCGCACTTCCCCCACGACCAGACGGTCGGGCCGCATTCGCAGAGCCTGCCGGACAAGCTGGTGCAACGTCACCCCGCCCGCGCCCTCGACGTTCGGCGGTCGCGTCTCCAGCCGGACGACATGCGGATGGTCCGGGCTCAGCTCGGCCGAGTCCTCGACCAGGAGCAGGCGTTCGGAATCGGCCGCCAGCCCGAGCAGGCAGCTCAGAAGGGTGGTCTTGCCCGTACCGGTGCCTCCGCTGATGAGGAACGCCGCTCGTGCCTTGACGAGAGCCGAGAGGAGGGCCGCTCCGGCAGGGGGAACGGTCTCCGTCGCGACCAGTTCGTCCAGCGTGAACGCGCGACGGCGAGGAAGCCGCAGCGACAGGCAGGTGCCCGTGGGGGCGACCGGCGGCAGGACGGCGTGGAGACGGACACCGCCGGGCAGGCGTGCGTCGGCATAAGGGGACGCGTCGTCCAGCCGACGTCCCGCAGCGGCGGTGAGGCGCTGGGCGAGCCGGCGCAGTGCGGCCTCGTCGGCGAAGCGCGTCCCCGTCCGGACGAGCCCGGAACCGGCGTCCACCCACACCTCGTCGGGGCCGTTCACCAGGACGTCGGTCACCTCCGGGATGCGCAACAAGGGCTCCAGCGGCCCCGCGCCCACGAACTCCGCGCGTAACTCGTCGGTCAGAGCCAGCACCTCGCGGTCGCCGAGGAGGCGTTCCTCGGCCCGCAGGGCCACCGCCACCCGCCCCGCGGTGGGCTCGACGCCGCCCTCGGCCAACCGGCCGCGTACCGCCTCCGAGAATCTGCTGTTCATCATCAAAACTCCTTCGCTGTAGATCCGGTCGTTCGATTCTCGGTCATCACTGCTCTCGCGCCGCGTCCCATCGGGCTGATCGAGACGGCGACGGTCTTCCCAGCGGGCCGAATGCCGAGCTGGCAGGCATGACGGCTTCGTTCGAGAAACACGCGTCGTACAGGGCATCGGTTGGGCCATAGCTCTCACCGAGCTTGTAGGCGAGGACGACCCGACCGTCCTGGAGCCGCCCGGTGTCGCCACACCGCCTCACGACGATGCGGTCCCCTCCTGGTCGGCACGCTCCCGTCCTGCCAAGGGCTTGTCGGGGTCACCCCACTCCATTTGCCGGCCCCTTCCACCGGCCACGACGCCCCGCCTGACACGGGTCGCCCGGCCCCCGACGGCCAGACATGGCCCGGTGCACGGTGGGCCAGGTCGGGCTCGGCGGGCGAGGTAGCCGACGTCGGGTCGGCGCGGCACTGGAACCGGCACTGCGGCGCCTCCGCCGACCGAAGCAGTTCCTGGGCCAGGTCGGGCTCGGCGGGCTGGGTAAACGACGTCGGGTCGGCGCGGCATCGGAATCGGTACCGCGGCGCCTGCGCCCGGCCGAAACAGATCCGCAGCGACTCCTCGAACGCCGCGCCGCGCGCTCCATGCCGCCAGCACGCCGCGGCCGGGGAGCTCTGCCAGCAGGGCGCAGTTGGCAACTGCGCGCCTCGACAGAACCTTGCTGGTCAGGAGGTCCGGGATAGGTGCCTGGCGGGTTAGGCGGCCTTGGCTGGACGGGGCGTGGCCGGGGCCAGGGACTGGGCGTCCAGGAGGTGGTCGCAGAGGTCGCGTAATGCGCCTCGGCGGGTTATTCGGGACAGGTCGCCCTGTTCGAGAGCGGGTGGGACGCGGCGGTCGCGGTCGAGGGTGCCGATGCTGGGGAGGTCGAGGTGGCGGGCGACCGTGTCGGGGCGGAGGCCGCCGGGCGGCGGGCCGCCGACGATGAGCCGGACGTCGGAGGTCTCCCGGCGGAGGAAGCCCGCCAGGACATCGGCGGCGACCGTGGCGCGGACCTCGGCGGGGACGACCAGGTAGCACGTGTGCGCCGCACGCAGGGCGGGACGGCCGATGTCGCCCAGATAGCGGGGAACGTCCACGACGGTCAGGTCGAAGCCGCGGGCCGCCGATCCGAGCAGGGAGCGCACCGAGTCGGACGACACGGCGACCGGCTCGCGCTTGCTCCACGACAGGACCGACAGCTCGCCCTGGCTCGGCAGTGAGTCGCGAAGGGTGGCGACGCTGATGCGGCCCTGACGTTGGGCGAGGTCGTGCCAGCGCGCGCCCTCGTGCCCTTCGAGGCCGAGCAGCAGGTCGATGCCGCCGCCCAGCGGGTCGCCGTCGATCAGCAGGGTGCGCAGGCCGTCGCGGGCGGAGCGCTGCGCCAGGGCGGCGGCCAGGACGCTCGCGCCCGCGCCGCCCCGCGAGCCGGTGACGCAGACGACGACACCGCGGGCGTCGTCCGGCTCGGCCGCGGCGGCCATCGCGTCGGTCAGCCAGGGCTCGTCGTCCGGCAGGACGGCGACGTCGCCGGCGCCGACGCCGAGCGCGAGGCGGTAGACGTCGGGACCCTCGCCGGGCCGGGCGACCAGCACGACGCCCGAGCGGCGGTGCGGGCCGGCGGCGGCGAGGCCGTCCGCGACGTCGGTGCCGACGAGCACGAGCGGGGCCTGGTACCAGCCCGCCCGGGCGTCGCCCACGGAGCCGACGACCTCGGCGGGCGCGTCGGCGGCGGCGGCCAGACGCAGCAGGTCGTCGGCGGTGGCCGGGTCTTCGGTGACGATCAGCGCGGCGGTCATCGCGCTCTCCTCTCGCATCGGTGGAGTTCCACGATGCGCCGCCCGCGGCGTCCACCGGAAGTGCGCTCCCGAACTGTGGACAACTCCCGTTCGATCACGAGAAATGCCAGGTCAGGCCCTGGATGGGGAGGAGATTTGTGAAGGCCCGGGTGGGGGCTCCGGGGGGTTGGTAACCGCCACCCGGGCCGTTCACGTAAGGCGACCCCCGCCGGGGGGGAGAGCGGGGGTCGCCGAACGGTCCGGCTCCGGGGGGGTAGAGCCGGCCCGTTTTCCCAAGAAAGTCTCGGTCAGATCGCACTAAGTGGTACACCAGTTTGATCTACGGGAGTAGCAATCTCGCCAACTACAGTCTAGGCAGATACAACATATGCTGCCCGATCGCAGAGAGTTCCGTCGAGCGGGAAAGTCCCTCTGCCCGGACGAATTTTCTAGCCTGGTTGGGAAGACGGTACTCCGGGACCCGCCGACAGCCCGCTCTCGCCCGCCGATCCGGGGCGCCGGAGCGGCGCGCGCCCGTCGCAGCAGGCGTCCACGCGCCTCCACGGAGACGGCCGGACGAAAAGAAACATGGTCACACTGAGTGATCAAAATCGACGATCGGGAAGTGTCGGAGAATGGCGCGTTCCACGCTCGGCGCGCCCTCCGAGCCGCAGCGGGCCACTCTTCCGTTACCCGCGCGCAGCCACCCCGGTGGAGGTTTCTTTTACCGATCCAGGGCTTGTCAACTGGACATATGTGGCGTAGACAGGTTCTACGGACCGAGTGTCCGTGCACGGCAGCCGGGCACCCACGCGCGACCAGCCGCGGGAGGCGCGTCGAGACGGGCTTGACCCGCTCCGACGGATACCAGTTGCACGCTTGGTAACCCGGTGTGACGTGACCAGGGCGGCGCCCCGCCGAGCGCGGGGTGCCGTTCATTTGTCTCGGGCGCTTCCGCCACGGACGGGTGCCCTCGCACGCACCCCCGAGCCGGACGCCACGTCCCGCGCCCAACCCCGGGCTCCACGCCCGCACCCGCCGCCCCCGACGCCCCGCACCCGCCGCGCCCCACGTCCCGCACCCGCCGCGCCCGACACCCCGCACCCGCGTCCTGCGTCGCACACCCGCGTGGCGCGACGCCGCTCGGTTTCCGTCTACCTCTCGGCGGCCGGGAGTCCGTCAGCCGCAGGGTCGCCGCGGGCGACCGACACCCAACCGACGGACATCAGGCTCGTGCGGCCACTCCCCTTCCTCTCGCGCGCGTCCGACCCCGACGCAAGCAGACGCCTTCGCACTCGCACAGACGCCTCCGCGCTCGCGTGTCGCGCCGCCCACTCGATCACTGCGTCTACGTGCGCTTTTGCCACATCAGCGCCCAGCTTCTTCAGGCTGCGGAGGTGTGCAGTCACCAACTCTTAGTGCACGGCCGCCCGGACGCATGACTCCATTCATGCGCAAGCGCACGAGCCGATTCCGCGCATACGCACGAGCAGCCACTCGCGCGCTTCCCGCCACCCACCTGCGCACCGTCACTCAAGGCAATCGCGACCACACCGCAGGGCAGGAAATCGAGCGCGGAGAGCGCGCCAGAAATAGCGCACTGACCAGCAGCAACGCCAAACAGGCGCGCCGCCGGAACGTCCGCCCGAAGGGCCGACCACCTGGGAGCCGGCAAGACAGCAGTCAGCCGCGCAGGGCTCAGCCACGCAGGAGCCAACGCGGAAGACTCAACCCGGAAGGAGTCAGCCCCGGACGAGCCGACCGCGCAGGAGCCAACCGCGCGGAACTCAGCCGCGGAGGTAGGCCTCGCAGATGGCCTGGGAGTCGCGGGCGGCGGCCACCGTGGCGTCGGCGCAGTGGCGGATCCACCGGACCATGCCCTCGGCGGTCCCCGACGCGTAGGCGCGCAGCGCGTCCGGGTAGTCCGCGGCGAGTTCCAGGTGGCCGACCTCGGGCGCCGTGAGGGACTTGGGGTCGAGGCCGCGCGCGACGAACGTGAGCCGCTCCGCCGCCCGTGCGATCACGCCGTCCGCCACGCCGAACGGACGGAGCGTCAGCAGCTCGCCGTGCACCAGGGCGGCGACGATCAGCGCCGGGGCCTTGCTGGGACGGACGAGCAGGTCGCACAGCGCGTCGAGCCGCTGCCCCACCTCCACCGGGGACGGCGGCGCGCCGAGCTCCAGCGGGTCGGCGATCTCGACGGCGGCCTCGGCGCCGCGCGGACGGCCGAGGGCGGCCTGGTCCACCAGGTCGGCGGCGGCCAGGACGTGCAGGCGGGCGAGCACCTGCCGCGGGGCCTTGCGCCAGGTCTCGGCCAGCGAGCCCAGCTCGGCGCTGACCCGCAGCGAGCCCTGCACGATCGGGGCGGCGTGGCCCTCGACCGCGGAGCGCAGCTCGTCCATCGTGACGGACGCGCCTTCCAGGACCGCGGACGCGCGGGCCCCGCGGAGCGCGGACTCGGTGGAGACCTCCGCGCTGCGCCGCCTCAGGATGCGGTGGCCCAGCAGGCGGTCCACCGCCTTGCGGGCGTCGGCCACGGCCTCCTCCACTCCGGGCAGGTCCGCGACGTAGGCAAAGGCATCGACATCGGTCACGCGCCCGACCTTATGCGGTCACCGCCGCGGCTCCGTCAGCCGCCCTCCGCCCACGCGCGGCCCGCTCCCCGCGGCTCCGCCCTATCGGGCCCTATCGGCCGAAACCGGAAAGTTTGTTTCAAGTAATCCCGATCACCCTCGCGCCACGTCTCCGCAGGTCACGATGGTCGCGTCCGCTTCTCGAGCAGAGGGGCGATCTTGCGCGGATTCCCGAACACTGAACCTGGGAAGGCCACGTGTGGCTGGCATCACATAGCATCCAACCCGAAGCCGGGGAGCCCCTTTCGCCCCTTGCGCCCACAAAACCGGCAAGCCCTTGTCCGATCCGGACGTTCGCTGATGGAGTGGGCCGTGGAAGGCGCCCCCTCTTTGAACAGCGAGGAGTACGCGTGAGCGAGAGCCAAGAGACACTGTCGAACCTCCTGCAGGAGACGAGGCGCTTCCCCCCGCCGGCCGAGCTCGCGGAGTCCGCCAACGTCACCGCCGACGCCTACGAGCGGGCCGCCGCCGACCGCCTCGGGTTCTGGGCGGAGCAGGCCGACCGGCTCGCCTGGGCGAAGCGGTGGGACGAGGTGCTCGACTGGAGCAACCCGCCGTTCGCCAAGTGGTTCGTCGGCGGTGAGCTGAACGTCGCCTACAACTGCGTCGACCGGCACGTGGAGAACGGCAACGGCGACCGCGTCGCCTACCACTGGGAGGGCGAGCCGGGCGACACGCGCACGCTCACCTACGCCGACCTCCAGCGCGAGGTGGCGAAGGCGGCGAACGCCCTCCTGGAGCTGGGCGTCCGCAAGGGCGACCGGGTGGCCGTCTACATGCCGATGATCCCCGAGCTACCGATCGCGATGCTCGCGTGCGCGCGTATCGGCGCCACCCACTCGGTGGTGTTCGGCGGGTTCAGCGCCGACGCGCTACGCACCCGCATCCAGGACGCCGAGGCGAAACTCGTCATCACCGCGGACGGCGGGTACCGGCGCGGCAAGCCGTCCGCCCTCAAGCCGACGGTGGACGAGGCCGTCAAGGACACCCCGTCCGTCGAGAAGGTGCTGGTCGTCCGGCGGACGGGCGAGCCGGTGGCGGAGACCGGGCGCGACGTGTGGTGGCACGACGTCGTGGACCGGCAGGACGACAAGCACACGGCGGAGCCGCACGACTCCGAGCACCCGCTGTACATCCTCTACACGTCCGGGACGACGGGTAAGCCGAAGGGCATCCTGCACACGACCGGCGGGTACCTCACCCAGGTCGCCTACACGCACCACGCGGTCTTCGACCTGAAGCCGGAGACGGACGTGTACTGGTGCTCGGCCGACATCGGCTGGGTGACCGGGCACTCCTACATCGTGTACGGGCCGCTCGCCAACGGCGCGACGTCGGTCATGTACGAGGGCACCCCCGACACCCCGCACCGGGGACGCTGGTGGGAGCTCATCCAGAAGTACAAGGTCTCGATCTTCTACACCGCGCCCACGGCGATCCGGACGTTCATGAAGTGGGGCGACGACATCCCCGCGCAGTACGACCTGTCCTCGCTGCGCGTGATCGGCTCGGTCGGCGAGCCCATCAACCCCGAGGCGTACGTCTGGTACCGCGAGCACATCGGCGCGGACCGGTGCCCGGTCGTGGACACCTGGTGGCAGACCGAGACCGGCGCCATCATGATCAGCCCGCTGCCGGGCGTGACGGCGGGCAAGCCGGGCGCGGCGATGCGCCCGCTGCCGGGCATCGCCGCGGACGTCGTGGACGACCAGGCGCGGCCGGTCCCGAACGGCGGCGGCGGGTTCCTGACGCTGCAGGAGCCGTGGCCGTCCATGCTCCGGACGATCTGGGGCGACGACGAGCGGTACGTCAAGACGTACTGGTCGCGGTTCGAGGGCCTGTACTTCGCCGGCGACGGCGCGAAGAAGGACGAGGACGGCGACATCTGGCTGCTCGGCCGGGTGGACGACGTGATGCTGGTGTCCGGCCACAACATCTCCACGACGGAGGTCGAGTCGGCGCTGGTGTCGCACCCGAAGGTCGCCGAGGCCGCCGTCGTGGGCGCGACCGACCCGGTGACCGGGCAGGCGATCGTCGCGTTCGTGATCCCGCGCGGCTCCGCCGGCGAGGACGTCGAGGGCGAGGAGTTCCTCAAGGAGCTGCGGAACCACGTCGCGCACACGCTCGGCCCGATCGCCAAGCCGCGGCAGATCATGATCGTGCCGGAGCTGCCGAAGACCCGCTCCGGGAAGATCATGCGCCGGCTGCTGCGGGACGTGGCGGAGAACCGCAGCATCGGCGACGTGACGACGCTGGCCGACAGCACGGTGATGAACCTCATCTCCGAGAAGCTGCCCAGCGCCAAGTCGGAGGACTGACCCCCTCCGAGTCGAGGGGCGCGGTCCCCTGAGCGCGGGCACTTCGCGATCCCCTGAACGCGGGCGCTTCTCGGGCGCTTCTCGGGCGCTTCTCGGGCGCCCGCCGCGCAGGCGCCGACCCGCGCGCAACGCCGTGACGGGCGCCCGACGGACCACCGTCGGGCGCCCGTTTCGCATGGTCAGCGGCGGGCACAACGGACATAGGCGGCGATCATCCGGGTAGGCTCGGAGCCAGGTGTGCCGGGAAGTCTGGTCGGCGTGGGGACGAGTCGCCTCCGTGTTCCGCACGGGCGAAGCGTCCCCGAGATGACGATTCGCCTGCCACCCGGGGGATGCATGACGCGCGCACGCCACAACCGGCCCGTCCGACCGACGATCCGCTACGCCAGGCACGTGGCCGGGGCGCTGCGCACGGAGACCGTGGGCGGCGTGGTCATGCTCGCGGCCACCGTCATCGCCCTGATCTGGGCGAACACCCCCTGGTCGAGCGCGTACAAGAGCCTCCAGACGCACGAGCTCAACTGGCTCGGCCTGCACCACATGGATGTCGCGCACTGGGCGTCCGGCGGTCTGCTCGCGGTCTTCTTCTTCATCGCCGGACTCGAACTGCGCGAGGAGCTGACGCACGGCGAGCTGCGCGACCCGCGCGCCGCCGCGCTGCCGGTGATCGCCGCCGCCGCGGGCGTCGTCGTACCCGCCCTGATCTTCCTCGCGGTCACCGCGGGGACCGGCGACGGGATGCGCGGCTGGGCCGTCCCGACCGCGACCGACATCGCGTTCGCGCTCGCCGTCCTCGCCGTGACCTTCTCCGACTGCCCGGGACCGCTGCGCGCGTTCCTGCTGACGCTCGCCGTGGTGGACGACCTGATCGCCATCACGATCATCGCGCTGTTCTACGGCTCGGACTTCGTCCCCGGCGCGCTGCTGCTGGCCGTCGCGTGCGTCGCGGTGTACGGCGTGCTGCAGGCCAGGGGCGTCCGGACGCCGTGGGTGTACGTGCCGCTCGCGCTTCTGGCCTGGTACTTCACGCAGCGCAGCGGTATCCACGCGACGGTCGCCGGGGTCGCGCTCGGCATGCTGACGTCCGGCAAGGAGACGCCGGACGAGCGTCCGACGAACGCCGAACGCGCCGACCACGTGCTGCGGCCGATCTCGGCCGGACTGTGCGTGCCGCTGTTCGCGTTCCTGAGCGCGGGTGTGGCGCTCAGCGGGGACGCGCTCAACGGGGTGTTCCACGACCGCGTCGCGATCGGGGTGATGCTCGGCCTGGTCGTGGGGAAGTTCGTCGGGGTCCTCGGCGGCGCGTGGACGGCCGTCCGGCTCGGACTGGCCAGGCTCGGCGGGGGCCTGCACTGGCGCGAACTGGCCGGTGTCGCCGTGCTGGCCGGAGTGGGCTTCACCGTTTCACTGCTGATCGGCGGTTTGGCCTACCCCGACCCGGCACAATTCGAGAGAGTGACGACGGCGGTCCTGATCGCGAGCGTCACCGCCTCGGCGGTCGCGTCCGCGATCTTCCGGCACCGGGTGCGGCAGCGCGCCCGCTCGGTGGAGGTGACCTGATGGCCGTCCCCGGAGGCGGCGGTGCGCACGGCGTGCCGGAGCGGACCGCCGGCGTGGACGGCGGACGGCCCGTGCGCACGGGCCGAGTGGGCGGAGCGGCGGAGGAACTGCCAGGCTGGGTGCGGCCCTGGTGACCGGGGTCCTGGAAGGAGAGAGCGCTATGTCGGAGGCACACTTGCCGGGCGGCCGCATGGAGGACAAGTCCCTCGGCGAGCTCGTCGCCTTGGCGTCCAGCAACGTTTCCAGTCTGATCCGGGCCGAGATGGACCTGGCCAAGCTGGAGCTGAAGGACGACGCCAAGAAGGCCGCGCTGGGCAGCGTGATGTTCACGATCGCCGGGCTCTGCGCCGGGATCATCGTCATCCTGCTGTCGATCGCCGCCGCGTACGGGCTTGTCGCGCTGGGCGTCTGGCACTGGGCGGCGTTCCTCATCGTCGCGGGCGTCTACCTGCTGCTCGCCGCCGCCCTGGTCGGCATCGGCTACCTGCGCATCCGCAAGATCGACGGGGCGAAGCAGACGCGCGCGCAGCTGCGCGCGGACTTCGACATGATCCGGCACCGCGGTGACGGCGAGGACGCCGGCGGCTCCGTCGAGGCGGGCGCGGACGCCCGGGCCCTGACGGACTGAGCGGACACGACGACGATGGCCGCGCCGGACGCCTCGCTGGTCGAGATCGAGGGCCCCTGGACGCACCGCTCGGTGAGCGCGGGCGGCACCCGCTTCCACGTCGTGGAGGCGGGTGAGGGGCCCCTCGTCCTGCTGCTGCACGGGTTCCCGGAGTTCTGGTGGTCGTGGCGGCACCAGCTCGTGTCGCTCCCCGCCGCCGGGTTCCGCGCGGCGGCCGTCGACCTGCGCGGCTACGGGGCGAGCGACAAGCCGCCGCGCGGCTACGACCTGGTGACGCTCGCCGCGGACGCCGCCGGCCTCGTGCGCGCGCTCGGCGAGGCGAACGCGATCGTCGTGGGGCACGACTGGGGCGGGCTGCTCGCTTGGACGATGGCGGCCTACCATCCCAAGGTCGTGCAGAGGCTCGTGACGGTCGGCGCACCCCATCCGTTGCGCCTGCGCCAAGCGCTCCGGGGCGATCCTCGCCGACAGCTCTGGGCCACACGGCACACGCTCGGTTTCCAGATTCCGCTATGGCCAGAGCGACGTCTCGTACAGAACGACGCCGCTCTGGTCGGACGCCTACTGCACGACTGGTCCGGCCCCGGTTGGCCGGACGAGCGCACCGAACGTCTCGTGCGTGACGCGATACGCATCCCCGGTGTGGCGCACTGCGCGCTGGAGTACCACCGCTGGTTCGTCCGCTCGCAACCGCGTCCGGACGGCATCCGCTATGCACGACGTATGCGCGTGCCCATCCACGTTCCGACTCTCCAGTTGCACGGCGCTCTCGACCGGTGCACGCTTCCCTCCAGCGCGCAGGGCTCCGGACGGTACGTCACCGCGCCCTACCGCTGGAAGCTCATCGAAGGCGCGGGCCACTTCCCGCACCAGGAACGTCCGCACGCCTTCGACGCCGAACTCATCGGCTGGCTCAACGACCCCGAACCCGAACGCTGACCCATGACGGAGCCGACCCCCCGGGGACAGGACTCGAACTCGGCACGGGCCCAGGATCCGAACCCGGACCGCGACCGGGACGATCGGGGACGGGCGCGTAACGCTCGTCCGCGCGACGCCTATGGACGTCCGCTTCCGCACGGTGCGTCCGGCATACCGACGACACCGGACGACCTGGACCTTCCACCGGACGAGGCGTTGGCCGAAGCGCAACGCCTCCTCGACAGCGACCGTCCCTTCCACGCGCACGAGGTGCTGGAGGCGGTCTGGAAGGCGTCACCGGAGAACGAACGTGAGCTGTGGCGCGGGCTGGCGCAGGTGGCCGTCGGCATCACGCATCTGCGCCGAGGCAACCCGCGCGGTGCTCAAGCGCTCCTGTCACGTGCGGCCGACCGTCTCGACGAGTACGCAAACGGCACGCACGGCATAGACCTGGCCCGGTTGACGGCGGACGTCCGCTCCCTGGCGGAGGCCCTTCCCCTCGACGCCCCGGTCCGCCTACGCCTGCGCTGAGCCCCACCCGCAACGCCGGTCGGCGCCGCCTGGTCGGCGCGGCCCGCCCTGCTGGTCGGCGCGGCCCGCCCTGCTAGTCGGCGTAGCCAGCCTTGCTAGTCGGTGCAGCCTGCTCAGCTAGTCGGCGCCGCCTGTCCTGCTAATCGGTGCAGCCTGCTGTGCTAGTCGGCGCAGCCTTCGGTGGAGACGGAGATGGTCGCGCCCTGGGCGGCGCGCGCGTCCGGCGCGACCTCGTTGGCGGTGAGCGCGTATCCGGTCTGCGGCGAGTCGAGGGCGGCGGCGAAGATGACGCCGAAGACGCGGCCGTCGCTGGACAGGAGCGGTCCACCGGAGTTGCCCTGCTCCACGTCGCCGCGGATGGCGTAGATCTCGCGGGTGACCTGCGGCGAGTGGTAGATGTCCGGGGCCTTGGAGATCTGCCGGGCGCGGATGCGGGCGGCGAGCGCCGTGAACGGACGGCTCTTGGGGTACCCGGCGATGATGGCGTCGTCCCGCACCCGCGCGGGACCGGCGAACTTCAGCGGCGTCGAGGCCAGCCCCGGCACGTACAGGACGGCCACGTCGCGCTGCGGGTCGTAGAGGACGACGCGGGCGTTGCGGTGCGTGCCGTCCAGCGAGTCGATCCGGGACGGCCCGCGCGCGCCCGCGACGACGTGCGCGTTCGTCATCACGCGCTCGGGCGCGAACACGAAGCCGGTGCCCTCGATGCGGCGCTGGCAGTCCGGCGCGGTGCTGGTGATCTTCACGATGGACTGCTTGGCCGCGCGCAGCGCGCCGGTGTTGAGGATCGCGTCGTCGGGCGGCGGGACCTTGGCCACCGACTCGCCGCCGAGGCCGTTGAACACCTGCGGGAACTCGCTGCTGGCGACGAACCCGCGGAAGGAGGAGAACCAGGTCTGCGCCTCCTGCGGCATCACGTCGTTGACGCCGCGGATGATGGACGACCCCTTGACCTGCGTGCGCACCGACTTGAACTCGGAGTTGGCGACCAGCGACCCGAAGAACCACGCGACGATGAGCAGCGACAGGACCGAGACGAAGCCGCCGCCCACCGCGTCGGCCGTGCGCGCGTTGTTGTCGGTCACCCGGTTGCGCAGCACCGCGCCCAGCGAGGACGCGAGCAGCTGGCCCAGGGTGGCCGCGAGGAAGGCGATGACGATGGCGAGCAGCGCCTGCTGCGCGGTGCCGCTCACCGTGGCCTCGGCGATCGGCGGGGCGATGAGGACGCCCACGACGCCGCCGCCGACGAAGCCGACGAAGCTCAGCAGGCTCACGATGAAGCCCTGCCGGTAGCCGGACACCGCGAACAGCAGTATCAGCACGAGCAGGATCAGGTCCAGAAGGTGGTCGCCCAGCACCGCTTCACCGTATAGCGACTACGGGGCTGCGCACGTCCCCTCGCTGTACCAGTTTCACCGGACCTGTGTAGTCGTGCAGGGCGATGTTCGGAGCCGTGCGGACCGGTGCGGGACACGGCGAACGCGGGTACGCGGCACCCTGAGCGCCGGTGGGACGGGACGTCGCGCGCTCCCCGCGGACGTGTGCGTCAGCCGCGCGCCGAGAGGGAGAGGACGTCCGGCGGAAGGTCCTCAACGTGACCGGTGTCCCACGGACGGTCCCATCCGCCCGCCGCCAGGACGGCCGTGAGCAGCCCCGCGGTGAACCCCCACACGAGCATGCCGCCGACGCGGAACGCGGGACCGAGCCGCAGCCCGGACGGATGCCGGACGGTCAGCCGGTTCGCCGGGTCGGTCAGTTCGGCGATCGGGACGCGCGCGACCGTCGCGACCTCGCCGGGATGGCCGGGCGCCACCTCCGACGGCGCGCGCCACCAGCCCGCCACCGGAGTGACCCGGTGGTCACTGTGGGACAGGTACAGCTCGGGCAGCGTGGCGAGCACGTCCACGCCGGACGGCACGACGCCGGCCTCCTCCTGCGCCTCGCGCAGCGCCGCGGCGACCGGGCCGTCGTCCTCCGGGTCGATCCGGCCGCCGGGGAACGCGGGCTGGCCCGCGTGCTTGGTCAGCGTCGCGGCCCGCTCGGTGAGCAGCACGTCCGGACCGTGCGGGCCCTCGCCGAACAGGATGAGGACCGCCGCACGGCGGCTGCCCGCGGCGGGCCGCATCCCGTCGGGGACCTGCATCCGCGGGGCCTCGCGGACGAAGCGCTCCAGCCAGGCGGGATACGAGGAGGGTGCGGCGTCGATCACATCTCTCCCAACCCGGCGGCGGGCTCGTTGCTTCCCGCCGCCGCGATCCGGCATCCGGAACCCGGGGCCGGACACTGTCCGAAATCACACTGTCCGATATCCGTCGCGGCCCCCTCGGGGACCGGAACACCGATACCCAGGAAGCCGCTCGCCATCACCCTGGCACGCCGCCCACTCGCCGCGCCCCGGTCACACGCCCCCCGCCGCGCGCCGGTCACACGGCCCGGCGCCGCGTGCCGGTCACGCGGCGCGTCGCCGCCAAATCGATGCGTGCAACCACTGCCAAAGCCCTTCGATTCGCGATAGAAACCCCGATGACCGGCCTTGATCGTTTCAAGTCGGCAGCCGACGCGCAGGAGCATGACATGACCAACTGGCCGATTCTGGCGCAGTCCCACGACGCGCTGCGGACCGCCGTGGCCGCGGTCGCCGACTGGGGCGCCCCGACGCCCTGCGCGGACTGGACCGCCGCCCAGGTGTTCCAGCACGCGGCGGGCGACCAGATCGGGTTCGCGGCGTTCCTCACCGGCTGCCCGGGACCGTCCTACGACCCGTTCGCGCCGTCCGGGGTCCTCGACGGAGAACCCCGGGACCTGCTCGAACCGGCCCTCCGGCTCGCCGCCGAGGCGTGGGCGGGCGTCGCCACCAGCTCCGAGCAGGTGCACGTTCCGGTCCCGCCGAACGACATGCCCGCCGGGCTCGGCGTGGGCGCGTGCGCGCTCGACGCCGCCGTTCACGCCTGGGACCTCGCCAGGTCCGCCGGAGCCCCCTCGCCCGTGCCGACCACGCTCGCGCGCGACCTGCTCCCGGTGGCGCAGCAGATCGTCGAGCCGCTGCGCGCCTTCGGCGCCTACGCGCCCGCGCTGCCCGCGTCGTCCGGCGACGAGGTGGCCGCCCTCATGCGCTACCTGGGCCGCGACCCGAACTGGACGGCCTGACCCGCCCTTCGTGGCAGCCCGCAGGGCGGCACGTCAGCCTTCGGGCCGTCCGCGAAAGACCGGGACCGGGTCAGGCGAAGGAGCGGTCGCGGACGAGTTTCGCGGCCGTCACCGGGTCGGTCGGCCCCTCGCCGTAGGACGGGCAGAGGGGGGCGATCGCGCACGCCCCGCAGGCCGGGCGCTGCGAGTGGCAGATCCGGCGGCCGTGCCAGATCATCCGGTGCGACAGGATCGTCCACTCCTTGCGCGGGATGAGCTCGGCGACGTCCTGCTCGACCTTGACCGGGTCGTCGGACGCCGTCCAGCCGAACCGGCGGGCGAGGCGGCCGAAGTGGGTGTCCACGGTGATCCCCGGGACGCCGAAGGCGTTGCCGAGGACGACGTTGGCGGTCTTGCGTCCGACGCCGGGGAGGGTGACCAGGTCCTTCAGTTTGGCGGGGACCTCGCCGTCGAACCGTTCGACCAGTGCTTTCGACAGCCCCATGACGGACTTGGTCTTGGCCCGGAAGAACCCGGTCGGCTTCAGGATCGCCTCGACGTCCTCGGGGTTGGCGGCGGCCATGTCCGCGGGGGTCGGGTACTCCGCGAAGAGCTCCGGCGTCGTCAGGTTGACCCGCTTGTCCGTGGTCTGGGCGGACAGGACGGTCGCGACCAGCAGCTCGTACGGCGACGTGAAGTTCAGCTCGCAGTGGGCGTCCGGGTAGAGCTCGGCCAGCTCCCGGTTGATCCGCCGCGCCCGCCGGACGAGCCCCAGGCGCGTCTCCTCCTGCCATTTGCGCGCGCGAGGACGCGGCTTCTTCTCGGTGTTCGTCGCCATGGCGTTCAGCCTAGGTCGCCGCGGTCACCCGCCGGGCCCGCGAGCGATACCGGGTCGGGGCGGCCTCCGACAACGTGACGAGCATCACGCTGTCCGGCCCTCTCGGCGGATCAGAAGCACCCCGGGAGGCGTCCGCTTCCCTTTGGGCAACGGCGATGCATCGACTTCGGAACGTCCGGGCAAACGGCGCGTGAGCGAGGGGTAATCACGTCCGAAGAGGAGAAACGGTACGTTTGTGACCGCATTCACCCGCGGTTCCGTACACTGGATGCGCAGGTGACGTTCAGGAGACGGGGCGCCGCCGCGGTGGCGATCCGCCGGAAGCACCGCCGCCCGCGGCGGTACGGACGGCCCGGAGCGTCCGGTATCGGCGCGCCGTGGACCCTGCCTTCACGTACGCGGTGGGACGTACGTCACACTATGCATGTGGGTGTTCGAGGAGGAGAAGCGTGACCGACCGCGACGTGGACGTTCTGAGCAGGGCTCCGCTGTTCGAGGCCCTGGACGAGCAGGGTGCCAAGGCGCTGCGCGCCAACGTGACCGAGGTGCGGCTCGCCCGCGGTCAGACGCTGTTCAACGAGGGTGAGACCGGCGACCGGCTGTACGTGGTGCTGGAAGGCAAGATCAAGCTCACCCGGACGGCGCCGGACGGCCGGGAGAACCTGCTGAGCGTGCTCGGTCCGTCCGAGATGTTCGGCGAGCTGTCGCTGTTCGACCCGCGGCCCCGCACCGCCAGCGCGGTCGCCGTCACCGAGTGCCGCCTCGCCGGCCTCGGCCACGACGACCTGCGGCCGTGGCTGACCGGCCACCCGGAGGTCGCGGTGCAGCTGCTCCGCGCGCTCGCGCAGCGGCTCCGCAAGACCAACGACGTGATGGCCGACCTGGTCTTCACCGACGTCCCGGGCCGTGTCGCCAAGGCGCTGCTCGACCTGGCCGAGCGGTTCGGCCAGCCGTCGGAGGCCGGGCTGCACGTCCACCACGACCTCACCCAGGAGGAGCTGGCGCAGCTCGTCGGCGCGTCCCGGGAGACCGTCAACAAGGCCCTCGCCGACTTCGCCCAGCGCAACTGGCTGCGCATCGAGGCGCGTGCCGTCGTCATCCTCGACATCGAGCGCCTCCGCAAGCGCTCCAAGTAGCACCGGCGCCACGGCGCCCCGCTCCGGGCGGTCACCGACCGCCCGGGGGCCGAGGCGCCGTTCCGGGCATTCCGGACTCGGCCGCCACAAGGTCACGCCCAACCCGACGAACGCGCCCGCCGACCCGCGGGCGCGTTCGCGTTTCCCGTCACCCACGACCACAACCCGGCCAAACCAAGGCACAGCCCCACCCAACGCAGGCACTGCCGCCTTCCCGCGCGGGCACATCCGCCTAACGCCTCGTACGGCCGGCCCGGCCCGCACACGAGCGCCGAGCGTCAGGCCGGGTCCTGGGGGCGGTTGCGGGCCGCCAGGTAGTCCAGTTGGCTCTGGACGGACCATTCGGCCGCGGGCCACAGGTTGCGGTCCACGTCGGCGTAGACGATCTCCACGACCTCCCGGGCCGTCCGGGCGCCGGCCCGCACGGCGGCCTCGACCTGCGCCAGGCGCTCGCGGCGGTGGGCGATGTAGTGGTCGATCGCGCCGAGCGGGTCGTCCAGCTTGGGACCGTGGCCCGGCAGGACGGCGGCGGCGTCGTTGTCCTCGGCGAAGCGGCGCAGCCGGTCCAGGGACGCCAGGTAGTCGCCGAGCCCGCCCTCCAGCACGGTCGACCCGTAGCCGAGCACGGTGTCGCCGGTCAGGATCGCGCGGTCGGCGGGCAGCCAGAACGTCAGCGAGTCGTCGGAGTGGCCGGGCGTCTCCATGATCCGCAGGTCGAGCCCGCCGGCCGTCACCACGTCGCCCTCGACCAGGCCCTCGTCGCCGAGCCGGTGCCGGGGGTCGAGCGCCCGGACCTTCACGTCCGGCCCGGCCATCCCGGCGAACACCGCCGCACCGGCGGAATGGTCCGGATGGCCGTGCGTCAGCAGGACGAGCCCGACGCGCCGGCCGCCCGCCTCCGCCTCGGACAGGACGCGGCGCAGGTGCACCCGGTCCTTGGGGCCGGGATCGACGACCACGACCTCCTCGGCGCCGGGCTCGCAGAGGATCCAGGTGTTGGTGCCGTCCAGCGTCATGGGGGACGGATTCGGAGCGAGCACGCATCTCGCCCGATCCGTGCCGCTCCCGTCGATATCGCTCACGCGCCCCATCCTGCCCGACCGGCCGCGGAACCGTCCGGCGCGGGCCAGCCGCCGCGGCACCGACGTCCCGGCCAGCCGGAGGCCGAGTGCCCAGGTCAGCCGCGCCCGCGCCCCGGTCACACCGTCACACCGCCCCCGTCACACCGTCACACCGTCACACCGCCCCGTCACGTCGGCCCCATCACGCCCTCACACCGCCATCCCGCCACGGCGTCACGCGTCGTAGCGGACGGCGTCCTCGGGCAGGACGAGGTAGGGGTCGCCGTCGATGATCCGGCCCTGCGGCTCCAGCACGACGATCTCGCGCGGCGCGGCGAGGACGTCGGCGACCGTGTCGAAGCGGGCCAGCTCGTCCAAGGTGGCGAGGGTCGGGGGCAGCATGGGCCACTCGCCCGCCCGACCGCGCGCGGCGGCCTCGGCCGGGCGCACCCACGCCACCCGGTCGGCCTCGGTGCTGACGTCGCGGGCGCGCTGCCCGGCGGGCATGGCCGCGACGAAGAACCGCGTGTCGTAGCGCTTCGGCTCGATCGCAGGGGTGATCCAGTGCGCCCAGGGACGCAGCAGGTCCGACCGCAGGACGAGCCCGCGCGCATCGAGGAACCCGGCGAACGAGAGGGAGCGGTCCAGCAGCGCCTGCCGGTCCCGCTCCCACTCGTCGCCGCGCGTGTCGTCCACGACGGTCCCGCCGGTCGGCCCGGCGAGCAGCACGCAGGTCTCCTCGAACGTCTCCCGGACGGCCGCGCAGACCAGCTCGCGGGCGAGCTGCTCGTCCGCGCCGAACGCCCGCCCCCACTCGGCCGGGGACGGCCCGGACCAGCCGAGGCCGATCTCGCCGTCGCGCGGGTCGACCGAGCCGCCGGGGAACACGTACGCGCCGGGGGCGAACGCCATCGACCCCACGCGGCGCAGCATGAACGCCTGCAGCCCGTGCTCGGCGTGGTCGCGGAGCACGACCACGGTCGCGGCGTGCCGCGGCCGGACCGGCTCGATCGTCCCGGCCTCGATGCCCTCGATCTGCTTCCGGAACTCCGCCGGCAACCTCAACCCGTTCATGACGCCCCATTCGGGCATACCGAATGACATTCCGTCAAGATCGGCCGCCGGCCCGGACGAGGCGCCCGCACGACCGCCATGGACGGGAGGAGGCCGTCCAGTGGGTCAGGAGACCTCGGCGATCAGTTCGACCTCGACCGGCGCGTTCCTCGGCAGTACCGCGACGCCGACCGCGCTGCGCGCGTGCACGCCGGCCTCGCCGAACACCTCGCCCAGCAGGTCGCTCGCGCCGTTGACCACCTGCGGCTGGCCGGTGAAGTCGGGCGCGGACGCGACGAACCCGACGACCTTGACGATCCGCACGATCCGCGACAGCTCGCCGACCTCGGCCTTCAGCGCCGCGATCGCGTTCAGCGCGCAGACCCGCGCCTGCTCGGCCGCCTGCTCGGGGGTGACCTCCGCGCCGACCTTGCCGGTGACCGGGAGCTCGCCCTTCACCAGCGGGAGCTGCCCGGCGGTGTAGACCAGCGATCCGGTGCGGGCGGTCGGGACGTAGGCGGCCAGCGGACGGGCCACCTCGGGCAGTTCGAGCCCCAGCCCGGTGATCCGCTCTTCGGGAGTGCTCACGCTTACGGCTCCACTTCGCGCTTGAAGTAGGCCACCAGGTTCTCCGGGTTCGGCCCGGGCAGCACGGTGACGAGCTCCCACCCGTCCTGGCCCCAGTTGTCGAGGATCTGCTTGGTCGCGTGGACCAGCAGAGGCACGGTCGCGTACTCCCACTTCTTCATGGCGCTCAGCCTAGCGATCGCGCGGGGGCCGGAACGGGGTCCCCTGCCCGCGCGGCGTCGTAGGCGCCGCGCGCCGCCTCCACGTCCGGCATGTGCCGGTCCGCCCACTGCCGGACGGTCGCGACGACCGGCATCAGGCTCTCTCCCAGGACGGTCAGCGTGTAGTCCACCTGGACGGGGACCGACGCGGTGACGTGCCGTGCGACCAGGCCGTCCCGCTCCAGGGCGCGCAGCGACTGGGTGAGCACCTTGGCGCTGATCCCCGGGACGGCCCGGGCGAGCCGGGCATGGCGCATCGTGCCGTTCTCCGCGAGCCGGGTCAGCAGCATCGTCGTCCACTTGTTGCCGAGGACGGCCATCAGGCGGCTCGTCGGGCACGTCTCCATGTAGGCGTCGAACTCCGCCTTCGCCCACGCGCGCCGCTGCTCGGCGGTCATCGTCGGCATGTCCTCCACCTCCGGTCACTCGCGGACCCCACCTCCGGGTGAGGTACGCACCCGGAAGTAACCCCTTCCGGCGCCAGCCTCTTCCGCCCAGACTCGGAGGCGGGCGAGATTTTCCCGAAAAACCCATCTGACCAGGGAGTATTTGGCATGCGCGCGATCAGTGTGACGGAGTACGGCGGTCCGGAGACGCTGCGGGTGCGCGCGATCAGTGTGACGGAGTACGGCGGTCCGGAGACGCTGCGGGTGGCGGACGTCCCCGAGCCCGTTCCCGGGCCCGGAGAGGTGCGGATCCGGATCGAGGCGGCCACGGTCAACCCGGTCGATCTGGCGGCCCGCGCCGGCCACCTGGCGGCGCTGGCCCCGGACCTGCCGCTCGGCCTCGGCCTGGACGCGGCCGGCGAGATCGACGCCGTGGGGCCGGGTGTGGACCGGCTGGCCGCCGGCGACAAGGTCATCGGCCTGCGCGACCGGCTGCCCGTGCCGACGGGCGCGCACGCCGAGGCGATCGTGCTGGACGCGGCGGCCGCCGTCCACGCGCCCCGCACGCTGGACGCCGCGCACGCCGCCACGCTGCCCCTGAACGGCCTGACCGCGCTCCAGGGCCTGGACCTGCTGGACCTCCGCCCCGGCTCGACAGTGCTGATCACAGGCGCGGCCGGGGCCGTCGGGCGCTTCGCGGTGGAGCTGGGCGCGCTGCGCGGGCTCCGCGTGGTCGCCTCGGCGTCCGCGTCGGACGAGGCGGCGCTGCGGGAGGCGGGCGCCGCGCTTTTCGTCGGCCGCGACGAGCCGCTCGCACGGGCCGTCCGCGCCCTGGTCCCCGGCGGAGTGGACGGCGTCCTGGACGCGGCCGGACTCGGCATCCGCGCCCTGGACGCCCTCCGGAACGAAGGAGGGTTCGTCGCCGTCAACGGGGGCGCGGCGGTGCCGGTGAACCTTCGCGGCACGCACGTGCGGAACGTCTGGTTCCGGGCCGACACCGCCCAGCTGGAGTACCTGGTCCGCCTCGCGGACACCGGTCACATCAGCACCCGCGTCGCCGACGTCCTGCCCCTGGAGGACGCCGCGAGAGCGCACGTCCGCCTCGCCGAAGGCGGCCTGCGCGGACGCCTCGTCCTCCGCCCCGCCTGATCACCGCCGCCCGCCGCCACCGGCGAGCGGACGGTCAGCGTTCCTCGGCGCGGATCATGACGCGGCGGAGCAGGTCGGACAGCACGTGCCGTTCGTCCGGGTCCAGGGGGGCGAGGATGCGGCGCTCCTCGTCGCCCACGGTCCTCATCGCGCCCAGCCAGGCCGCCCGGCCCTCCTCGGTGAGCTCGACGTCGACGCGGCGGCGGTCGGTCTCGGAGGGCGTCCGGTGGACGAAACCGCGCGCGGACAGGCCGTCGAGGCGGCCGGTGACCGAGTTCGGCGCGATGCCGAGGTCCGCCGCGAGCTGCGAGGGGGCGGCGCGGCCCTTCCGCGCCGCCAGCGCGCGGAGCGTGTCGTACTCGTGCACGTGCAGGTCGCCGGCCGCCAGGGCCCGCTCCCGGACGCGCCGCAGGTGCCCGGAGATCTTGAGGAGGCGGATCACGGCCCCCTCGATGTCGGGGTCGAGGTCGGGGACGACGGGGGTCCAGCGTTCGACGTGGTCGTCCACCTTGTCGCGCGGCTGCATGGCGCACAAGGTATCAGCATCCGGCGAACTATTCGTTGACGAATAATTCGGTATCGATCTACTATTTCCGGCCATGACGCACCCCCTGCGCGACCGGGACTTCCGGTTGCTGTTCACCGCGCGGACGCTGTCCCTGTCGGGGGACGCCGTCGTCCCGGCGGCGCTGGCCCTGGCGGTCCTGCGCGTGACCGGGTCGGGCTCCGCGCTCGCGATCGTCCTCGCGGCGGCGATGCTGCCCCGGCTCGTGGCGCTCCCCCTCGGCGGCGTGCTCGCCGACCGCCGCGGCGCGCGGTCGATGGCGATCGGCACGGACACGCTCGCCTGCGCGGCCCAGCTGTGCACGGCCCTGCTGCTGCTCGGCGGACACCCGTCCCTGTGGCAGCTCGCCGCCGCGCAGGCCGTCGGCGGCGCGGCGTCCGGGCTGGCCCTTCCGACCCTGTCGCCGCTGGTCGTCGGCACCGCCCCCGCGGCGTCGCTGGGCCGCGCGAACGCGCTCCTGGGGACGGTCGCGGGCGCGACCCGGCTGCTCGGACCCGCCATCGCGGGCACCTTCGTGCTCACCGTCGGCCCCGGCTGGACGTTCCTGCTCGACGCCGGGTCCTTCGGAGCCAGCGCGGTTCTGATCTCGTGCGCACGGGTCAAGCACAGGGCCTCTGAAGACGGCGAACCGGCAAAGTCCCTACGCGCAGACCTGCGGCAGGGCTGGAGGGAAGTCCGCGCACGCGACTGGTACTGGACGAGCCTCATCGCCCACGCCGCATGGAACGGCGCACAGGGCGCCATGCTCACCCTCGCGCCGGTCATCGCCGTCCAGAGGCTCGGCGGAGAGACCGTCTGGATCGTCACCACCGAAGCCGGTGCGGCCGGACTCGTCCTCGGGTCCCTGATAGCGGGACGCTACCGGCCGCGCCGTCCGGTGGCCGTCGCCAACGCGGGCTTGGCCGCCTACGCGATCCCACTGACGGCGTTGGCGTTCTATGCTCCGGCCCCGGTTTTCGTGACCTGCTACGGCTTGGCGTTGGCGGGGCTCGGTTTCCTCAATCCCACATGGTCATCGACCGTGCAGGCCATCATCCCCGCCAAATCGCTCGCAAGGGTCTCGTCCTACGACTGGCTGTTGTCGCTGGCAGCCGCGCCTCTCGGCTACACGCTCGGCCCCTGGGCCGCGTCCGCGTGGGGGCCGCGGGCCCCGCTGCTGGTCGCGGCCGTTCTGGTCGCCGCGTCCTGCCTGGGCACGCTGGCTGCCCCGGGCGTCCGCCGCCTCACCTTGGAACCTCCCAAGGCCGCACCGACGCCCGAGAAACAACCTGTCTGAGCTTCTGACAACACCGAGCGCTTGGGCAACACGAGCGTTTCCGGCAACACCGAGAGGTGGGCGGCCCCGGGACCACGGCGGTGACCGGGGCCGCCGACTCCGCTACCGCGGAGGACGAGGGCCGGACGGGTCCTCGCCGCCGCCCCCGATCCCCCTCTGGTCCTCCGGACGCGCGAGACCGGGCGCCTCCTCACCGCGCTTCGCCTCGTCCAGCTCCTGCTGCCGCCGCGCCGACTCGTCCAGTTCGTGGTGCTGCGGCTCGTCCAGGCCCAGCACCGGCGGGACGTCCTCGACCGACTGCATCGGCGGGGCCTGCTCGGTGGCCTTGGCGAGATCGTGCTCGGCCTTGGCGAGCCGCTCGCTCAGGTCCTGCTTCGGCTCGCCCGCGCCCGCCTGCTGCGCCGCCTGCGAACCGCCCGCCGCGCGCTCGAAGAACCGCAGGATCTCCACCGGCAGCGGCATGACCAGCGTGCTGTTCTTCTCCGCCGACACCTCGACGACCGTCTGCAGCAGGCGCAGCTGCAGGGCCGCCGGGTCCTGCGACATGATCTCGGCCGCCGCCGCCAGCCGCTTGGACGCCTGGAACTCGCCGTCCGCGGTGATGATCCGCGCGCGCCGCTCCCGCTCGGCCTCGGCCTGCCGGGCCATCGACCGCTTCATGCCCTCCGGCAGCGACACGTCCTTGATCTCGACCCGCTCGATCAGGATGCCCCACGGGTCCTGGGTGATCGTGTCGATGATGCCGCGCAGCCGCGCGTTGATCTTCTCCCGCTCGCCCAGCAGCTCCTGCATGTCGGACTGGCCGATGATCGACCGGAGCGAGGTCTGCGCGACGGTGGACACCGCGTAGCCGTAGTTCTGCACGTTCACGATCGCCTTCACCGGGTCCACCACCCGGAAGTAGACGACCGCGTCCACCCGCACGCTCACGTTGTCCTGGGTGATGCCCTCCTGCGCGGGCACGCCCATGGTCACCGTCTGCTGGTTGACCTTCTGCATCCGCTCGACGAGCGGCAGGATGACGGTCAGGCCGGGTTTGCGCACCGCGCCCGGGCGGAGCTGGCCGCCGCGCTGCACCTGGCCGAACCGGAACACGATGCCGTGCTCGAACTGCTGCACCACCCGGACCGCCGACGCCAGCCCGATGAGCGCGACCACAGCGATCGCTATGACAAGGAAGAGGACCACCGCCATGGCGGGCCGCCTTTCAGCCGACTTGCCCCTGGGCCCGGCCCCCGGGCCCGGGCGGACCGGCCGCCTCGGCGGCCCGCGGGTCACCCGGTCCGGTGATCGGGCGCGGCGGGCCGGCGTCCGGTTCGCGTTTCCCAGCTAACCCGGTGGGCACGTCCGAGACAACGGTCCGCACCCGGAGTGACACCGTGTCAGGGATCACTTATGTACCGGGAGCCGGACTCCGAGGTCCTTGCCGAGCGAACGATATGGTCGATCGGGTGAGCGCGAGAGACACCGACTGGGACGGCGTACGCCTCCACGTGGTCACCGGGAAGGGCGGCACCGGCAAGACCACCGTCGCCGCCGCCCTGGCCCTGGCCCTGGCGGCGGGCGGACGCAGGGTACTGCTGGTTGAGGTCGAGGGGCGGCAGGGGATCGCCCAGCTCTTCGACGTCCCGCCGCTGCCCTACGAGGAGCGCCGCGTCGCGGTCGCCCCGGACGGCGGCGACGTCCACGCGCTCGCGGTGGACACCGAGGAGGCGCTCATCGAATACCTCGAGATGTTCTACAACCTCAAGCGCGCCGGGAAGGCGATGACCAAGCTCGGCATCGTCGACTTCGTCACCACGATCGCGCCCGGCCTGCGCGACGTCATCCTCACCGGCAAGACCTCCGAGTCGGTGCGGCGGCGGAACAAGGACGGCTCGTTCATCTACGACGCCGTCGTCATGGACGCCCCGCCGACCGGCCGCATCACCAAGTTCCTCAACGTCAACGAGGAGGTCTCCGGGCTCGCCAAGGTCGGCCCGGTCCGCAACCACGCCGACACCGTGATGAAGGTCGTGCGGAGCCCGGAGACGGCCGTCCACTTCGTCACGCTGCTGGAGGAGATGCCCGTCCAGGAGACGATGGACGGCATCCACGACCTGCGCGAGGCCGGACTCCCGGTCGGCGGCGTGTTCGTGAACATGGAGCACAAGCCCGTCCTGCCGCCGGACGCCCTCGCCGCCGCGGCGGCCGGGGAGCTGGACACCGACGAGATCGTCCGCGGCGTCAAGGCCGCCGGCCTGGAGAACGGCGCCGAGCGGATCGCCGCCGTCCTCGTCGCCGAGGCCGCCGAGCACGCCCGCCGCACGACCCTCCAGGCCCGCGAGAAGGAGCGCCTGGAGAGCCTGGACATCCCCCGCTACACCCTCCCCCTGCTCCCGCACGGCATGGACCTCGCCGGCCTCTACACCCTGGCCGAGGCCATCCGGACCCAGGGCGCCGCATGACCGCCCCCACGGACGCGGCGACCGCGGTGGGCGTGACGGACGCGGTGACCGTGGCGGACGCGCGGGAGCGCGCGCAGGAGGGCGGCGTCCGGACGCGCCGCATGACCCCTGGTTCGACGGAGACTGTCTGATGAGCCCGACCGGCAAGACCCCGCCCGCGCTGGACGTCGACGAGCTGCTGGACGACGCGCGCACGAAGATCATCGTGTGCTGCGGCTCCGGCGGCGTCGGCAAGACCACCACGGCCGCCGCGCTCGGCGTGCGCGCCGCCCGGCGCGGCCGGGACGTCGTCGTCCTCACCGTGGACCCGGCGCGGCGGCTCGCCCAGTCGATGGGGCTGTCGGAGCTGGACAACAACCCGCGCCGCATCGAGGTCGGCGGCGACGGCGAGCTGCACGCGATGATGCTCGACATGAAGCGCACCTTCGACGAGATCGTCGAGGCGCACGCCGATCCGGACCGGGCCCGGCAGATCCTCGCCAACCCCTTCTACCAGTCGCTCTCCTCGTCCCTGTCGGGCACGCAGGAGTACATGGCGATGGAGAAGCTCGGCCAGCTGCACCGCTCCGGCGCCTGGGACCTGATCATCGTGGACACCCCGCCCTCCCGGAACGCGCTGGACTTCCTGGACGCGCCCGAGCGGATGGGCCGCTTCCTGGACGGCCGGTTCATGAAGATCCTCGCCGCCCCGGCCAAGACCGGCGGCCGGTTCGGGGTGAAGGTGATCAGCGCCGGGTTCGGCATGTTCACCGGCGTCATCAACAAGGTGCTGGGCGTCCAGCTGCTGCGCGACGTGCAGACGTTCGTGGCCGCGTTCGACACGATGTTCGGCGGGTTCCGCGAGCGCGCCGAGAAGACGTTCCGGCTGCTCCAGACGCCGGGCACCGCGTTCCTGGTCGTCGCCGCCCCCGAGCCGGACGCGCTGCGCGAGGCGTCCTACTTCGTGGAACGGCTCGCCGAGGAGCGGATGCCGCTCGCCGGGCTGGTGGTGAACCGCGTCCACGAGGCCGACGACCTGCTGTCCGCCGCGCGCGCCCAGGCCGCCGCCGAGACGCTGGAGGAGCGCGGCGAGCACCCGCTCACCGCCGCGCTGCTGCGCCTGCACACCGACCGCGTCCAGCTCGCGGCGCGCGAGGAGCGGCTGCGCGAGAACTTCTCGTCCGCGCATCCGACCGTCCCGGTCGTCGCCGTCCCCGCTCAGGCGGAGGACGTCCACGACCTCGACGGCCTGGACCGCGTGGGCGCCGATCTGGCCGGCGCCTGACCTCCGACCCGCGAGGGCCGCGCGCCTGCCTGGGGACACGACAGCCGTGCGCCTGCCTGGGGAACCGACGGCCGTGCGCCTGCCTGGGGACGCGACGGTCTCGTGAGCCGCTTGTACGGCCTGACCTGGGGATTTACAGGCGCTTCTTGGGGAAATGACGCGGCGCGCCACAAGCTTCGGCGCGTGTCGCGTTATACGGCGAATGCCCGGTGGGTGAATGGCTCCCACCGGGCATTCGTCGTCCTATGACCGCGATGCGCGTCAGAACGGCACTTCCCCTATCTGAAGGCGGGCAAACCGCAAGATCATGGCCGGATCCGGTCATCGGGGTCGCAAGGACGCCTCCAATGCCCTTTCCGGCCCGTCCGAAATAGGCTGTGACCTGGCACGACAACGGCTGCGGTCCCGTCTCGCGATGATCGGGGGACCGCAGCCGTGTGCTCTTGTCGGTGCTCTTGGGAGCTCGTCGGTGCTCGTCCGTGCCGGTGTCCGGGCGTTCACGTTCGCACCCGCGGAGTTCGCGCACGTCCGGCCAACCCGGGCCGGACGCCCTCCCCACGAGAGCGCGCCTCCGCCGAGGGGCGAACGCTCGCCTCGCCGGGACGCCGGAGGACGGGGCCTAGCTCGCGACGAGCTCGCTCTCGTCGCCGTCGACCGACCGCTCGTACTCCTCCTTGGCGGTCTCCAGCAGATCGCGCCACGAGAGCACGTCCGGTCGCCGCCGCAGCAGCGCGCGCCGTTCCCGCTCGGTCATCCCGCCCCACACGCCGAACTCGATCCGGTTGTCGAGGGCGTCGGCGAGACATTCGGTCCGCACCGGGCAGCCGCGGCAGATGAGCTTGGCCCGGTTCTGCGCCGCACCCTGTACGAACAGGGCGTCCGGATCCGCGTTACGGCAGGCGGCGCGGGCGGTCCAATCCGTGATCCACATCTTGGCCCCACTCCCCTAGGGTCTGTGTCGATTTGCGCTCTATGGCCAGACGGGCGCGGACGTCGGGCCGCCAAACGAAAGCCGTGGGGAAGAACTTACGGAAGCGAGGGACGATTCAACAGCCCCCGATGGGCCCATTCTCGATATAGCCCACCGGGGCCATACCGCCGGAACGGACTAGTTACCTGTACTTGACGCGCGTGCCACGCCGCGGGTTGTCACCCTTGGGGCGGCCCTACGGGAACACAGCGGTTGGGGGGACTATGTTCGGGCTAAATCGCGGCGGGGCGGGGCAACCCGGCCCGAATGCACTGGTGGCGCCGCGTACTCTAGTCCCGTGCATGATGCGAACGAAGGTCGGGGGAACGCCTTCTCCACGCTGTTCCGGTTGCTCGCGGCGAGCATCGCCGCCGGAGTCCTGGTCGCGCTGATCGCCCTGCCGGGCGTCGGCTCGACCGGCATGACGGCGCGCGACGCGGCGGAGAACTTCGAGAGCATGGACAGCAAGCTCGACTCGACACCACCGTCGGAGAAGACGGTCGTCTACGACGCGAGCGGCACCCAGATCGCGACCTTCTTCGACCGGTACCGCGAGTCCGTCCGGCTCGACCAGGTCGCGCCCATCATGCGCACCGCGATGGTCGACATCGAGGACTACCGCTTCTACCACCACGGCGCGCTCGACCTGAAGGGCACCATCCGGGCCCTGGCGTCGAACGTCGAGTCCGAGGGCACGCAGGGCGGGTCCACGCTCACGCAGCAGTACGTCAAGAACATCCTGGTCGACCGGGCGCGCAACCAGAAGGAGTACCAGGAGGCGACGGCCCCGACGGCCGGCCGCAAGCTCCGCGAGCTGCGCTACGCCCTCGACATCGAGCGCAAGATGTCCAAGGACAAGATCCTCGAGGGTTACCTCAACATCGCCTACTTCGGCGCGGGCGCCTACGGCATCCAGGCCGCGGCCATGCGCTACTTCAGCAAGCCCGCCGCCCAGCTCACCCTGGACCAGGCCGCGCTGCTGGCGGGCATCACGCAGAACCCGAACGCCTACGACCCCATCCGCTTCCCGGACGCCGCCAAGAACCGCCGCAACACCGTCCTGCGCCGCATGCAGGAGCTCAACCACATCACCAAGGCGCAGGCGGACGCCGCGGTCGCCAAGCCCATCCGGCTGAACCGCACCGACCCGACCGGCGGCTGCGAGACCAGCAAGGCCCCGTTCTTCTGCGAGTACGTGAAGTACGAGATGCTCAACGTCCTCTCGGACGGCAAGTACTGGTCGCTCCCGGGCAAGCGGCAGGTCGAGTACGTCAACAAGCTCAACCGCGGCGGCTACACCGTCCGCACCACGCTCGACATGGACGCCCAGCGCTCCCTCGACTCGGCGCTGCGCGGCACGGTCACGCCGTCCGGCAACCGGGTCGCGGCCGAGGCCATGGTTCAGCCCGGCACCGGCAAGCTCCTCGCGGTGGGGCAGAGCAAGCGGTTCGGCGACTCCAAGGGCCGCACCAGCCTGAACCTGGCCGCCGACACCGCGCACGGCGGCGGCGCGGGCGTCTCGGCCGGCTCGACCTTCAAGGTCTTCACCCTCGCCGAGGCACTCGACCAGGGCATCCCGGTCAGCACCACGATCAACTCGCCGCAGACCACCTCGGTGAACTATCCGATGTGCAAGATCGGCAAGCTCAGCGGCGGCGGCCCCTGGCCCTCGGTCAGCAACGCCGGCGACTCCGAGGCGGGCAACTTCAACCTCAAGAGCGGCACCTGGCACTCGGTGAACACCTTCTACGCCGAGCTGGAGAAGCGGGTCGGCGTCTGCAACGCGGTGAAGATGGCCGAGAAGTTCGGCCTGCGCAAGGCCACCGGCGCGCCGCTCGACCCCAACCCGTCCCAGGTGCTCGGCACCAACGACGTCGACATGGTGCACCTCGCCGCCGCCTACGCGGGCTTCGCGGCGCGCGGCCGGTACTGCTCGCCGGTCGCCATCACCCAGATCGTCGACCCGCAGGGCAAGTCGCTGAAGCTCCCCCCGCAGGACTGCCACCAGGCCGTCGACTCCAGCGTCGCGGACGAGGTCAACTCGATCCTCACCGGCGTCCTCACCAAGGGCACCGCGAAGAACATCGGCGGGATCGGCCGCCCGGCCGCCGGCAAGACCGGCACCTGTGAGAACTTCACCTGCGCCGTGTTCGCCGGCCACACCCCGAACCTGGCCGCCGCGGTCGCCTACTGGGACTTCCGCGGCCCCTGGAAGTACCCGGTCTACGGCGTCTACGGCGCCGACATCCCGGCGCCGATCTGGGCGCGGTCCATGCGCGGCGCACTGGCGGGCAAGCCGTCCCCCGGCTTCACCTCGCCGACCAAGAACTTCGGCGACACGACCAAGGTCCCGGACCTGAAGGGCCAGTCGGTCGGCGCTGCGACCGCGGCGCTCAAGTCCGCCGGTTTCCAGGTGAAGGTCTCGCCGCGTCCGGTGAACTCCGACCAGCCCAAGGGCACGGTCGCGTCCACCTCCCCGGGCGCCGGCTCGGACGCCGACCTCAACACCGTCGTGATCCTCTACCTCAGCAACGGCTCCGCGAAGAAGCCGCCAGCCGGCCAGAAGCCCGGCCAGCAGCCCACCCAGGGCGCCAACGGCTGGCCCTGGCCCTTCTGACCCGCACGACGACGAGGCCCCGGCAGCACTCGGCTACCGGGGCCTCTCCATGGACACCAGGACGCTCAGCGGACGACGCGATGCGCCGAAACCGGTGCGGCGTCACCAGGACGCTCAGCGCCCGGACCTCTCACCCGCGACGCCCGTGATCAGGACGGGGCGAGCTGACGCTTCACCTCGGCGGCGACGCGTCCACCCTCGGCGCGTCCGGCGACCTTCGGGTTCACGACCTTCATGACCTGCCCCATGGCCCGCGGACCGTCCGCTCCGGTCTCCGCGATCGCGTCGGCGACCAGCGCGGTCAGCTCGACGTCGGAGAGCTGCGCGGGCAGGTAGCCGTCCAGCACTTCCTGCTCGTCGCGCTCGGCCTGGGCCTGCTCGGTACGGCCGGCGTCCGCGAACGCCTGCGCGGCCTCGCGCCGCTTCTTGGCCTCGCGGGTCAGCACCCGGACGACGTCCTCGTCGGACAGCTCGCGAGCCTGCTTCCCGGCGACCTCCTCGTTCTTGACCGCCGTCAGCGCCATCCGCAGGGTGCGGGTGCGCACCTCGTCGCGGGCCTTCATGGCGACCGACAGGTCGGCCTCCAGCTTCTCCTTCAGGGAACTCATGGTCACATGATGCCCGCTGCGTCCCGGTGACCTCATCAGGATTACCGAGCGGTCCGGGACTCTGGAACGATTGGAGGGGAGCATCCGGAGGGAGAACCGTGCGAAAGCTCTACAGCGTGCCCCTGGCCCTGGCGGGGACGGGCGCCGCGACGTTCGGCTACGCCTCACTGGTGGAGCGGAACTGGTTCCGCCTGCGCCGGTTCGAGGTCCCCGTGCTGCCGCCGGGCCGTCCGTCCGTCCGCGTCCTGCACATCTCGGACGCGCACCTGACGCCCGGCCGCCGCCGCCTGATCGACTGGGTCCGGTCCCTGGACGCCCTGGAGCCCGACCTCGTCGTCAACACCGGCGACTCCCTCGGCCACCGCGACGCCGTCGGCCCCTTCCTGGACGCCCTCGGCCCCCTCCTCGACCGTCCCGGCGCGTTCGTCTTCGGCTCGAACGACCTGTACTCGCCGACGTTCAAGAACCCGCTCCGCTACGTCTGGCGCACCAGCAAGTCCGACTACGCCAAGCGCCGCCGCGAGCCCGACCTCCCGTACCGCGAGCTGGCGTCCTCGCTCCGCGCCGCGGGCTGGCTCGACCTCAACAACCGCATCGGCCGCCTCAAGGTCGGCGACCTGGACGTCGAGTTCGGCGGCATCGACGACTCCCACATCAACCGCGACCGCTACGACAAGATCGCGGGCCCCGTGGACCCCCAGGCCGACGTCCACCTCGGCGTCACGCACTCCCCCGAGCCCCGCAACCTGGACCGGTTCGCCGCCGACGGCTACGACCTCCTGCTCGCGGGCCACACCCACGGCGGCCAGGTCTGCGTACCCTTCTACGGCGCCCTGGCCACCAACTGCGGCATCGACCGCCCCCGCGTGAAGGGCCTGCACCCCTACAACGGCGCCTGGCTCCACGTCTCCGCCGGCCTCGGCACCTCCCCGACCGCCCCCATGCGCTTCTGCTGCCCCCCGGAGGCGAGCCTCCTCACCCTCGTCCCCCGCACCTGACCGGCAAAGGGGCGCACTTCACCCCGATAACCCGTCCACAGCACTCCCCGACATCCGCTAGAGTTGGTTCAGGCGCCGGGAGGAACGTACGACTTCCCGGGCAGCCACCAACCGGGGTGTAGCGCAGCTTGGCAGCGCGCTTCGTTCGGGACGAAGAGGTCGTGGGTTCAAATCCCGCCACCCCGACGCCATGTCAAAGCCGCCTTCCGATCGTGGAAGGCGGCTTTGACGTTTTGCGTACAGCAGCCGGATACAGCAACGCGCCCTGACGACTACAGCCTGAACGCGTCCCCAAGGGCTTCAGCGCCTCCACCGTCTTCTCGTCGGTGGCCTGCGTGTAGACCTCCATGTCACGTCGATCGCGGGGCATGGCGCAGGATGCGCATGGCCATGCGCGGGTGAACGTCCAGGGCCGCGAGCAGTGTGGCGCAGGTCGCACGCGTGTCCCCGCACCTTGATCAGGCGAACGCTCGCATTTCCGACCCCGATTGGCGAACTGTTGGGCATGGGAGTTCACTGCCCTTTGTTCACAGGACGGGATTGTCGGCGTTGACCTCGGCTGGCCCTCGCTGGCGCAGTCCAATGAACTCGTCCGGGGGACTCACGTGCGCTCGTCGCCTACTGCTGCCGGCGTGGGGTCGTCGTTGGGGGGCTCGTTGTCCTCATCGAGGATCTCGGCGTCAACGATATTGACGATGTCGACAACTTCGTCGGAGTCCGCATCGGCGGCAGACGAGTCGGCGACCGTCTCGATCCCGTAGCGCTCACGCAGGAACCGCTCGCGGTAGAGGTGCTCTGCGTCGTCCGTGATGCGCTTCAGAAGTATCGTGTTCGCCCCCGCACCGAGCGCGATGCCCATGATCGGTACCGCCTGTCCGAGCTTCTTCTTCGTAAGAGTGAAACCGAAACGTGTGAAGACCTTCTGCACCACCTTGGTCACGACGTTCTGGTTGAGCTGATCCCACGTCGCACGCCGGGCAAGCGCTTGAACGAGCTTGTTGATTTCCGCATAGGCAGCGAGCTTCGCGCCCTCGGAAGCCGTGCCGAGGCCGAGGATGCCGAGGACGAAGAGCTGCTCGTCGGGATGCTCGGCGTCGTAGCCGTAATATGCACCGATGTGCGCGACGGCCCGGTGGCCCGCGACGAGAACCGCCGCAGCGTCGGCCACCAGCGTCCCCATGAACAGTGCAGCACCGGGTGCGGCCCCCGCTCCGGCGCCGGCGACGGTGCCCCCCGCGGCGAGCAGACCGCCTCCGGAGGCGGCGAAGCCCGCTCCTGCACCTTCGGCGGTGGCGAAGGTGGTGTAGCGAAGGCCTAGCCGCGGCTTGACCTTGTCGATCAGTTCGAGATCGAGTGTCCGGATGTCCTCAAGATCGTCCACGTCGCCGCCGCGCTTGCGATACGCCTTGACGACGGAGGCCTTCGGCACGGTCGCCATGGCCGCCCGACCCCCCAATCCCGCCAATGCTTCCAGCGACCCGACGAAGATGCTCTCGAAGTCGGGCAGACCGGGCAGGACTCTGACGGAGTTGCGGACCTTCCGTCCGGCGACCCGAAGGCGCTCTCGTGTCCCTTCCGACACGACACGGGGCGTGCGCACGGCCAGCCGCTTCTGCCGCCACTCCTCGATCTCGTCCCACGCCTTGCGATCGTACGGCGTCATATCACCGGACATTCGTTTCCGTTCGTCGTTCCCCTGAGAATTATTAGAGGATTTTCGCGGGCTATGGCATCTTTTGCTTCCGGCCCGGTTGTCGTATAAAGGCCGTCCCCTTAGCGGCGCCAGGCCGGCATCAGTTGGCGCTCGTCCGCGCCAGCTTTGGTCAGGTTGCTGCACTCGGGGACGCGCCCGACGATCTCTGACAGGTCATCCCATGAAAGGCGGACGGCGTTTTCGGTTTGGGGTTGCGTTGAGAGGAACCGTGTGAGGCGGGCCCACTCGGCTCGTCCGCTGCTCTCACTCGGCACGATGTTCCGCCTTCCGAACGTGAGGCCTTTCCCACTCGGTACGCGTTTTATTTCGGCGTGGTGCCACGATGCCACGATGTCGTCGACTGCGCTAGCGGAAGCTTCAATTGGGGCAGAGGGCGTTGTTCACGAGGGTGTTCTCGGCTTGGGAGATGCGGAGGACGTCTTGTGGAGTGGCCGCCTGGACGCCGGAGAGGGAGACTGCGACTGTGCGGCCGTCGGGGGTCGTGCCGGTGGCGGTGATCCAGCCGGAGTCGCCGCCCTCGTGGCCCCAGTAGGTGCCGCCGCAGGTGAGGGGGTGGGAGAAGATCCCCAAGCCGTCGCGGGCGCCGGGCATGAGAGGTTCGAACTGCTTGCCGATCGGGACGGTCGTCTTCATCTGGGCCAGCTGCGCCGGGGGCAGGAGGCGTCCCGTCAGGAGAGCGTGGAAGAACGTGGTGAGGTCGGCGGTCGTGGAGACGAGGCCGGCCTCCCCGTTGTTGACCAGGCTGACCTGGTCGGTGACGTCCGTGATCGGTTCGCTGGGCTTGAAGCGCTGGTAGGTCTGGGCGTGGGGCTGGGGCAGTTTGGGGGACGTGCCCGGCCAGGTCGTGTGCTGGAGGTTCAGCGGCCGGACGATCCGGTTTCTCACCTCTTCGTGCCAGGGATGGCCGGTGACCCGCTGGATGATCAGGCCGAGCAGCGTGTAGCCGGTGTTGGAGTAGATCCACTGCTTGCCGGGGGGCTTGAAGTCCGGCTGGTGGCGCATGGCCCGGGCGACGATCTGCTTGGCCGTGTAGGTGTCGTAGCGGTGCTGCTGGAAGTCCTTCGCCGACGTGTAGTCGGGGAAGTCGTCGTGGATGCCGCTGGTGTGCTGGAGCAGGTGGCGGATGGTGATCGTGCGGCCGTCGTTGCCGCTGCCGGAGACCGTGCCGGGCAGGTGGCGCTCCACCGGGTCGTCCAGGCCGAGTCTGCCTTCGCCCACCAGCTGGAGGATCACGGTCGCCGTGAACGCCTTGGTGACGCTGGCGATCCGGAAGTGGCCGTCCGGGGAGACGGGACGGCGGGTATTCAGGTCGGCGACGCCGCTGGTGGCGGTCAGGTTCCGCCCGTCCGGGGTGATCACGCGGGCCTGGACGCCCGTCACGCCGAGCGCGGTGATCGCGGCGGCGTCCCGCTCGAGGACGGAGGGTCCGCGGACGGTGCTCGTACCGGAGCCGCAGCCCGCGGTGAGGGTTACGGCCGCGAGGGCGGCCAGGGCCAGGAGGGATCGGCCGCGCCGAATCGGTGAGCTCGTCATGGGCATCGACGCTAGGTCCGGCGGAAGGGCGCGGACGATACAGCTCACCAGCCGGAAGATGGGGTGGCGGGCTGTAGTGCAGTGTCAGCGGGTGACGTCCACCGGGGTGCCTGGGGGGACGGCGCGGAGGCGGAGCAGGGATCTGTTGTGCAGGCGGATGCATCCGTGGGAGATGCGGGCACCCCAAGTTCCGATGGCACGGTCGCGGCCGAGGGGGCCGTGGATGCCGATGACGGCGTCGCCCGAGCCTTCCCAGTTGGAGATGCGGCGGGAATGGGCGGACGTGACCAGGATGAACGGGCCGTAGCCGTTGTTGGGACGGGGCGGCCCCTGGCGAAAGGCGACGAAGAACTTGCCGATGGGTGTGGGGTCGTCGGGGGCTCCGACGCCGGCCGGGGCGGACATGACGCGGCGGCCGTTCTTGTAGAGCTTCAGGTGCTTGCTGGAGAGGTCGATGACGATGCGGTAGGGCGTGCTGGTGAGTTTCACGTCCTCGCGGCGGAGCCAGGTGGTCGAGCCGTTCGGGCGTTGGGCCAGGCGAACGCGGACCCAGCCGGGCCGGGACGCGATCACCGGAAGCGCGGACGGACGGCCGAACCAGTAGACCGGGACTTCGCCTTTTTCGCGCTTCCCGGGACGGACGTACCGGGGGGCGTCGGTGTTGAGCGTGGCGACCTGGGTGATGTCGGAGCGCGGCATGAGCTGTGGGCGGGCCGCGCTCGCCGGAGTCGGGTGGACGATCGCCAGCATCGCGGGAGGGACGACCAGGAGCGTCCGGCGCGCCGTCTTCCGGTACCGCCGCGGGTGCGGAGGCCGCGGGCTGTGCAGGTCCTGGACTTCCACGTTCTCCCCTACGCTTCGTGATCGCTACGCCACCGAACGTCTGTCACCTTCAGGAAGGCTCTCATGTCCCCGCTGGTCAGGGGGCATGGTTGGGGACACTGCCCGAGGGCCTGATCCCGGGTTCGGGATCAGGCCCACATGCAGGGTGCGGTGTGGCGTCAGCCCGTCACCGGGACGCGTCCGTAAGCGACCGCCCAGGCCGGCCGGGACACGACCGGGACGTGCGGTCCCGGCGGTGTTCCTTCGGCGACGGAGCGGTTCCGGACGACCTGCCTCTTCAGGTCCTTGGCGCGGACGCGGTAGGTCGTGGCGCAGGGTCATCGACTCGTCCGGCGCGAGCGTCCGCCTCGGGCAGTGGATCGCGGACAGGCCGCGGAGCCGGTCGACGACGCGGTCGAGCGGCGCGCGCCCCGGGTTGCTCACCCGGTAGGTGTAGTGGATCTTCTCGCCCGGCCGGGAGAACGTCGTCGGACGCGCGCGCTTGCGCACCGCCGTCCCGGGTGGCGTCAGGGTCCCGTCACCGCCGACAGGCCGGACAGGGTGTCGGTGACGCCCACGTCGTTCAGCGTGACGTTCCCGGTGTTGTCCACCTCGTAGGTGTAGCGGATCGTCTGCCCCATGCTGGAGAAGGACGCGACCGCCGTGCACACTCTCGTTCGATTCAACCGGCGGAACAGTCCGCGACGGTGTGACCACCCATGTTCCCCCCACGGCCCAGCTTGATCAAACGGAGCGTGTCCTACCCGCTACCGATCATGAGAGATCTCCATGTTTTCGCTGTTCAGAGGCGCTTTTAGACAATGCCACCGAAACGGTCAGGCAGGTGGGGTGGGCAGGCCGGGTCGGGGCGGGTCAGGTCCAGAGCTGGCGGAGCCGCCACGCGTCCGAGGCGGACGCGGTGACCTCGGCGATGGCGGGCGCTCCGCCGGGAGTGGTCACGTGCAGGCGGAGGAGGCGCGGAGCACCCGGCGGCTGCCATTCGGCCATGACGCGCCGGACGCCGAAGCTGCTGCCGTCCGGACGGATGAGGCGGACGGGACGGCCGGTGGCGGTGGTCTCCGCGGTGACGGACTGATCGAGGTGCATGCCCCCATGCTAGAACACACGTTCGAAGAAGGCCGCGATTGGTGGCGTGTCGGCGGTGGCTCCCGGGCGTGCGGCGTCGATTCGTCCATGGGTATGGCGGTTTGTCGACGCGCTCCCTCGCCGTGCGGGAGGACTTCGCGAACGGGCGCGGGGAGGTGGAGCCGGGACGGAGCGGCGGCGCGCCCCGTCCCGGCTCCACCGTTTCAGCGGGTCGGGAAGGCGCCGAGGGCGGCGACCCAGCCCTGCTTCTCGAAGAGGAGGCGGTCGCTGGCCGGGTCCGTCACGGAGTCGTCGTACTCGAGGAGCTGGGCGGACGACGGGTCCACGACGAGGCGGACGCCCTCGGAGGTGAGCGCGACGCCCCGGCGCCCCTGGGCGTCGGTGGTGTGCCCGGTGGCGCGGACCGATGGGCAGTCGGCCAGGATCCGGTACAGGGACGACCTGGTCCCGGAGGAGGTCGGGGCCATGAACAGGTCCCAGGCGGCGACGAAGACGTACTGGCAGTAGGAGGCCGGGGCCGTGTACCCGTGCGCGCCGCCCTTCCGGTCCTGCACCCAGAGCCCGCGCAGGAAGGGGTCGAGGTCCGCCTTCGTGCCGGGCAGCCCCGGAACGGTCCTCCAGGCGATCTCGTGGGAGCCGGTCACCGGGTTCACGATGTGCGACGGCTTGTCGTACGTCACGCTGAACGGCTTGGTCGCGGTGGTCCCGCCGTTGACGTCCAGGGGCGGGGAGCCCGCCGCCCGCCAGGCCGCCTCGTCCTTCTTGGTGGGGAAGGTGACGCGGACGTCCAGCGGCCCGCGCGAACGCAGCCGCACGGCGGTCTTCCCGGGAAGGGAGCAGACCCAGTCCTCACTGCTGGCCGCGGTGCTCGCCCGGAACGGCAGCGGCTTGGCGTCCGGCTTCGCCTTGCTGTGCAGCGGCTCCCCCACCTTCTGGAGCATGCGGGTGCGCGAGTACCAGCAGGAGCCGTGGGTGGTCGGCTGTCTGGCGGCGTTGTCCGCGCTGGCCAGCAGGAAGGCGCGGGTGTCGATCGCGGCGGACGGGGCCGTCCGGCCGTGTCCGCCGCCGTCGCCGCCGGGCAGGGTCGCGGCGACGGCCACGGCCGCGGCGGCCGTC
>NZ_QURH01000192.1 GCF_003428695.1 Actinomadura logoneensis
CGCGGGGCCGCCGCCTCGCCGAGGTGCGGGACCTGGAGCGCGCGGTGCGGGAGGTCGTGGAGCGCAACGCGCGCATCCGGGCGCTCGCGGAACTGGGCGCCGAGGGCCTGCCCGACCCGCTCGCGCCGAGCGGCGACGACGCGGCGGACGAACTGACCGCGTGGTGCGCCCGCGCCGACGCCGCGCTGGACGAGGCCGAGGCCGCCCTCTCCCGGCGGATCGCCACCGACATCGGCACGCAGATCTTCACCGCCGAGGCGCTGACCAGCGACACCTCGTCCGCGACGCCCGATCCGCACGCGGCCTCCGCGACGCACGCGGCCTCCGCAGCGGACGCGGTGCCCGCGCGCATCGACGAGGCGCTGGAACGCGTCCTCGCCCGGCTGCTGCCGGACACGACCGAGCAGGACCGCCGCGACGTCGTCGAGGCCGCGCGGCTGCTCGCCGGGCCCGGCGCGGAATACGACGCCGAGACCGTCCTGACCGAGGTGCGGCTGCGCGTCCAGAAGGCGAACGAGAACGCCCGCGCGCGCCGCGAGGAGGCGCGCCGCGAGCAGGAGCGGCGGGACGCGCGCGAGCAGGCCGAGGCCGAGCGGCGGTACGTCCTGTCCGCCGTGACCCGGGCGTTCGAGGATCTCGGCTACGAGGTCCAGCAGAGCTTCGAGACCGTGACGGCCGACGACGGCTCGCTCGTGCTGTCCCGGGGCGACTGGCCCGACCACAGCGTCCGGATGCGGCTGGACGGCGAGGCGAAGCTGCGTGCGAAGATGATGCGCGCGACGCCCGTCCTCAGCGAGAACGACCGGCGCGTGGACGTGGAGCGCGAGCAGGAGTGGTGCGACGCGTTCGAGGAGGCGCGCGAGCGGCTCCGGGACGCGGGGATCGGTTCGGACGTGACCTGGCGGCTCGCCCCCGGCGTGGAGCGGCTCCCGGTGCGCGCCGAGGGGCGGCAGACCGGAACCCGGGCCGCCCGCGCGCGGGCGAGGGAGCGCCGCCCTGGAGAATGACCGCCGGGAGAATGACCGCCCGGAGAACGGCCGCCGGGAGAACGGCCGCTTGGAGAATGGCCGCCCGGGAACGGCCGCCTGACAATGGTCGTCTGGAGACGACCGCCCTGGAGACGCCCGCCCCGGAGCACGACCGTGGCGACCGCGCCGACGACGACCGGAAGAAGTGAACGTTGAGTATCGAGTCCCCCACCCTCGGCGGCCGGCTGCCGGGATGGCCGCCGTTCATCCGCGAGCTGGACGCGACGCTGGCGGTCCACTCCCAGTACGTCCTGTCGGGGAACCTGTACGACAGCTTCCTCGCCCCCGGGGACGGCGCCGCCCCGGCGCGGCTGCTGCCGCTGCGCGACCTGCTGTGGGAGTCGCTGCGGTCCAGCGGCTACGCGTTCATGGTCGTGTACGACGCCGTGGACGGCATCCAGATCCATCCGCCGACGGCGGCCGACGAGGCGCAGCGGCTGCTCGGCCGGGTCAAGCCCGACGACAAGCCGTCCCTGGAGGCGCTGACCCGGCACCTGGCGGCGGTCGCGCGCCCCGTCGAGGACGTCCGGGCGGCGTTCGTGATCGACTCGGCGTCCCGGATCGCGCGGACGCCGACCGACCTGGAGCCCGCCGAGCGCGACTTCTTCCGGTACTGCGCGAAGCTGTCGCGGACGGCCCGTCCGGTGCGGGTCGCGGGCGGCCAGCGGCCGAAGCCGCTGTACAACCCGGTGCTCTGGCTGGTGGACCGGCCGGGCGACCTGCCGCCGTGGCTCACCGCCGAGAACGAGAACGTCCGCGAGATCACCATCCCGCGCCCGCACCTGGGCGACCGGCAGGAGACCGCGCGGCTGCTGGCCCGCGCGTTCGGGGTGACCGACGTCGGCGCGGACGAGGCCGCCGCGCGGGCGTGCGACGCGTTCGCCGAGCAGGCGGACGGCCTGACCCTGCAGTCGATGATCGAGGTGACCCGGCTGGCCAAGGAGCGCAACGTCTCGCTCACCGACCTGCCGGACGCCGTCCGCACCTACAAGCTCGGCGTGCTGGACAACCCGTGGAGCCGCGGCCACCTGCGCCGCCGCGTCCTGGAGGGCGAGAAGCGCGTCCCGGAGCGGGTGATCGGGCAGCCGCAGGCGGTCACCAAGACCCTCGACATCCTCAAGCGCGCGGTGCTCGGGCTGTCCGGCGCGCAGGCGACCCGGTCGGGCTCGCGCCCGCGCGGCGTGCTGTTCTTCGCCGGGCCGACCGGCGTCGGCAAGACCGAGCTGGCCAAGGCGATCACCGAGCTGGTGTTCGGGGACGAGTCGGCCTACCTGCGCTTCGACATGAGCGAGTTCTCCGGCGAGGGCTCCGGGGACCGGCTGATCGGCTCGCCGCCCGGGTACGTCGGGCACGAGGCGGGCGGCGAGCTGACCAACGCCGTCCGGGAGGACCCGTTCCGGGTGATCCTGTTCGACGAGATCGAGAAGGCGCACCCGCGCATCCTGGACAAGTTCCTGCAGATCCTGGAGGACGGGCGGCTCACCGACGGGCGCGGCAACACCGTCCACTTCTCCGAGGCGATCCTGATCTTCACCTCGAACCTGGGGATGTTCGTCCCGGCGCACGACCCGACCGGCGGCGGCGCGGCGGGCCGGGTCCGCAACGTGGTCCCGGGCATGCCGTACGAGGACGTCGAGCAGCGCATCAAGGGCGCGGTCGCCGACCACTTCACCGAGGTGCTGAACCGGCCCGAGCTGCTCAACCGGTTCGGCGACAACATCGTGGTGTTCGACTTCATCGGCGCGGAGGCCGCGGACCGGATCTTCGACCTCCAGTTCGCCAACATCTGCCGTCGGGTCGCCGAGGAGCACCGGCTCGTCCTGACGGTGAAGCGCGAACCGCTCGGCACGCTGCGCGAGTGGTGCACCGCGGAGCTGGACAAGGGCGGGCGGGGCATCGGCATGGCGCTGGAGTCCTCCTTCGTGAACCCGCTGGCCCGCGCGCTGTTCGACCGCGACCTCTCCCCGAACGAGGAGATCACCGTGGTCGGCGTCCGCCGCGAGGGCAGCATCGTCCACCTGGACATCTCGTGAGCCGCGGGCACGGCGACGTGCCGCCCGGGCATGGGGACCGGGCCATGAGGAGCAGACCGTGAGGACCAAGCCGTGAGGGCCGGGGCGTGACCGATCTCCTGCTGGCCAAGGCGCACTACCCGGTGACCACGCTCGGCCCCGGGACGCGGGCGGGCATCTGGACGCAGGGCTGCACGCTGCACTGCACGGGCTGTGTGTCCCGCGACACGTGGGACGCCGACCCCGCCAAGGCCGTCCCCGTGGAGGCCGTCCTCGGCTGGCTGCGCTCGCTGCCCGAACCGCTGGAGGGCGTCACGATCTCCGGCGGCGAGCCCTTCCAGCAGCCGGAGGCGGTGCTGGAACTGGTCTCCGGCGTCCGCGCCTGGCAGCGTGAGCGCGGCCATGAGAGCATTCCGTTGGACATTCTCATCTACAGCGGATATGTCTACACACGGCTCTCGCGCTCCCTCGCGGCCCGCGAGATCCTGAACAGGTGCGACGCCGTCATCACGGGGCCGTACGTCGACCGGCTCAATCCGGAGGGGCGACACTCCTCGGCGGGGTCCCTACTCTGGAGGGGGTCGGCCAACCAACGCGTGGTGCCGCTGTCCGAGCTCGGGCGGCGGCGTTACGCCGAGGCGGCCGGGAACGAAACGAACCGGGACGACACGCCCCGCATGCAGGTGTCCGTGGACGAGGGGCCGGAGGGAAGGCGGGTGTACTACATCGGGATCCCGCGACGAGGTGACCTCGATCACCTCACATCGACGCTGGAACAGGCCGGAGTGCGCGCGGGGGATGTGTCATGGAGACCATGAACTGCCCATACTGCAATGAATCGGTACAGCCGGGAGATCTGCTGTGCCTGAGCTGCGGCGCGAACCTGGCCCGTCCGGGCGCCCAGCAGCCGCACCAGCACGCCGGCGGCCAGGGCTACGGCGACCAGGCCCCGCCCCGCACCCCGCCGCCCCCCGCGCCCGGCCAGCCCGGTTCGCACGGCGGCCCTCAGGGCGGTCAGCACGGCGGTCAGCCCGGCGGTCAGCACGGCGGTCAGCCCGGCGGCCAGCACGGCGGCCCTTCGCCGTACGGGCAGCAGGGCGGTTACGGCCAGCCCCCGCAGGGCGGGCAGCCCCCGTACCAGCAGGGCGGCCAGCCCGACTACGGGCAGCAGCCCGACTACGGCCAGCCGCAGCGCCAGCAGCAGCCGGACCCGTGGGGCCCGCCGCCCCAGCAGCCCGCCGACCCGTGGGGTCCCCCGGCGCAGGGCGGCTACGGCCAGCAGCCCCCGCAGCCGCCCGGTGGCGGCCAGCACGGCGGCCAGCCCGACTACGGGCAGCAGCCGGACTACGGGCAGCCCCCGCAGCACGGCGGGCAGCCCGACTACGGTCGCGGCGGCCAGCCTGACTACGGCCAGCCTCAGCACGGCGGCCAGCCTGACTACGGCCAGCCTCAGCACGGTGGTCAGCACGGCGGCCAGCCCGACTACGGCCAGCCGCCGCAGCACGGCGGCGCGCCCGACTACGGCCAGCCGCCGCAGCACGGCGGCGCGCCCGACTACGGGCAGCCGCCCGCTCCGCCGCAGGACCCGTGGGGCGCTCCCCCGCCCGCCGCTCCCCAGGACCCGTGGGGCGCGCCGCAGCCCGGTTACGGCCAGCCGCCCGGTCCCGGCGGCCAGCCGATGCACCCGCACGGCCGGGAGCAGACGCTCCTGCCGCCGGAGGCCCAGGGCGGTCGCCGTCCCGACAGCACGGCGATGATGTGCCCCTACTGCGAGGCGGTGCTGGCCAACCCGGCCGCCGCGCAGTGCGACTCGTGCCTGCGTCCGCTGCCGGGCAAGGGCGCGCCGACGCTGCGGGTGCAGTTCCCGACGGGCGAGCTGAAGGTCGCGGCCGGGCAGAGCCTGGTGCTCGGACGGGACGCGGGCCAGTCCCCCGTCGCGTCGACGTTCACGCCCTACGACAACGTCTCGCGGCGGCACTCGACGGTCTGGCTCGACCAGCAGGGCACCGCGTGGGTCCGCGACGAGGGCTCCACGAACGGCACCTTCGTCAACGGCGAGCGCCTCCCCCCGCGGGTGGACGCCCCGCTCCGCGACGGCGACCAGCTCCGGCTCGCCGCCGACGTGGCGGGCAACGTCATGCTCAACTGAGCCCCGCCCCTCGCGCTCCGCGAACCACCGCCACGGCGGCCCGGAACCCTCCGGGCCGCCGTTGTCCTTTCGTGATCATCTACGCGCAAACTCCCCCCGAACCGGCGGCGTCAGTGAATGTGTGCCAAAAAGCGGCTCGCATCACTCCGGAAAGGAGGTCCATGCGCATCAACCCCTGAGCGGTCGGCGCGGCCACGAGGCTCTCGGAAGGGCTTCAAAGGCCGTCGCGTGTCCATCGAATACCGCTTCACGGGCGGCGACCGCCTGAATGACATGCCGCTCTGGCACGGCATCTCAACCATGAATCGGGCGCGAAAGACCACTTCCGCACCCGAATCAACGTCGGCGTGGAGGCCAAGCCGTTCCATGCCGCCCCACGTTCCATGGCGACGCGGGTCACCACGTGACCTGGCCGGTCACGCCGACTCCATTCCCCTCAATGAAAGTGATGTCAATGCGCAAGTCTCTGCTCTTCGCGAGCACCGCCGCCGTCGCCGTCGGCCTGGTGGCCGCCCCGGCGTCCGCCAACGCCGCCGCCAGGACCCCGACCGCGGTCACCTTCGGGATGTCCACCACGGCGAACGCCGGGCTGACCATCTCCGGCAAGCTCACCGCCGTCAAGGGCACCGTCCCGGCCGGCAAGTGGCTGACGGCGGAGTGCTACTCGCTCCAGCAGCACAAGTGGCTGACGATCAAGCCGCAGAGCGGCCAGAAGCCCCTCGTCACCAAGGCCGGAGGCGCGTTCTCCAGCAAGCTGACCGCCAACTGCGCGCACGGCTACTACCGGGTCCGCTTCCCCGGAGACCCGACGCTCGCGCCGTCCACCAGCCCGAAGGTCCTCGACAAGCGCATCAACGCGATGGTCTTCGGCTGGAAGGTCACCCCGCGGACGGTCCGCAAGGGCGGCTATGTCTACGTCAGCGGGACGCTCAAGCAGGACGTGAAGCCCGGTAAGTACGTGCCGTTCAAGGGCCAGCGCGTCTACCTGCTCATCAAGGTCAAGGGAGTGAACCACTGGGAGTGGTTCGCGGCCCCGAAGACCGACGCGAAGGGCCACTTCAGCGGTCGCGTGCGCCTCTACAAGAACGCCACCTTCGGCTTCCTCTACAAGGGCGACAAGACCCACTACTACGACTCGCCCCTGAAGGGCACCCCCGTGTCCGTCCGATAGTGCGCGATCTGTAACAGAACAGCGGCGGTCCGGAGTTTCCGGGCCGCCGTTGTCTTTTCGTGACCTGAGCAGCTCAACCTGACGATGAGTTCGTGCATCATCCAATGTGCGCGTTTGTCGCCAATTGCATAACTCGGTGTCACGGGGCCGCCACGATCCGGCCCGGTGCGCCGCGGAACGGCCGGGAGGTCGCTTGAAGCGGGGAGTCCGTGCGGTCGAGGCGATATTCGCCCTGGGCGCGCTCGGTGCGATGTCGTCGCTGGTGGCGGTGTTCCCGGACGGCCGCGGCACGCACACCGCCGCGCGCGGGAAGGTGGCGGACCGGGCGGGCCGCGTGTTCGCCGACGGCGTCCGTCCCCCGACCGGGAAGGAGCCGGCCGCGGCCGTGCCCGCGGGCGGGACGGGCGGGCACTGGTCGGGCTCGGGCGGCCGCTTCATGCAGTTCGTCGCGCACCAGGACGACGACTCGCTGTTCTTCTACCCGGACATGATCCGGTCCGCGGCGACCGACTCGACGACCGTGTACCTGACCAGCGGCGAGGCCACCGGACGCCAGTACCGCAACCGCTGCGTGTACGGCCGGCACCGCGAGGACGGCGCGCGCGCCGCGTGGGCGCGGAACGCGCGGCTGCCGAACCTGTGGACGCGGACGCCGCTGCGGCTGCCCGGCGGGCAGCTCGTCGAACTGGACACGCTGAACAGCGCCGCCAACATCCGGCTCGTCTTCTTCCGGCTGCACGAGGCCGGCGACAAGCCCGCGATGCTGCGCACGTCGTCGCTGGAGAAGCTCTCCCACGGCCTCGGCGCGGCCACGACGCTGGGCTCGGAACACACCGACGGCCCCGGCTGCGACCCCCGGTACGTCCGGCAGCGGTTCGACCGGCGGCAGCTCGAGGACGCCCTGACCTGGCTCATGCAGCGCTTCGGCCCGACCGTCGTGATGGCGCAGGACCCGAAGTCGCCGCCGGTCAAGGGGAAGTTCACGCACGTCGTGACGACGATGGGCGACCACACCGACCACCGGGGCGCGGGCCGCCTGGTCGCCGACGCGGCGGCGCGGTACGCCGGTCCGCAGCGGGACGGGAGCGTCCTGGTGCGGTACTACCGGGACTACAACGTCCGGTCGTCGCCGCCGAACCTGGGCACGGTGACGCCCGCGAAGCGGCAGTTGTTCCTGACCTACCTCGGCCCGCAGGGCGTCAACGACCCCGGGCCGAACCCGAACAACCCGACCTTCTACACCCTGTTCTACGCGCGCCAGTACACCCGCTGGACGAACGGAACGAACTGGGCGCTCCTGGACGGCGCGAAGCGGCTCAACGCGTTCGGCGTGCTGGGCGACCGGGTCGCGCAGTGGCAGCAGGCCCGGCCCGGCGGCCCCTGGACCGGCCCGGCGTTCGTCCCCGGCGCGGGCCTCGCCCCGTACGTGACGGCCGTCCGGGACCAGCGGGGACTGCTGCACCTGTTCGCCCTGCGGATGTCCGACGACGCGATCGTGACGGCCTCGCAGAAGCCGTCCGGCGGCTGGACGGGCTGGTGGTCGCTCGGCAACCCCGACCCCGGCGCGGGGCTGACGGTCGGCTCGCCCGCCGCCGCGGTCGGGCCGGGCGGGGAGCTGACGGTGGCGGTCCGCGACCTGGCCGGCGGCGTGAGCGTGAAGACGCGGCGCGGGAACGCCTGGGAGGACGACTGGACGCACCTGGCCGCCAAGGGCGTGCGGGACGGCGTCGCCGCCGTCGCCGACGCGTCCGGCCGGGTCTCGGTGTTCGCGCCGACCGACACGGGCGTCGCGCAGTGGCGGCAGCAGAGCCCCGGGGAGCCGTTCGTCCGCGTGGCCGGCGGCGTCGGCGGCCAGCCCGCCGGGCCGCTGACGGCGGCCGTGGACGCGACGGGCGCGGCCCGCGTCTACTACCCGTCCGCCGGGGCGGGCGCGACGGTGACGCAGGCCGACAACGGCATGCGCCCCGACGCGCTGGGCGGCCCGGCGACGTTCGAGGGCACGGCGGCGGCCGGCGGGGCGGGCGCGACGGTGACGCAGGCCGACAACGGCATGCGCCCCGACGCGCTGGGCGGCCCGGCGACGTTCGAGGGCACGGCGGCGGCCGGCAGCGGCCGGCGGACCGTCCTGGCGGCGCGGACGACCGACGGCGCGCTCGCCCTTGGTGTCCAGAACGCCCCGTACGGCCCGTACGCGTGGTCCACGCGGCGGGCGGACGTCATGGGGTCACCCGCCCTCGCCTACGACGCGCAGGGCCATCTGGTGGTCCTGGCGTTCGGCGGCGACGCGCGGCTGCACACGATGCGCGCGACGACCCCGGGCACCGCGACGTCCTTCACCGACTGGACCCGCGTCGGCTGACCCGCTCCGGCGGCGACCCGGCTCGGCCGCGTCTCCGCCTGAGGCCCGGAGCAGCCGCGCCGACCCGGAGCAGCCGCGCTGGCCCGGGTCAGCCGCGGCGACCCGGAGCAGTCGCGGCGAAGCGAAACGGCCCCCGCCTTCCGGCGGGGGCCGTTCACGTTCTCCCGGTCGTCGGCCGACGCCGGGGGCGGCGGCCGGCGCTCCGCGGCGTCAGCCGGCGTTGCGCTTGGCGCGGGCGCGCGTGCGCTCGCGCTCCTTGGCGTCCAGCACGATCTTGCGGATGCGGACGAAGGACGGCGTGACCTCGACGCACTCGTCGTCCCGGATGAACTCCAGGCTCTCCTCGAGGGTGAGGATCCGCGGCGGGGTCAGCGTCTCGGTCGTCTCGGCCGTGGAGGAGCGGACGTTGGTCTTCTGCTTCTCCTTGGTGATGTTGACGTCCATGTCGTCGGCGCGCGAGTTCTCGCCGACGATCATGCCCTCGTACACCTCGGTGGTCGGGCCGACGAAGAAGGTGCCGCGCTCCTGCAGGTTCAGGATGGCGTAGCCGGTCGCGGCGCCCGCGCGGTCGGAGACCAGCGAGCCGCTCGGACGGGTGCGGAGGTCGCCGAACCAGGGCTCGTAGCCCTCGAAGACGTGGTGCGCCATGCCGGTGCCGCGGGTCTCGGTCATGAACTCGGTGCGGAACCCGATCAGGCCGCGCGCCGGGACCAGGAACTCCATCCGGATCCAGCCGGTGCCGTGGTTGGTCATGTGCTCCATGCGGCCCTTGCGGACGGCCATGAGCTGGGTGACCGCGCCGAGGTGCTCCTCGGGGATGTCGATGGTGAGGCGCTCGACCGGCTCGTGCTTCTTGCCGTCGATCTCCTTGGCGACCACCTGCGGCTTGCCGACGGTCAGCTCGTAGCCCTCGCGGCGCATGTTCTCGACCAGGATGGCGAGCGCCAGCTCACCGCGGCCCTGCACCTCCCAGGCGTCCGGGCGCTCGGTCGGCAGCACCTTCAGCGACACGTTGCCGACCAGCTCGCGGTCGAGGCGGTCCTTGACCAGGCGTGCGGTGACCTTGGTGCCCTTCTCCCGGCCGGCCAGCGGCGAGGTGTTGGTGCCGAGGGTCATCGAGATCGCGGGCTCGTCCACGGTGATCAGCGGGAGCGGGCGCGGGTCCTCCGGGTCGGCGATGGTGTCGCCGATCATGATCTCCGGGATGCCGGCGATCGCGATGATGTCGCCCGGCCCGGCCTCGTCGGCGGGCTTGCGGGTGAGCGCCTCGGTCATCAGCAGCTCGGTGATCTTGACCCGCTCGACGCTGCCGTCGTGCCGGCACCAGGCGACCTGCTGGCCCTTCTTGATCACGCCGTTGTGCACGCGGCACAGCGCGATCCGGCCGAGGTAGCTGGAGGCGTCCAGGTTGGTGACGTGCGCCTGCAGCGGGGCGTCCACGTCGTAGGACGGCGCGGGGATGGTCTCCTTGATGACCGTGAACAGCGGCTCGAGGTCCTCGCTGTCGGGCAGCTCGCCGTCGCCGGGCTTGGTCAGCGAGGCGCGGCCGGCGCGGCCGGAGGCGTAGACGATCGGGAAGTCGATCTGGTCCTCGGCGGCGTCGAGGTCCATGAACAGCTCGTAGGTCTCGTCCACGACCTCGTCGATGCGGGCGTCGGGGCGGTCGGTCTTGTTCACGACCAGGATGACCGGGAGCTTGGCCTCCAGGGCCTTGCGCAGGACGAACCGGGTCTGCGGCAGCGGGCCCTCGCTGGCGTCCACCAGCAGGACGACGCCGTCCACCATGGACAGGCCGCGCTCGACCTCGCCGCCGAAGTCGGCGTGGCCGGGGGTGTCGATGATGTTGATCGTCATCCCGGCGTGCCGGACCGCGGTGTTCTTGGCCAGGATCGTGATGCCCTTCTCACGCTCCAGGTCGTTGGAGTCCATGACGCGGTCGTCCACGTCCTGGTTCTCGCGGAACGCGCCGGACTGCCAGAGCATGGCGTCGACCAGCGTGGTCTTGCCGTGGTCGACGTGGGCGACAATGGCGACGTTCCGGAGGTCGTCGCGCGTGGAGAAGGGCATGCGGTTTCGCCTTGGGTGAGAGGTCGGGATCGGCCGCAGACGTGCGACCACTCCAGTTTACTCGGCGGATAAAGGAGCCTGGTCGTCCCGAGACGCCGCGAGGCCCCGAAACGCCGTCACTCCGGCCTCAGAAGCCCCTCCGCCATCCCCTGCCCCACCGGCACCAACCGCTACCAATAAGACACTTTGCGTGACTGTTTGGCCATTTTTGAACTTCCTTTGTAGTCTTCCCCGCAGATCCGGCCGTGCCGAAGCCCCGTCCAAGGGGCTGCGACCGGACCGCCGAATCCCGCGAGGGAACCGGGGACCCACACCCCGGGGTGAATCGGCGCACGTCACGGGCGTCCTCAACCGGGACGGCGCCGCGCCGTGCGGCGTAGGGCGACTCCTGGCCCGAACCCGTCAGCTAACCCGGTAGGCGGCACACGAAGAGGAGAACACCGGCCTTGGCCAAGGACCCCCAGCGCCGCCGCGTGGTACTCGCGGCCGCCACCGTCCTCGCGCTCGGACTCGGGGTCGCCGCTCCCGGCGCCGCCCACGCCGCGCCGACGGCCCCCCGGGCACCCCAGGCGCCGCCGTCCCCCGGCAAGCCCTCCGAGTCCGACCTGAAGAAGCAGCTCCAGCAGCTCCAGGACGAGGCGGAGAAGCTCACCGAGCAGTACAACAAGTCCCGCGTCGAGCTCGGCAAGGCCCAGAAGGCCGAGCGGGACGCCACCCGCCGCGCGGACGCCCTGGAGGCGCAGGCCGCCCCCGCCCGCGCCGCGCTCGGCCGGGTCGCCGCGAACCAGTACATGAGCGGCGGCGGCCCCGACGTGATCTTCGCGGGCGGCGGCACCGACGGCGGCGGACTGTCCGACACCGCCTACCTCGCGCAGAACCGCGCGGGCGCCGTGCAGCGCCTGCAGACCCTGATCGACCAGGCCAACAAGGCCAAGTCGGACGCCCAGGCGCAGACCGCCAAGGTCAAGCAGGCCGCCGACCAGGCCGACGCGGCCCGCAAGACCACCAAGGGCAAGATCGACCAGGTCCAGAAGCTGCTGGACAAGCTGAACATCACCCGGACCAAGGACCCGACGTCCGGCTACACCGTGACCGTCCGGGGCAGCGGCCTGCCGCAGAAGATGCTGCGCAAGGCCCTCGGCAAGCTCGGCTCGCCCTACGTCTGGGCCGCCGCCGGACCCACCACCTTCGACTGCTCCGGCCTGGTCATCTGGGCCTACGACCAGGTCGGCAAGCCGGGCCTGCCGCACTACACCGGCGACCTGTTCCAGCTCGGCCACAAGGTGGACCGCGGCTCGCTGCGCCAGGGCGACCTGGTCTACTTCGGCGGCAACCTGCACCACATGGGGATCTACGCGGGCAACGGCCTTTACCTCCACGCCCCGCAGACCGGCGATGTGGTGAAGGTCTCCAAGCTGTCGGACCGCTCGGACTTCGCGGGCGCGAACCGCATCGAGTAGCCCGTCCCTCTTCCCTCGACGACCGGCGTCCGCCAGACGGCCGCCGGTCGTCCTGTTCTCCGCCCTCTGCTCTTTGCCCTCTGCTCTTTGCCCTCTGCTCTCCGCCCGTGGCCTGGACCCCGGCCGGGGTCAGCGGGAGAGGTGCGGGACGATCGCCTCGACGACCGGCAGGTCGCCGGGAAGCCACTCCACCGTGTAGAGCTCGTCCGCCGCGAGCCAGCGCAGCGCGAGGTGCTCCAGGGCCCTCGGCTCGCCCGACTCCACGGTCGCGGTCCAGACCCGCAGGACGGTCCCGGCGGGCCCGAGCGGCCAGTCGCCGCCGATCCGCTCGCCCAGCGCCACCCGGACGCCGAGCTCCTCCTCGCACTCGCGGACGAGCGCCTGCTCGTCGGACTCGCCCGGGTCGACCTTGCCGCCCGGGAACTCCCATCCGCCGGCGAGCTCCGCCGGGGCCGCCCGCTGCGCGGCCAGCAGCCGCCCGTCCGAGATGATCGCCGCTCCCACCACCACGCTCACGCTCATGGACCGTCATCATGCCGTCTCCATGACCGTCCCGTGGGGCGGGGGCCGCACTCGCCCGGGGCGGCGGCTCGGCCGATACGGGCGGCGATTCGGCGGGGCGGCGGCTCAGCGGGACGGGCGGCGATTCGGCGGGGCGGCGGCTCAGCGGGACGGGCGGCGGCTCAGCGGGAGGGGGTGGCGGCGCGGGCCCGCGCCACGGTCTCCCGCGCGACCTCCACGATCTCCCGCAGGTGGTCGCCGTGCGCGCCCCGCCAGTACACGCGCCCGCAGTCGGCGCAGCGCCCGTAGGCGTCGTAGCTGCGGCGCGTCCCCTCGGCGAGCTCCCGTTCGATCTCGGCCTTGTCCACCGGGACGAGCACGCCGTTGCAGGCGGTGCAGCGCGTCCACGGGGCCAGGTCCGGCGCGAACCGCTCCAGCAGGTCGCGGAGCTGGTCGTCCGGACGCGAGCTGCGGACGTACGCGCCGAGCCACAGCGCGCGCCGCATGAGCAGCCCGCGGTCCTGGGTGAGCAGGACGCGCCGCTCCTCGTTCGCCTGGACGACCAGCTCCGGGTCGTCCATGTCGTTGTGGTAGGCGGTGTCGAGGCCGATCAGCCGCATCCGCCGGGCGAGCGTGCCGAGGTGGACGTCCAGCAGGAAGCGCGGCGCGGTCTGCCCCGGCTCCAGCGGGACCTCCTGCGGGCGCGCGACCGGGCCGACCCGCACGACCGCCCCGGACGCCGGGCGGTGCGCCGGTTCGACGGGCGCGCCGTCCGCGGTCAGCGTCCCGACCTCGGGCAGCGGGACGCCGAGGGACTCGATGACGTGTCCCAGGCTCGACGTCCCGTCCCACGCCACCCGCTGGCGCTCGCGCCGACGCGCCGCGGGCAGGAACATGAGGAGTTCGGGCGCGATTTCCAGTGTCATGTCCGGCTCGTCCACGCCGCCAGCATGCCACGCCACCCCCACCCGCCACTCCCCTATTTCCCCGCCCGCGTCCTCGGGCTACGCGGGGGCGGCGGTCCGGGTCACGTGGGCGGCGGACTCGGCGAGGCGGTCGAGCGCGGACCGGACGTCCGCGACCAGGTTCCCGTCGCGCTTGACGACGCGTCCGGCGACCAGCACGGTGTCCACGGCACGCGTGTCGGCGTACAGAACGACCGCCGCGACCGGGTCGTGGACGGGCGCGACGCCGGGCAGGTCGGTGCGCAGCAGGACCAGGTCGGCCTGCCGTCCGGGCGCGATCTCCCCGGTGACGTCGCCGAGCCCCGCCGCCCGCGCGCCGTCGCTCGTCGCCATGCGCAGCGCGTCCGCCACCGTGAAGCCGAGGCCCGCGCCGTCCGGACGGGCCCGCTCGGTGAAGTAGGCGGCGCGCATGAGGCTGAACATGTCGCCCCCGGTGCTCGTCACCGCGTCGGCGCTCAGGCCGGTCGGGATGCCCGCGGCGCGGGCGCGTCCGGTGGCGGGCGGGCTGAACCCCATCGCGGTCTCGATCGCGGGCGAGACCGCGACCGTGCCGCCGTGGTCGGCGATGCGCTGGAACTGCTCGGCGGTGTAGTCGTTGGCGTGGACGTACATGGTGCCGGGCGTCCAGAGCCCGGTCTCGTCCAGGAAGGCCAGCCCGGCGCGCGCGGTCTCCTGGCCGTGGCCGCCCATGTGGACGGTGATCATCGCGTCCAGGTCGCGCGCGGTCAGCCACTCCTCGCGGGCGAGGTCGAGGTCGCCGAAGTCGGGGCCGAGGGCGGCCACGGCCATCCGCACCAGGCCGTCCCCGCACGCGTCGCGGACGCGCTTGGACTCGCCGGCGCGGGACGCCTCGCCCCCGGCGTGCCGGTAGCCGTACACCGCGCGGATCCCGGCGTCGCGCAGCGCCTGGACGTTCGCGTCGGTGTGTTCCGGCGAGACCGGTCCGTGCGCCCAGTCCACGACCGTCGTGACGCCGGAGTCGAGCGCTTCGAGCGCCGAGCCGAGCACACCCGCGTAGACGTCCTGGGGGCGGAACGCCGGTCCGAGGCGGCCGAGCACGCGGTCGAGGTAGGCGTGCAGCGACGTGTCCGGGAGGACGCCGCGGATCGCGCCCTGCCACATGTGCCGGTGGGTGTCCACGAAGCCGGGCAGCACGATCCGCCCGGACGCGTCGATCACCTCCGCGCCGTCGGGGACGGGGAGGCCGGGGCCGACGGCCGCGATGACGCCGTCCCGGACGAGCACGTCGGCGACGCCGAGGACGCGCGGGCTCAGCACGAGCCCGCCCTGGATCAGAAGGGGGGTTGTCATGCCCGAAAGCTTAAAGAGAAGCTTTCTAGAAAGCAATATGGATGAGGGTATCCTCGGCTCCGTGCAGCACGATCGGGACGGCCACCGCGACGACATCGACTCCCTCGCCGACACCTGGCGCGCCGACGGCCTGAACGAGACGATCATCGCGATGCTGGAGCTCGGCAAGCGGGCCGGACGGCTGAACAACCTCGTCCAGCAGGCCGTCCGCGCCGAGCTCACCGACCTCGGCCTGACCTACGCCGAGTTCGAGGTGCTGACCGTCCTGCGCCGCGCGGGGAGCCCCTACCGGCTGCGCCCGACCGACCTCACCCGCTCGGCGTTCCTCACCTCCGGCGGCACCAGCAACGTGCTGCAGCGGCTGGAGAAGGCGGGGCACGTCGAACGCGGCGCCGACGAGGGCGACGGCCGGGGCCGCTGGGTGCGGCTCACCGACCAGGGCCTGCGCCTCACCGAGGAGGCCCTGGTCGCCAGCGGCACCGCGCACCACGACGTCCTCAGGACGGTCCCCACCGAGCGGCTGCGCGCCGCCGCCGACGCCCTCCGCGACGTCCTCAACCCGATCACCCCCCGCCGCTGACCCCGCGGCGCCCGCACGGAACGGCCGCCGGCCGCCGGGGCGTCCGGCGGGAGGCGTCAGCCGCCGGGCTGGCCGGCGGACGTCAGGCGGGCGAGCTGCGTCTTCAGCTGCTTGGTCGCGAGCGGGCGGGTGACCCCGATCCAGTCGCCCCGGTTGTAGGGGGTGACGCCGATGTTCGGGACGCACGCGGAGCAGCGCGCCACGACCATGCGGTTCTTGCCGATGACCATGCCGACGTGGCCGGGGTTGTCCGAGGACGTGCCCGGACCGGAGTTGAAGAAGACCAGGTCGCCCGGCTGCTCCTGCCCCTTGGGGATCTTCTGGCCGAACGGCCACTGCTCGAACGTCGTGCGCGGGATGCTGAGCCCCACCGACTTGTAGGCCGCCTGCAGCAGGCTGGAGCAGTCCCAGGCGTCCGGACCGGCGGCGCCGAAGATGTAGCGCTTGCCGCGCTGCGCCATCGCGAACGCGATGATCTGGCGGATGATCCCGGACGCGTTCGACGGGAGCTGGTCGTCCTGGCAGTCCACGCCGTTCGACTGGACGACCTTGAAGTTGCCGTTGGCGTACTTCCCGGCCCAGTCGAGGACGAGGTTCACGTAGTCCCAGGAGTGGTTGTACATGAAGATCGCGGTCTTCATGCGCTCCGGGGCGCCGTTGTGCTTGAGGTAGGCGGCGGCGGTGTAGATCGCGTCCGCCGGGTCGTACAGGTTCTTCTTGCCGTCGTGGTCGCCGTCCACCGCGAACGCGTCGAACGTCGACTTCAGGAACTGCATCGGGCCGCCCGCGCCCGCGTAGTTCGTGCCGCTCTTGACGCCCTGCTCCCCCGACGTCCCGTGGACGGTCTCGACCCGTCCGACCCCGGCGAGGATGTTCCACGGGATGCCGTAGCTCTTGCCCGCCGCCTGGTACAGCGCCAGGTAGTTCGCCGGGATGCCGCGCGCGTCGTCGGAGGTGTCCGGCTGCGAGGAAGCGCCGGAGGTGTCGACGCAGCCGCCGCTGCCCGCGCCGCCCCCGCCGAACATGAACTGGCTCGCGCCGAACAGCACCGGGACCAGCATCAGGGAGGCGAACAGCGCCGCGGCGGCGGCCAGCGCCGTGACGGCCAGCACCCGGGTCCGGGTCATCCCCTACCGCCCCCTCCGGTGTCGCCGGCCTGGCCGACGTCGGCGGGTTCGAACGCCGAGACCTTCAGGGCGTTGCCGTCGCGCGCGACCGTCACCGCCCACTGCTTGCTGTCGTCGCCCCCGCCGCCGGCCTTGGTGATCCGCTGCTTCCCGGTGACCAGGAAGATGATGGAGTTGTTGCCGATGTCGCGCACCTGGTCGAGCGTCGCGGTGCAGGACGCGACCGTCTGCTCCTGCTGCCGCTGCTGCCGGATGCCCGGCGCCGCGAACCCCTGCGCGACCTGCTGCGCGACCTGCTCGCTGACCAGCGGCCGCAGCCGCGCCGCGTACGCGTCCGGCTGCTCGTCGAACCGGTACGTCCCGTAGGCGGCGACGAACTTCTGCGCGGTGTCGGCGGCGGTCGCGAACTCCTGCTGGGAGAACGGCAGCAGCCGGTAGATGTCGAAGTTCCCGGCGTTGACCTGGGCCGTGATCCCCTGGGGCGGGGAGGCGGGCGCCGCCGGGCCGCCCCCGGACACGGGCGCGGGCCGCGCCGTGCGGTGGGACGGTTCGTGCCGGGTCGGCGACGCCACCGTCAGGTACACCCCGACGGCGGCGAGCACCACGACCAGCACCCCGAAAACGATCTTCCGTTGGCGGTCCGACAGGTTCATCACTCGTCCCGATCGACCGGACGCAGCCAGAACGGGATCGGCGGCTCGCCCTCACCGCCGGAGCGCCGTCCGCCGGTGTCGCAGGCGTCGTTCGCGGCGGCGTAGTCGGCCTGCCCCCGGTTCCCGTACACCCCCACGACGCTGCCGAACACCACGA
>NZ_QURH01000178.1 GCF_003428695.1 Actinomadura logoneensis
GCCCGCCAGCCACGCCGCCACCTGCTCCGCCGACCACCGCCGCCGCGGGTCGCGCGCGAGCAGCCCGCGCGCCAGCAGCCGCGTGCGCGGGTCGGCGACGTCCGCCACCGGCATCGGACGCGTCGCCAGGTGGTCCACGACCGCCGTCTCGCTCAGCCCCAGGAACGGCGGGCGCCCGGTCGCCATCTCCCGGACGATCATCCCGAGCGACCACCAGTCCCGCGCGGGCGACACCTGCCCCGACAGCGACTCCGGCGCCGCGTACGCCAGCGTCCGCGACGACGACGCGAACACCACGCTCTGCTCCAGCACCCGGCTCAGCCCGAAGTCGGTGATCGCGATCCGCACCGGGTCGAGGCCGGTGACCAGGATGTTCTCGGGCTTCAGGTCGCGGTGCACGATCCCCGCGCCGTGCAGCGCCCCGATCCCGTCCGCGAGCTGCCGCACGAGGTCGGCGACGAGCTCCGGGTCGAGGGGGCCGTCCATGAGCGTCCGCAGGTTCCCGTGCTCGGCGTACTCGGCGACCTCGTAGTCGCGCCCGCCCGCACTCCCCGTCTCCAGGATCCGCACCACGTGCGGCGACCCGAGCGCGGGCAGCTTCGCCCACACGTCCCGGTCCGCGTGGTAACCGCGCCGGAACACCTTCATCACCAGCTCGCGCCCGCCGCCGTCCCGCACCAGCAGCAGATCCGACTCCGCCCCCTGCACGGGCAGCTCCGCGACCACCGCGAACCGCCCCGCCAACTCCTCCGGCAACCGCACCAACGGCACCCCGCCGCCGCGCGGTTCCGGCACGTCCCGCCGGGTCGTCCCCGGGTCGCGTCGCGTCTCGCCGAACTCGGCCACCTGACGTCCGTCCCTCGCCCTCAGTGCCTGCAGTGTCTCCGGCGCCCGCCGTCCCTCAGCGCCGTCCGGCGCCGGTCAGATCTTGTCCTTGATGACGTGCAGGTACTCCACGCCCTTGAAGCGGACCATCACGGCCTCCATCAGGATCCGCACCATCAGCAGCTCGAAGAGCCAGACGAGCGGCGACGAGACCGCCATGATGACGCCCCACCCCCAGAAGTCGTCCCAGGTCGCGATCTTCACACCCAGCAGGAGGAACGCCAGGCACTGCAGGCTGATCAGCACGATCGCCAGGACGTACCAGAACTTGATCAGCTTAGGTGTGACGAGGGTGTCGAAGTTCGCGTCGAGCAGGCCGCCGATCAGGCCCTTCTGTCGCGGGGGCGGCGTCCAGGTCTGTTGCGGGCCGGTCATGCGGGGGGAGTTCTCGTCAGAGGTCGGGGCCTGGGGCTGGTAGGGGGGCTGCGGCTGGCGGGGAACGGACGGGGGTGGGGGCGGGGGGCGGGTAGGGGGGCTGCGGCTGGCGGGGAACGGACGGGGGTGGGGGCGGGGGGCCGTAGGGGTGGCCGGAGGCGCCCGGCGGCTGGGAGTGGCCGGGGTCGGATGGGTGCGTCATCGCCGTCTCCTGGAAGTGTTCCTGACCGTTGGAACGACTCTAGAGTGCCCGCCGCCCCAGGGCCCGACGCGTCGCGGAGTGCTGCGTGCCTTCGGCTTCCGGCGAAGGCACCGGACGGGCCGGACGGGCCGGCGGGTCAGAGGATGTGGGCGACGGCGATCGCGGTTCCGATGAGGAACATGACGACGCCGACGGCGGCGAGGGCCGTCGAGCCGCCGACGCCACGTCCCGAGCCGCTGTTGATTCGGGCGCGGCGCGGGTTCCGCGGGTCGTAGAGGACGGGGACGGTCTGGTTCTGCATCCGGAACAGCTCGAGGGGGCCGTGCGACGTATAGCTGGTCGTCTCGACCGGCTGTCCCTCGTGGGTGGTGAAGCGGAGCTTGGCGTACCGCCGCTGCAGGTCGCCGTGGCCGTCCACGTGCACCCCGACGACGACGCCGGGGACGGTCTGGGCGGACGAGAGGAACTCCCGCGACTCGCGGACGTTCCGGATGCCGCCGTACACGAAGCCCACGCCGAACAGCCACAGCACCACCGTGAAGAACCACGGGAGGGACGACGGGGACATCAGAGGTATCCGCCCTGCTGCTCCTCGCGGTGGCCGACCAGCCGCGCCCCGAACAGGCCGAGGCCCGCGCCCGCCGCGCCCTCCACGATGTAGAGGAGCCCGGCGGTCAGGGACGTCCCGCCCGCGGCCGGGGCCGCCACCCCGAGGACGGTGGTGAGGGCGGGCACCAGCAGGACGACCGCGAGCCAGCGCCCGGGGCGGGTCAGGTCGCGGTAGACGAGCCCGGCCGCGAGGACCATCAGGAGGCTGATGACGACCCATGGCAGGTCGATACGGGTGAGCCGGTCGAACGCCGGGATCGTCCGCTCGTTCGCCACGCCCGAGGACAGGTTCGCCACCACGGCGAACCCGACCAGCCAGATCGCGGCGGCGGCGAACCATCCGGCCAGGGCGCGGAGCGGGCCGTTCACGAGCCCACCTTGATCGAGGAGACGATGTCGGTGAGGGCGCCGTCGGACAGCTTGCCGCGCTGGAAGGTGATCCGGACCAGGTGCGCGTGCCGGTCACCGCCGAGCACGGCGACGAACACGCCCTGCCCGGGGGCGTTCGCCGTCCCCGCGAAGCCGTCGAAGGTGAAGTCGAGCCGTTCGGCGGCCTTGGCCCCCGCCACGTCGATCTTCTTCTCGTCCGTCCGCCGGTAGCCCTTCGTCTGCAGCTGCGGGCCCATCTCGGCGAGCGAGGAGAGCTGGTCGGCGGTGGCGGTCGTGGAGACGTCCTTCACGACCTCCAGGAACGCCGTCCGGTCCGGAGCCTGCCGGGACAGCGCGACGCTCTGGTCGGGGCCGGCCTGCCAGTCCTTCGGGTACGCGACGGAGAGGACCTGCGCGTCGCCCCGGACGTGGTCCTTCGGCGTCGTGCCCTTGGCCGGCCCGGACGAACCGCATCCGGAGGCCAGCGCGACCACCGCCGCGACGACGCCGAGTGACCGTGTTCGCAGCATGCCGCCACCTCTCACTTCGGGGCACATTCGGGCCAGGTCTGGAACGTCCGCTGTCCGTTCTCAGGCGGACCAAGGTACTGCGAGTCCACCAGGCCCTGCTTCTCGCCCTCGTAGCCGCCCTCGATCCCGAACTTCACGACGTCGCCGCCCTCGAGGCCGAGCTTGAACTCGTCCACGTTGCCGTCGTAGACGTTGCGGTTGACGATGCCCTTCTCGTAGAGCAGCCGGTCCATCGGGCTGGCGTTCGGACCGGGGTCCTTCGCCACGAACGCGCCGTTCTCGTCGAAGGTGTTCCGGAGCGTCTGGAACGGCATCATCCACGCGTTGTCGCGGATCCACTGCTGCCCGATCGCCCGGTTCGAGTCGTCGAAGTTCACGGTGGTGGTGGTCGTCGTGATCTGCTTGTCGGTGTCCTTGCCGTTCACCGTCTTCTTGCCGGGGTTCTTGTAGCCGTCGGACGTGTTGCTCTCCTGGTTGGTGATCCAGGTGATGCTCTTGAGACGGCCCTGGTTGTCGAAGGTGACCTTCGTCTGCCCGGTGTAGGCGGCCTCGCCGCCCGGCCCGGCCCCGATCACCTTGAGGCCGCCCTTGAGGCTGCCCTTGACCTGGAACGTGTAGGACGTGACCGGGTAGCCCTTGTCCTTCGGGCCGCTGTTGTCCCTGGTGACGATGATGCCGTCGCCGGCCTTGCCCTCGAGTTCCGCGCCGGTGCCGATGTCCTTGATGGACTTCTTGCCGTTGTCGCCGGTCGTGAGGTTGCCGAACCCGGCCGACCCCTTCAGGACGCCCTCCACGCCGACCTCGAACTGGTTGATGGCCGGGTCGGGGTAGTGCGGCTTCCAGCCGGTCACCTTGTTGAACACCCAGAGGCCGGGGCTGACCTTCTCACCCTCCTTGCGGAGCAGGTCGCCCTTCATCTTGTCGAGGAACTCCGACGCGTCGTGGTCGTTGTTGAACACCCAGGTGTCGCCGTACTTGAGGTTCAGCGACCCTTCCACCTTGGCGCCGAGCTTCAGCCCGTAGGTGTTCTTGCCGATGGTGGCGCCGCCGCCGATCTCCGCTTCCGCGCCGAGCTTGTAGTCGACCGGCACGATCATGATCCTGACCTTGCCGTCCGCGGTGCGGATCTTCACGGCCTGGAAGTTCTCGCCCACCTTCACCGAGAACACGGTGACCGACGCGCCGACCTTCTTGGAGTTCGAGCTGAGAATGCAGGCGCCGGTGGACGGTTTGTAGTCGAAAGGTGGCGCCGTGCAGTTCTTGCCGCCGAACAGACGGCAGATCGCCGCCGTGATGTCGGAGCGGACGGGGCCGGACACCAGCACCCAGAGCGTGCCGAGCAGCACCGCTCCGAGGATCAGAAGCGCTCCATAGCTGAGAGCGGTGGCACCCCGGTCGGCGGGGGACGTTCGAAGCCGCATCACGGCCCCCTTCCATGCGACAGGGGTCGGACGTCGATGAATCTAGAGTTCGCGTTCCCCCAGGTAGAGGGCCTGGGGGCCCAACCGTGGACCCAACTGCCGGACGGGCGGCGGGCGGTCCCGCGCGAGCGGGCCGGCCGCGGCGGGGACGGTCACGATCCGTCCTGACGTGCGAGGACGCCTCCGCCGGAAGGACACCGTGGTCGCCGCCGCGCCGATTCCGCAAGGGTCCGGGGACCCAATTCGTGACCGGGTTCGGACATCGGTATGAATTCTTGTCACTCCGGAGCTGACATGCTTCGGACGCGCCTTGTGCTTCCCGGTGCGACTCAAGATGATCAGTCGTCGGACCGTTCTGAATCCGTTACCCGGTCCCAGGCGGGCCGAGGTGGGATTGTGGGGATTAGGAACCGGAGGGACGCGGGCTGCGTCAGAAGTCGCTGAGCCTGGAGAAGGCCGGAGCGCTGTTGGGAATGCGGCTTGAGGAGTGGCGGGTTCGATGGCTATTGTCGGGGCGCTCGAAAATAGAGGTGGGCTGGAGATGATGCGACTGCGGCTCGGCGCGAACGGCGGCACCCCTGTTTCGTTCGGGCGTGTGAGCGAACCGGAGCCCCGGTGAGCGCAGTCCTGCTGATGGGCGACCTGCCGAGCACCGGGATGCTCGGCGCGGCCGCGGCGGTGCGGCTCCAGCCGCCGCCCGGCCCGGAGGGCGAGGCCCAGTTCATCGACGTCGTCCGGGACGCGCTGGCGCACCGCCCGGCCGTCCTGGTCGTCTACCCGGCGTGGGCGCCGGGACGGGTGGAGCGCCTGGTCACGCTCGCCCGCGCGGCGCTGATGACCGACCGGGTCGCCGGGCTGCCGCTCCGGCTGCCGCCGCTCGCCCTCAGCCTCGTCGCCGACCAGCTCGCCTTCGTCGCGCCGCACGTCCTGCCCGGCGCGCTCGTCAGTCTCGCGCCGGCGCTCGCCGAGAGCACCGTCGCGGGGGCCTGGGTGAACAGCGTCGCCCACTTCGAGCACCTGAACGTCGGGCTCGGCAAGCACGTCGCCTCGTACCTGCCGAACGGCGGGTTCTCCGTCCTGATGTCGCCGAACGCGCTGGTGCACCGCGTCACCTCGGCGCAGCCCGTTCCGGAGATCGAGGGGCGTCCGGCCGATCCGGTGCTGCTGCTGACCGTCCCGTCGTCCAGCGGCGACACCGACTGGGTGCACCGCTCGCTCAGCCCGGCGCTCGCGACGGCCTCGCTCATCGACGCCCCCGCCCAGCCGCTCAGCCCGAAGTACTGGGGAGCGAAGAAGTACGTCGAGTTCGTGGCGATCAGCGGCCATCCGCAGGCGCTCCAGTCGGTGCTCCAGTCCGCGCTGCAGTCGGCCAGGGGCGTCCCGTGCACCTGGTGCGGCGAGCAGATCGCGCTGCCCCGCTGCCCCTTCTGCCGCAACGTCCAGCCCTCCGCGCAGGAGGGGCCGCCGGCCTCGCCCCGTCCGCCGGCCGACCTCTCCGCGCAGCCCCCGGCGCAGCCCCAGCCCTCGGCACAGCCCCGGCCCCAGCCCCCGGCGCAGCCGCCGGTGCTGCCGCAGCCGCCCGCCGCGCCTCCGCAGGGGCTGAGCCGCCAGGAACCGTCCCCGCCCGTGTCACCGGTGCAGCCGCCGACACCCGGATGGCCGTCCGGTCCGCAGACTCCTCCACCCGCACATCCCTGGCAGCAGGACGCCGGTCGGCCGGACCCGCACCTCGGGGTGGAAGAGGACGAGGACGCTCCCGTGACCCGCCCCGAGTACCGGATCGTCCCGCCGCCCGAGCTGGAGGCGGAGGTCACCCGGCCCGAGTACCGCGACCCGCCCGCGGAGGTCACGCGCCCGGAGTACCGGAGGCCGCGCGCGGACGATCCCACGCCCCGTCCGCCTTCCGGCCCTGGGGCCGTCCACCCCTCAGGCCCGCAGCCGATGCACCCGTCCGGCCCGCAGCCCATCCGGCCCTCCGGCCTGCAACCTGTTCAGCACTCAGGGCCACAGCCTGTTCAGCACTCAGGGCCGCAGCCCGTCCAGTCGCCCGATCCTCGGGCGGTCCACCCGGCCGACGCGTGGCCGCGGACGCATCCCTCAGGTCCCCAGCCGATGCATCCGTCCGGGCCGCAGCCGATGCAGCCGCCCGCGTCGCTCCCCGTTCGGCCCGCGCCGGACGTCCGTCCCCCGGCCTGGGAGCCCCCGGCGGCCGAGCGCGCGGACGACCTGCCCGAAGACGACCTGCCCGCGGACGATCCGCCGCCCGAAGACGACGACGCTCCCGAACCCGGCGGACGCCCCGGACCTCCCGGACGCCCGCGGGTGGCCGGCGAGATCGTGTTCCCGCCCCGCGACCGGCCGGTCGAGCACGACGACCGCAGCGACACCGTCGTGTTCGGGATACCGCGCGTGGAGCGCTGAACCGATGACCCCCCACTCTGACATCGGAAACGGAGAACCATGAACCCCCGCCAGCGACGCGGAGTCCTGCTGATGATCCTGGCCGCGCTCGGTGCGGTCGTGGTGTTCACCGGCATCCTCAGCTATGTCGGTTCGGTGCGCGCGGAGGTCGGGGTGAAGACCGAGGTGCTGCGCCTCCGGACACCGGTGGCGGCGTTCACCCGGGTCGCCCCGGAGAACCTCGAGCACGTCTGGGTGCCGAAGAAGTGGTCGCCGAACACGATGATCACCGACCTGTCCCAGCTCGACGGCAAGGTCGCCGCGGCGGACCTGCCCGCCGGGGCCTTCCTCCAGACCGGGATGCTCGCCCCCGGGCCGACTCTTCAGACCGGCCAGCGCGAGATCTCCATCACGATCGACGCCGAGACCGGCGTCGCCGGCCGGGTCCGCAAGGGGATGCACGTCGACATCTACGCGACATACCAGAAGAACCAGGGCGGCAACAACCAGCAGTCGTGTGCGGCGCGCATCGTCAAGTCGGCTCTGGTCACCCAGATCGACCAGGTCACCGACGTGCGGAACGAGAAGAACAACACCGTCACCGACAAGCAGCTCCCCATCACGTTCGCGCTCAGCGCGTCGGACAGCCTGAAGCTCGCTCGCGAGGAGAGCTTCGCGACCAAGATCCGCCTCGCGCTGATCGGCGGCTCCGGCTCCACTCCGGACGGCGTCTCGATGCCGCCGGTGTGCGAAACGATCCCGGCGAGGTGACATGAGCATCCAGGTACTCCTCGGCGTCGAGGACCGGGACGTCGCGCTGGCGCTCGCGGGCCAGTTCCGCGAGCTGCCCGACCTCGAGGTCGTCGCGGTCGAGACGCTGTCCGGCCACGTCCAGGGCACGGTCGCGTCGGTGCCCGCGCTGGACGTGGTGATGATCCACGAGGGCCTCGGCCCGCTGCCCGCGCTCGACCTGATCCGCGACCTGGTCAGCCGGTACCCGCAGCTCGCGGTGATCCTCATCGTGGACGAGGCCAGCACCGAGACGTTCTCGGCCGCGATGGCGGCGGGCGCGCGCGGCGTGATCCAGCGCGACCCGACGCTGTCGGAGCTGCAGAACCGGGTGACGCAGGCGGGCGAGTGGTCCCGGACGATGCGGCGGCACTTCAGCTCGCCGCAGCCGATGGTGTCCGGGCAGCAGGGCACGCTGGTCACGCTGTGCGGCGCGAAGGGCGGCGTCGGCACCACGACGGTCGCGATCCACCTCGCCATCGCCGTCGCGTCGTCCGGACGGTCGGTCTGCCTGATCGACATGGACCTCCAGAACGGCGACATCCCCGGCTACCTGGACATCCAGCACCGGCACACCATCTCCGACCTGGCCGCCGCGGGCGACCTGGACGCCGGTGTGGTGTCCGAGGCGCTGTACGTCCACAAGTCGGGGCCGCACCTGCTGCTCGCGCCGGGCAACGGCGAGGACGCCGAGGAGGTCTCGGCCCGTACGATCCGGCAGATCCTCACGCTGGTGCGGTCCCGGTACGAGGTCGTCATCGTGGACGGCGGGACGCACGTCTCCGACGCCAACGCGATGGCCGTCGAGCTGGCGGACGAGCTGGTCGTCGTCGCGACGCCGGACGTCCCGGCGCTGCGGTCGGCGCGGCGGCTGACCGACCTGTTCGCCCGGCTGACGATCCGCAAGCCCGAGGACGCCACCGTCCTGCTCACCCGTACGGACCGCAAGAACGAGATCCAGCCGGACCTGGCGAAGAAGATGATCGGCGCGGCCCGGCTGCGGGAGGCCGCGATCCCGGCCGTGTTCCGCGCGCTGGAGGAGGCCGCCAACACCGGTTCGCCCGCGGCGGTGAAGAACAACGACTTCCGCAAGGCGGTCGGGCGGCTCGCCGGGGAGCTCGACCTCGTCCGCGCGCCCGCGTCGGACGGCAGGGGCAAGGGACGGGGCGGACCGAAGGACAGGGGCGGCGTCTCGCTGGACTTCGCGGCGATCTTCCCGATGATCCTGCTGGTCGGGCTGCTCTGCTGGCAGGTCGTCCTGGTCGGCCTGACCTCGATGTACTCCTCGCACGCGTCGAACGCGGCGGCGCGCGCGGTGGCCGTCATCGGCTACGACAAGAGCCCCACCAGGCAGGGCGCCGCGAACCGGGAGGAGGTCCGCCGCCGCGCCGTGGAGCGCGTCTACGGCGGATGGAAGGACAAGGAGCACCTGTCGGTCGACGTCGAGGGGGACTACGCCGTCGTCACGATCGACGTGCCGATCCTGATCCCCGGCCTGGGCAGCTCCTGGGGCATCACCACCAAGTCCAAGATCGTCCACGAGGACGAGTGAGGGCGGAGGCATGGGCGCGACGAGCCTGAGGACGCCGGGACCGCTGGGAACGCCGGAGCCGGGGAGAACGCCGGAGCCGGGGAGAACGCGGCCGCGGCCGAGGAAGCGGATGTGGCCGAGGACGCGACCGCGGCCGAGCACGCGCGCGCGGCTGCGGCCGCCGGCCCGGCTGCGCG
>NZ_QURH01000179.1 GCF_003428695.1 Actinomadura logoneensis
CGGCGGCCATCGCGCTCGGCGCCGGGGGAGCCGGCGCGGCGGCGACGCTCGCGCTGGGCGGCGACTCCGACCCGCTCGCCGGACCGGCCGCGGTCGCCGGGGTCTCCACCAAGGGGGACGCCACGACCGCGCAGGTCGCCAAGGCCGTCCAGCCGTCGGTGGTGTCGCTGCGGACCGTCTCCCCGTCCGGCGAGGGCACCGGCTCCGGCGTCATCCTCCGCGCGGACGGGATGATCCTGACGAACGCGCACGTGGTGTCCGGGGCGCGCCAGGTGACGGTGAGGTTCAGCGACGCGCGGACGGCCCCGGCCCGGATCCTCGGCGTGGACTCCGCGCACGACATCGCGGTGGTCCAGGCGCGGGGCGCGTCCGGGCTGCGTCCGGCCGTCCTCGGCAACAGCGCCAAGCTGGCCGTGGGCGACCCGGTGCTCGCGGTCGGGAGCCCGCTCGGCCTGGACGGCTCGGTGACGTCCGGCATCGTGTCGGCGCTCGGCCGCAGCATCCAGGAGGGCGACGGCGGTGACGGCGGGGACGGCGGGCAGGACCCGGCGCCGTTCCTCCAGGGTCGCGACACCGCGCGGCGGACCACGGTGATCAGGAACGCTATCCAGACCGACGCGGCCATCAACCCGGGCAACTCCGGCGGCGCGCTGGTCAACGGCGCGGGCCAGGTCATCGGCGTCAACACCGCCATCGCGACGTCGGGCGACGGCTCGGGCAGCATCGGGGTCGGGTTCGCCATCCCGATCAACGACGCGCGCCGGTCGGTCAACCGCATCCTGGCGGGCGGCTCGGTCTGAGCCGCGCCGACGGCGGCAGGAATCACCGAGCACATCGACTCACCACGGGACGGCGCCCGACCACGGGCTCTGGGGGGAGCGGGCGGACGGGCCCGTCCCGAGGTGGTGACGGATCACGGGGATCCCCGTCCCCGGCGGTCCGTCGAGCGGGAGCACGGCCGTGCGGACTTGAGGGAGTCGGCACGGCCGTGTCCTTTCGTTCCGGCGCGCGCCGCGCGTGCGGCCCGGCCGGACGCCGGCGGGAAATGGGGAGGACATGACCGCGGCCGGACGGGGATAATCACCGCATGCCCGGCATCATCTCCGTCCGCGACTCGGTCTTCATCCCGGAGACCGAGCTGACCTGGCGCTTCTCCCGATCGTCCGGGCCCGGCGGACAGCACGTGAACACCAGCGCGACCGCCGCCGAACTCAGCTTCGACGTCGCGAACTCGCCGTCCCTGCCCGAGCCGCTGCGCGCCCGCGCCCTGGAACGGCTGGCCGGACGGCTGGTCGGCGGCGTCCTGTCGATCCGCGCCGAGGAGCAGCGGTCGCAGTTGCGCAACCGGGAGGCCGCCAAGGCGCGGCTCGCGGCCGTCCTGTCGGACGCGATCGCGCCGCCGCCGAAGAAGCGCATCCCGAAAAAGGTGCCGCGCGGCATCAACGAACGGCGTCTGGAGAACAAGCGCCGCCGCTCGGACGTCAAACGCGGTCGATCAACCCGCTGGTCCTGAGTTCGCCCGCGGGAACGCCTCGCGCGGCCGGTCCTTATCCCGTCGGAAGGACGTCCGGCGGCGTGATTTCGGCCCGGCGCGGACGCCGTGGCGAACGCGTCCGCGCCCATTTAAATGATCTTGATAATGGCGGCGGACGGCTCGCGGACGCCGGTCAGCGCAGTTCGCGGACGGCGCGCAGCGCGGCCTTCCGGACCGCTCCCTCGAGGGTGTCGATGTAGACCTTGCCGTCCAGGTGGTCGGTCTCGTGCTGGAGGCAGCGGGCGAAGTACCCGGTGCCCTCCACGCGGACCGGACGGCCGTCCTTGTCCAAGCCCTCCACGACCGCACGGGCGTGGCGCGGGGTGGCGAAGCGGTGGCCGGGGAAGGACAGGCACCCCTCGTCCTCGGTCAGCGGCTCACCGTCCGCCTCGACCAGCCGGGGGTTGACGACGTGGCCGGTGTGGCGGCGGCCCCGGTCGTCCGCGCAGTCGTAGACGAACAGGCGCAGCGGGACGCCGATCTGGTTCGCGGCCAGCCCCGCGCCGTTCTGCGCGTCGAGCGTGGCGAACATGTCGTCGATCAGGCGTCGGAGGGAGTCGTCGAAGGTCCGGACCGGGTCGCAGGCGGTGCGCAGCACCGGGTCACCGAGCAGGCGGACGGGTCGTACGGCGGCCATGACCCACGATCGTACAAAGCGGCCACACGCCGGAGAACGCCCAGGACGGGCAGGGAAACCCGACCCCGGAAAGGGGAGCGCCGCCGTCCCGCTGGGAACGGCGGCGCTCAGCCCCTGCTCGCCCGCTGGGCCTGCGGGGTCAGTCGAGGGTGTCGGCCTTGGGCTCGGTGTCGCGGACGGGAGCGGGCGGGACGGCCTTGGCCTGCGGCGATACGGCCTTGACCTGCGGTGGTACAGGCGGCGTCGCGCCGTGCTCGGGACCGTGGACGTCGTCTCGCGGGGACTGGGCGTGCGCGGGCGCGGGAGCGGGCGGGGCCGGCGGCGGGGCGGTCCGCGGGATGCCGGACACCGGCTTGGCGACGACCGGCTCCGGTGGGCCGGCGGGCGCCTGCCCCGGCGCGGGCGGCTGGTGCTGGTGCTGGTTCTGCGGCGCGACCGGCCGCTTGCGCGCCGGAGTGCGGCTGACCTCCTCGACCATCTTCTCCAGGGGGCCCGCGTCGTTCTCGACGGTGAGCAGCCGGTGCAGCGTCTCGGAGATCTCGGTGAGCCGCTGGAGCGCCTGGGTGTGGTTCTTGGTGAGGTGGTTCAGGCGCTGCGTCGCGCCCTCGTTGATGACGTTGGCGCGGCGCTCGGCGGACGTGAGGGTGCGCTCGGCCTCCAGCCGCGCGCCGGTCACCGTCTGCTCGGCCTCCTGCTTGGCCGCCGACAGGACGCCGTCGGCCTCCTTCTTGGCGGCGGCGAGCACCTGGTCGGCTTTCTCCCGCGCGTGCGCGAGGTCGCGCTCGGCGAGCCCGCGGGCCTCCTCCAGGATCCGGGTGGACTCGTGCTCGGCGTCCTTGCGGATCTGGGCGCCCCTGGCCTCGGCGTCGGCCAGCTTCTCCTTCGCCTCGTCCTCGGCGAGGTTGATGATCTGCCGGAGCCGGTCGGACAGGTCGTCGCCGGTGGGCTTGCGCGCCTCCCGGACCTCGGCCATCTCCCGGCGGGTGCGCTCCACGTCGTCGAGCGCGCGCGCGAGCCGGGCCTCCAGCTCGCGGATCTGGTTCTGGCTGCGGGCGATGAACTCGTCGACCTGGCGGCGGTTGTAGCCGCGCATGACGATCTCGAAGGATTCCTCCCGGAGGAGGTTCGGCAGGATTTCCGCGTCGTTGCTCATGATGCCTTGGGGGTCGATGGCGGGGGGTGAGGATCACCCCTTGCGGGATCAGGGACGGCTCGAGGAAGTTCGGCATCGACTGTTGTCCGGTCCACCCCATTCGCGCAACCGGAATGCCGTTCTCGCTGCCGTTTCTTAACCAGAGCCTGGAAGACAAACTATCGAATCACGGGAAATACCGCCCCCTCGGCACCGCGCCCCCGGCACCGCCCCAGCGACGCCCCACAGCACTACACCCCAGCCCAGCACCGCGACCCAGCACCGCGACCCGGCACCACGGCCCGGCACCACGACCCGGCACCGCATCCCGGCACCGGGGCCGGACGCGTCGCGGCGGGCGCGCGTCCTACGATCGGCGGCATGGACTACGTGGGTGCGCTGGACGAGGACATGCCGGAGATCCACCCGGACGCGTGGATCGCGCCCGGCGCGGTCGTGGTCGGACGCGTCCGGCTCGGCCGCGCGGCGAGCGTCTGGTACGGCTCGGTGCTGCGCGGCGAGGACGAGGAGATCGTCGTCGGGGACGAGTGCAACATCCAGGACCTCAGCTGCCTGCACGCCGACCCGGGGATGCCCGCCGTCCTGGAGGACCGGGTCAGCCTCGGCCACAAGGCCATGGTGCACGGCGCGCACGTCGAGACCGGCTCGCTCATCGGGATCGGCGCGATCGTCCTGAACGGCGCGCGCATCGGCGCGCACACGCTCGTCGCGGCGGGCGCGCTCGTCCCGCCGGGCAAGAAGATCCCGTCCGGCGTGCTGGTCGCGGGGACGCCCGGCAAGGTCGTCCGCGACCTCACCGACGACGACCGGGCCGTCCTGGAGTACACGCCCGACGTCTACATGAAGAAGGCCCAGCGCCACGCCCGCGCCACCTGGCGGAGCTGACCCCCGAGCCGATCCCACGCGGCGCGCCCCCCGGCAGTGCCGTCCATCGGACGGGCGCGGGCGGGGAGCAAACAGGGAGGAGTCGGCGGAGGGCGGCAAGGGTTGGGGATTCCTTGACGCGGCTACGATGACCCCGTGGTGTGGGGACCGGGACGAGGGAACGCCCCACCGCCCGGGCAGGATCCGTTCGCGGCGGCCGAACGGGACACCAGGGCGATGGTGGCCGCGGGGTGGTGGCAGTCGGCGCCGCCCCAGCAACGCCAGCACGCCATCGCCGGGCGCGTGCTCGCCCTCCCGGACGGCACGTGGTGGCTGTTCGGCGCGTGGGCGCGGTGGTACCGGCTGCAGCCCTCGGACGGCCAGTGGTACCTGTGCCCGCCGCCGCACTCGCCCGCCGTCCGCGCCGGTGCGCGGCCCGCGCAGTACGCGGGCGGGCAGCCTCCGCAGCTGCCCCCGCACGTGGTGCCCGCCGGGCCCGACTTCTCCTACGACCCGTCGCCGTCGCTGACGTTCGTGCGGCGCGGGTTCGCGCCCGAGCTGACCGCCCGGATGCGCAGCACGCTCGCGTCCGCCGCCGCGCTCGCCCCCGAGGAGTACCCGCACGACGGCAAGGTCTTCACGACCCGGACGCCGTCCACCGTGCTCGCCGCGTGGGGCGTGATGCTGTGGTGCGCCGCCGCGCCCGCCTTCGACTCGCGGCACGACGCCCAGATGGCCGGGCTCTGGAAGCGCTACCGCGCGGTCCCGCTGCCCGAGGTGGACGGCCCGCGCTGGCTCACCCCGCCGCCGCTGTCGCAGCTCGTCGGCCTGTACGCCGAGCGGCTGCGCGCCGGGCGCGTCGACTCGGCCGTCGTCGTCCTGCGGACGATCTGGGCGACCGCCAGCGCGCTGCGCGACGATCCGCGCTTCCAGGCGCGCGGCGACGCGCTGCTCGCGATGGCGGGCGCGACGCTCGGCAACCCGACCGTCGACTACGGCGCGCTGCCGTACGGGGACGAGGCGATCGTCCAGCAGTGGCTGACCCGCTGCCCGCCGCACCTGGTGCCCGCGCTGCGCTCGGAGAGCTCGCCGGGCGACAGCTTCCGGCACGCCTTCTACACCTTCGCCGAGGCCGTCGCCGACATCACCGGCGACGCGTCCGACCCGTCCTACATCGAGCCGCGGATGGTCGCCGCCGCGCTGCTCGGCGCCGACCTCGCCGTCGTCCGCGAGGACGTCGCGGCCTCGATCGTCCCCTGGCTGGACCCGGAGATCCGGTACACCGTGCAGGCCGTGATGAGCCGCACCGGGCATCCGCTGCGGCGGCTCTGGCCGGACGACCTGGCCCTGGCCGAGCCGCTGCGGTCGGCGGTCGCCGCGTCCGGGGAGGGTGCCGACTCGCTGCTCGCCGCGATGTACGAGCTCGACCTCGCGTGGTGCCGCCTCGCCGGGGGCATGCCCGCCCGCCCGCGCGGATTCCCCACGCCGAACGCGATCGTCGCGGGCATCATCGGCGCGGAGCGGACGCGCGCGACCGCCCGCACGAGCACCGGCATCGCGCTTCCGAAGAAGAACGCGCACGCCCAGCCGCCGTCGCCCTTCGGTCTGCCGGTCCAGCCCGCGCAGCCTGGACAGCCCCCGCAGCCGCCCCAGTCGCCGTACGCGCCACCGGGAGCCGCCGGGGCACCCGGGGCGCCCGCCGGGCCGCCAGGGGCTGGAGAGCCCGCACAGCCCTTCGGGCAGCCACCTGTGCCCGGGCCGTACGGCATGCCCGGCGCTCCAGGCATGTCCGGTCCGCCGCCCCTGGGCGGCGCGCCCGGCGCGCCCGGCGCGTTCGGTCCTCCCGGTCCTCCGGGTCAGCCCGGTGCGCCGGGGCAGCAGCACGTCCAGCCTCCGGTGAACCCGGACCAGCCGTTCGTCCAGCCGCCCGCGCAGGCCGACCGCGCGTTCGCGCAGCCCGCGCCCGCGGTCGATCCGCACCCCGTCGCGCCGGTCCCGCACGTCCCCAGGCCCGCCGTCCCGCAGGACGAGCAGCAGGAGAGCTTCGCGCCGCCCTACACGGCCCTCGGCTACCAGCCCTCGTCCGGCGCGCCCGCCTCGCCTCCCGGACGGTTCGCGCCGACGCCTCCGGCGAACCCGGGCGCACCCGCCGCCTTCAACCAGCCCGGGTTCGACCAGCCCGGGTTCGACCAGCCCGGGTTCGACCAGGCAGGGTTCGACCAGGCAGGGTTCAACCAGCCGGGAGCCGACCAGGCGGGGGTCTACCAGTACGCCGCCCCGCCGGTGCCGTCCCACGGCGAGGCGGAGGAGTCGACCAAGCCGGACGCGTCGCCCCCTCAGGACGGCAAGGAGGCGTCGCGCCCGCCGTACACGGCGCTCGGCTACGCGCCGTCCGGCGGCGCGCCCGCGCAGCCGCCCATGCAGCAGGCGCCCATGCAGCAGGCGCCCATGCAGCAGGCGCACATGGCGCAGCCGCCGATGCCGCCGGCCGGGCAAGGGCGTCCGCCGGGTTCCGCGCCGGAGCCGGGTCGCTTCTCCGAGGAGCGCATGCCCGACCCGCCCGGTCGGCCGGGCCGCTCCCCGTATCCGGGTGGCTTCCACCAAGGCCCTCCGCCGGGCGGGCACGACCAGATCGATCCGCACGGCACGCGGTTCGACGAGCCGTCGACGTCCCACCGGCAGCCGCCGAACCGGCAGGCACCGCCCCCGGCCGCGCCCGGCGGGCCCGACCCCGCCGGGAACCGGCCGCCCGAGAAGGCGCCGCCCCGGACGCGCGTC
>NZ_QURH01000181.1 GCF_003428695.1 Actinomadura logoneensis
AGCTGCGGCCCGCCGACCGGCTCGCCGGCCGGCGCGGAGCCCGCCAGGGCCGCTCCCGGAAGCGCCAGGACCACCCCGGACACCGCCGCCGCCGTCGCGGCGGCGAGCACGCGGCGGGGTGGAAGACGCAGTGCTGAACCAGGTCGCTGTGCTCGCAAGCCCCCGCCGTCCTTGCTCCGGCCATCGCGAACGGATGACACATGTCCCTCTTTGTCTTCCGGAAGAGTAGGCGACCGGTCGCGAGATCCGATACCCGTGGCGTGCGAATGGCTTTCCCTGTTCTGCACAAGTACTAGTCACATCGGGGCATGTCGTCTCGGTGGGTCATGACCGAAATCGGTGACTCCGTGTGATGGACCGTCGCCCGACCGGATCAAATGATCCGCAAAGAACGGGGAATCCGGCGGCATCGGGGCCGCGCGCGCCATGATGGGGGAAGGCGGAACCGGTGTGCGGAACACGCCCTACCTGGGCCGCCGTTTGTCCAGGCTTAGGGACCCGCTGGCGGAATCGCCCCACGTGCCACGCATCGACCTGCAAGGATTGTGGACGGAGGTTGGCCGTGGCCATTGTCTTCAACCCGTCGCGCGGCGCGACACTGGGCGTGGAGTGGGAGCTCCAGCTCGTCGACGCCGCGACCCGGCACCTGCGGCAGGACGCGCGCGAGGTGCTCGCCGCCCTGCCGTCGCTCAGCGCGGGCGGGCAGGCCGCCAAGCTCCGGCACGAGCTGATGGAGTCCACGGTCGAGGTCGTGACCGACGTCTGCCAGACCGTCGCCGAGGCCCAGCGCGACCTCGCAGCGACCGTGACCGCGCTGCGCGGCGCGGCCCGGCCGCTCGGCCTGGAGATCGCCTGCACCGGGACCCACCCGATCTCCGACTGGCGGGACGCCGAGACCTCGCCGATCCAGCGGTACGCCGACCTGGTCGAGCAGATGCAGTGGCTGGCCCGGCAGATCCAGACCTTCGGCGTGCACGTCCACGTCGGCGTCACCGACGGCGCGAAGGCGGTCCCGATCGTCAACGCGCTGGCGGGCTATCTCCCGCACTTCCTCGCGCTCACCGCGTCCAGCCCGTTCTGGAGCGGGACCGACACGGGCCTGGCGTCCAGCCGGGCCATCGTGTTCGGCCAGCTCCCGACCGCGGGACCGCCGCACCTGCTGGACGACTGGACGGCGTTCGAGGACTATATGGACACCTTGCTGCGAGCGGGGACGATCCGCAGCATCAAGGAGGTGTGGTGGGACATCCGTCCGCACCCGGACTTCGGCACGGTCGAGATCCGGATGTTCGACGGGATACCCACCCTCCGCGAGGTGGGCATGGCGACGGCGCTCTGCCAGAGCCTGGTCACCCTCTTCGACCAGCAGCTCGACCGGGGCTACACGCTGCCGCGCCCGGCCGCCTGGGTCGTCCGCGACAACAAGTGGCGGGCCACCCGGTACGGCCTGGACGCCATCGTCATCACCGACGACAGCGGGCACACCGCCCCGCTGCGCGACGAGGTGTACGAGCTGGTCGCCGAGCTGGAACCGGTCGCGGCGCGGCTCGGCTGCGCCGACGAGCTGAAGGTCGCCGGGGAGGTCCTGGAGCACGGGGCCCCCTACGAGCGCCAGCGCGCGATCCGCGCGGGCGGCGGCACTCTGGAGGACGTGGTCGACGCCGCGGTCCTCGAGCTCGCGGAGGACCGGTTCGTCACCCGCGGGGAGGTCGTCCGTGCCGGGAACCGATGATCCCGACCGGACGTCCGCCCCGCGTACCGATACAGGCGGGAGGCCACCGGGCCTGCCCGCCCACGCGCAGGGGGCGCACATGACACACACGGGACCCGGGGTGATGCCCGGCCCTGGAACGGCCGCCGCGGACGCGGGGGTGGCGGAAGGCACCCGGATCGCGCGAGGGGTCCGGCGGATCGCGGGTACGGACCGCGGGGACGGAGCGCCGCCCGGCGACCCGCGGGCGGCCGGCGAGGCCGAAGGGACGGGAGGGAACGTGCAGGTGGGAGGCGCGGCACTGCGGGTGCGGCTGGACGACTTCCTGGCCGCCGCGGAGCCGGAGCTGATCGCGTTCCGCCGCGACCTGCACGCCAACCCCGAGCTCGCCAACAACGAGTTCCGCACCACCGAGCGGATCGCGACGCGGCTGAAGCAGGCCGGGCTCGAACCGCGGGTGCTGCCCCGCGGCACCGGCCTGTACTGCGACATCGGCCCGGAGGACGGGTACACCGTCGCGCTGCGCGCCGACATCGACGCCCTCCCGCTGCAGGACGAGAAGGCGAACGCGCCGTACCGGTCCACCGTGCCGGGCGTCGCGCACGCCTGCGGGCACGACGTGCACACCGCGATGGTGCTCGGCGCGGGGCTGTTCCTGGCCCGGCAGGCGGAGGCGGGGCTGCTGCCCGGCCGCGTCCGGCTGCTGTTCCAGCCCGCCGAGGAGATGCCCGGCGGCGCGCTCGACGTGATCGCCGCGGGCGGCATCGCGGGCGTGGACCGGGCGTTCGCGCTGCACTGCGACCCGCGCGTCGAGGTCGGCCGGCTCGGCCTGCGGACCGGCGCGATCACCGCGGCCTGCGACAAGGTGTACGTGAAGGTGACCGGCCCCGGCGGGCACACCGCCCGGCCGCACCTGACCGCCGACCTGGTGTACGCGCTGGCCAAGATCGTCACCGAGCTGCCCGCCGCGCTGTCCCGCCGCGTGGACCCGCGCTCCAGCCTGTCGCTGGTGTGGGGCCGGGTGTCGGCCGGGTCGGTCGCCAACGCCATCCCCGACGACGGGATCGCCGAGGGCACCATCCGCTGCCTGGACGACGAGGCGTGGCACCGCGCGCCGGAGATGATGCGGGCGCTGCTCCAGTCGGTCGCCGCGGCCTACGACGTGGAGGCGTCGCTGGAGTACGTCCGGGGCGTCCCGCCGACGGTGAACGAGGCCGCCAGCGTGGAGCTGTTCCGGGAGGCGGCCGTCCAGGTGCTCGGCGAGGAGGGCGTGGTGCCCACGCCGCAGAGCCTCGGCGGCGAGGACTTCGGCTGGTACCTGGAGTCGGTGCCCGGCGCGCTGGCCCGGCTCGGCGTCCGCGCGCCCGGCTCGTCGGTCGAGTACGACCTGCACCGGGGCGACTTCGACGTGGACGAGCGGTGCGTGGCGGTCGGCGTCCGGGTGCTGGCCGCGACCGCCCTGACCACGCTCTGGGACGGCCGTCTCGACACCGCCGCGGACGCCCCCCTCGGCGGCGCGGCGGAGGGCGCCGCGCTCGGCTGACCCGCCCGGGACCGCCCGTCCTGCCCGGACGACCGGCCCGGACGACCTGCCCGGACCACCGGCCCGGACGACCTGCCCGGACGACCTGCCCGGACGATCCGCCCGGGCACCGTTCCCGATCATTTCCCGACCACCGGCCGTCCCCACCGGCCGGTGGTGATCACCGGACCGCGCGCGGGCCCCGCGCCCGCCGGCGGCGCGATCGGAGCCCCGTCCCCCTGACCGAGACGGGTCCTCCGGAGTAGGGTCGGTCCGATCCTCCCTCCGGAGTTGCCGGTTCTCCACCCCGATTTCCGCCCCGCTACCTGCGCCGATAAGCCTACGCGTTGGTAACGGACGCGTTGCGAAACGGTGCACATCGGATGTTTCACCTCCTGCGGCGAGGTAGCGTCCGATCGGTTTGTGTGGCCGGGGCATGTTCGCGTGCGCGCCCGGCCGCGTTGTTCTGGGTGGGGAACGGAAGGAGCGCGGCGATGCGCCGTGTACTCAAGATCACGCTCGTCTCCGTGGCGGGCGCCGCGCTGGCGCTGAACACGGCCGCCTGCGGCGGCAAGAAGTCGTCCTCCGGCGACAGTGGCGGCGGCGACGGCAAGAAGAGCATCAAGGTCGGCCTGGCCTTCGACATCGGCGGGCGGGGTGACCAGTCGTTCAACGACTCGGCCGCCGCCGGCCTGGACAAGGTCAAGAAGGACCTGAACGTCACCACGGAGGAGATCTCCGCCAAGCCGGACGAGCCGGACGCCGACAAGGAGTCCCGCCTGCGCCTGCTGGCCGGCAAGGGCTACAAGGCCATCATCGGCGTCGGCTTCGCCTACACCAACGCGGTCGTGAAGGTCGCCAAGGACTTCCCGGACACCAAGTTCCTGGTCGTGGACGCCGACCAGTGCACGGTCTCCGGCTCCAACGTCGAGGGCGCCTGCTTCTCCGAGGAGCAGGGCTCCTACCTGGTCGGCGCCGCCGCGGCGCTGAAGTCCAAGACCGGCACCATCGGCTTCATCGGCGGCGTGAACACCCCGCTGATCCAGAAGTTCGAGGCCGGCTACGTCGCGGGCGCCAAGGCCGCCAAGCCGGGCATCAAGGTCCTGCCGGCCAAGTACCTGACCCAGCCGCCGAACTTCGACGGGTTCAAGAACCCGGCGCTCGGCAACGAGGCCGCCAAGGGCCAGCTGGACGCGGGCGCGGACGTGATCTACCACGCCGCGGGCGGCGCCGGCATCGGCGTGATCAAGACCGTCGGCGGCGCGGGCAAGTGGGCCATCGGCGTCGACTCCGACCAGTACAACCAGCCGGCCGTCAGCTCGGTCAAGGACCACATCCTCACCTCCATGGTGAAGCGCGTCGACACCTCGGTGTTCGACTTCGTCAAGGCCGTCGCCGACGGCTCCTTCCAGGCCGGCGTGAAGAAGTACGACCTGTCGAACGACGGTGTCTCGTACGCGACCACCGGCGGCTTCGTGGACGACGTCAAGGCGAAGCTCGACCAGTACAAGGCCGACATCGTCAGCGGCAAGATCAAGGTTCCGACCAAGCCCGGAGCCTGACGCCGCACCGGTTCCGGCGTCGCCCCGCGCTTGACGGCGGGCGCGACGCCGGTCCGCGTTTCCACTGGTTTTTCTTCACAGGGGGGCACTCGTGCCTGACCAGGTGCCGGCCGTCAGGCTGACATCCATCACCAAGCGGTTCCCGGGTGTGGTGGCCAACCGGGACATCGACCTCGAGATCCGGCGCGGCGAGGTGCACGCGCTCTGCGGCGAGAACGGCGCGGGCAAGTCCACGCTGATGAAGATCCTCTACGGCATGCAGAAGCCGGACGAGGGGACCATCGAGATCGCCGGCGAGCAGGTGTCGTTCCGCACGCCCGCGGACGCCATCGAGCGCGGCATCGGCATGGTGCACCAGCACTTCAAGCTCGCCGACAACCTGACCGTCCTGGAGAACGTGGTCCTCGGGGCCGAGCCCCGGAAGCGGAACAAGAGGTTCCCGGGCCGTTTCGGGTTCGGCATCGACTTCGCCGCCGCGCGGACGCGGATCCGCGAGATGGCCGAGCAGTACGGGATGCGGCTCGACCCGGACACGCTGGTGGAGAACCTCGGCGTGGGCGACCGGCAGCGGGTCGAGATCCTCAAGGTGCTGTACCGGGGCGCGAAGGTGCTCATCCTGGACGAGCCGACCGCCGTGCTCGTCCCGCAGGAGGTCGACGAGCTGTTCGGCAACCTGCGCGAGCTGCGCGCCCAGGGCCTGACGGTGCTGTTCATCTCGCACAAGCTGGACGAGGTGCTGTCGGTCGCCGACTCGATCTCGGTGATCCGGCGCGGCACCACGGTCGCGACCCGGCTGGACCCGCGCGAGGTGACCTCGCGGCGGCTGGCCGAGCTGATGGTCGGGTCCGAGCTGCCGACGCCCGAGCTGCGCGAGTCCACCGTGACCGACCAGGTCGAGCTCGCGGTGCGGGACCTGGTGGTGCTCACCCCCGAGGGCCGTCCCGTCGTGGACGGCGTGACCCTGGACATCCGGCGCGGCGAGATCGTCGGCCTCGCCGGGGTCGAGGGCAACGGCCAGGGCGAGCTGATCGAGACGATCATGGGCATCCGGACGGCCGACTCGGGGACGATCACGTTCGTCGGCGAGGACGTCACGGGCTGGCCGACGCGCCGCCGCCGCGAGGCCGGGATCGCCTACATCCCCGAGGACCGGCACCGGCACGGGCTCGTGCTGGAGGGGACCCTCTGGGAGAACCGGATCCTCGGCCACCAGACGGAGAAGCCGAACTCGCGCGGCCCGTGGATCGACCGGCGCGGCGCGCGCCGGGACACGACCCGGATCGTCGCCGAGTACGACGTGCGCACGCCCGGCATCGAGGTGCCGATCGGCGCGCTGTCGGGCGGCAACCAGCAGAAGCTGATCGTCGGCCGGGAGATGTCCGGCGAGCCGAAGGTGCTGATCGCGGCGCATCCGACGCGCGGCATCGACGTCGGCGCGCAGGCCGCGATCTGGGAACACCTGCGCCGGGCGCGGGCGGCGGGCCTCGCCGTCCTGCTCATCAGCGCCGACCTTGAGGAACTCATCGGTATGTCCGACACGCTGCACGTGATCCTGCGGGGGCGGCTGGTCGCCGAGGTGGATCCGGCGAACGTCACCCCGGAGGAGCTCGGCTCCGCCATGACCGGCGCGACCGTCGAGGACGCGTCATGACCGACGACAAGCGCGAACGGTCCCCCGCGGACGAGCCGGACACCCCGGCCGACGCGGCTCCGGACACCCCGGCCGACGCGGCTCCGGAGACGCCCGCCGTGGCCAAGCCGGTCGAGACGCCGGCCTCGGACACGCCCGCGGTGGCCGAGCCGGTCGGAACGCCGGCCTCGGCCGGGCCCGCCACGGCCCGGCGACCCGGCGTCGAT
>NZ_QURH01000185.1 GCF_003428695.1 Actinomadura logoneensis
CGCCGACGCGCTGTGGGCGGTCCCGGCCGGCCGGTCGCTGCGGCCGACGTCGCGTCCGGGGCCGGGCGCGGTGTGCCTGGCGGGCGCCCACCGGCTCGAGACGCTGCTCCCGCTGCTGCGGTTCGCCCGGTCGCTGCGCGTGTACGGGCCGCGGGTCGCCGCCGGGTCGCCGCCCGTGGCGTCCGCTTGGGAGCTGGAGCTGCCGGGGATGCGGTACGTGCTGACGCTCTCTCCCGAATCGTTCCGCGGGTTCTCCGGTGAGGGCGCCGTCCTGGGCGACCTGGCCGCCGACGAGACCGCCGCGGACGCCGACCTGGTCGGGGCGCTGCTGGCGTTCGAGCCGCGTCTGGACGCCGACCGGCTCGCGGCGGGCGCGGGTCTGACGCCCGCCCGGACGCGCGCCGCGCTCACCCGGCTCGGGACGTCCGGCCGCGTCGGCTACGACCTGGCCGAGGCGTCCCACTTCCACCGCGAGCTGCCCTACGACCCGAAGCGGGTCGCGGCGATGAACCCGCGGCTGCGGGCGGCCCGCGCGCTCGTGGAGGAGGGGGCGGTCCGCTTCACCTCGCCCGCGGTCGCCCAGGTCACGACCGGTGAGACGCGGATCGTCCGCTTCGACGGCGACCGCGCCACCTGCACGTGTCCGTGGTGGCTGGACCACCGCGGCGGACGCGGCCCCTGCAAGCACGTCCTCGCCGCCCGCATCGCCCGCGAGCCCGCAGAAACAACGGGCGAGGAGGCGGCGGACGGGGCCTCCCCCGCGGCGACCGCCGGACCGGGCACGCGCGAGACGACGGGAGAGACGGCGTGAACCAGGCAGTTCGGGAAGCGATCACGGCGGGGCAGGGCCGAACCGCCCTGCGCCGGATCCGGGACCTCGACGCCGCCGGACGCAGAGAGGTCGGCAAGGAGCTGCCCGCCCTGCTCCGCGAGCTGCGCGACCGGGCGACGTACGGCGTGATCGACCAGCCGGTGCTGGACGCGCTGCTGCTGGCCGGGCTCGCCTCGATCCCCGGCCCCGCCGCGGCGGCGCAGTGGCTGGCCCGCTCGGAGCTGATGGGGTGGATCCTCCGGTGGCGCCCGCCCGGAGGGGGCGCGCCCGCCCCGGCGCCCGCGCTGGAGGAGGCGGTGGCCGACCGTCCCGACGAGTGGGTCGCCGAGGTGGTGCGGCGCGCCGCCGGCCGCGTCCGCGACAACTGGCGGTACGAAGGGCTCTACACGGCCGTCGCCGCGCTCGTGCCGCGCGCGGGCGGGACGCCTCCGACCGACGACGCGTTCGTCCTCGGCTGGACGCGGTGGGCACCGGATCTGCCGTGGGCGCTCGCCCGCGACCCGTTCGCCGCCACGCTGGTCCCCCGGCTCTTCGAGGTGGACGGCGCGGGAGGCGCGGACTGGGTGGAACCGGTCGCCGCGTTCGTGGCGTCCGGACGGCTCGACCGGGCCGACGCCCTCGACCGGTGCGTCCGGCGGCTGCTGCGCGGCGGGCGCGCCCAGGACCTGCGCTGGTTCTGCGCGCTGCACGACGAGCTGGCCCCGACGCCGGAGGAGTCCGCGGCTCGGCTGCGCGACTTCGTCCGGATGCTGCCCGCCGCGCCCGGTCCCGCCGCCGACCTGGCGCTGCGCGAGATCCGGCGGGTGGACGAGGCGTCGCCGGTCCCGGTCGCGGTGTTCGCCGAGGCCGTGGAGGCCGCGCTGTTCCGTCCCGAGAAGCGGCTGGTCAGGTCCGCCCTGGCGTGGACGGGCCGGACGGCGCGGCGGGCGGGCCGGACGGACGCCGCCGTCCGGGCCGTCCTGCCGCTGCTGGAGGCGGAGGACCTGGCCGTGCGCGACCGCGCCGTGAAGATCGTCGCGAGGCACGCGCGGGAGGCGTCCGCCGGGACACGGGAGGCGGCGGCCGTCGCGGGGGCGGCCCTGCCCGCCGAGCTGCGCGCCCTGATCCCCGGCGCCGACCTGGTCGACGGGCCCGGCCCGGTGGAGCCGGCGGCGCTTCCGGCCTACGTCCCGCCGCCCGCGACACCGCCGATCGGCTCGGTCGCGGAGCTGGTCGAGGCGACGTTGCTGCTGGTGGAGAGCGGTTGGGGCGGTCTCGAACGCGTCATGGCGGCGATCGTCGAGCACGCCCACCGCGATCCGGAGGGCGTGCACGAGGCCCTCAGCCAGCTGGAGGCGGCCCGGCCGTGGCTGTTCGGCCCGGACCACGACGCGCACCGCGACGACCGTCCGCTCGGCCTGGTCGGGCAGGCCGTCCGTGGCATCACCCGGGTGGAGCCCGCTACCAGGGGCGCACGGTCGCTGGTCAAGGCGATGCGGACTCGGGTCAGGCAGTTGTCGAGGGCCGCGGCCGACCCCTGGCAGGACCCGAACGACCTGCTCGCGCCGCCGTTCCGGTTGCTGGCATGGCGGATGCGGGAGGCCGTGGACGGGCTCGGGTGGCGGCCGTTCCTGCTGGCCGTGCCGACCGAGGCGAACGGCCTCCTCGACCCGGCCGTCCTGGTGGAGCGCGCGCTGCGCTATGAGGCGGACGGCCTGGCCATCGGCCGCGCCGACCTCGCGCAGGCGCTGCTGCGCGCCGCGCCCGAGGTGGACCGCGACACGCTCAAGAGGGCCGCCGAGCTGACGTCGGCGCAGGGCCGGATCCTGGCGGAGCACCTTGCCGCGGACGCCCCGCCCGCGCCCGAGATCACCGTCGCTCCGGTCAGCGTCCGACACCGGCTGCACAGCCTCTCCCCGTCGCGGGAGCGGAGCCTCCGTCTCCTCCCCACGTCCGCGCCGACGACGATGAGCCCGGGGTTCCGGGACGTGGCCCCGCTGTTCGCCCTGCCGCGGAGCGGGAGCTGGGACGTCCTGCCCAAGCTCGGCTTCTGGCCGGGTTACGAGGAGATCCCCCGCATGATGCCGACACATCGCGAACTCGCCGCGGCGCACCTGCTCCCCGCCGCGTCCGGACTGCCGAGGGTCGACGACGCGTCCTGGAGCACTCCCGAGATCGGCGACGCCGTCGTCTCCCTCGCCGAGGCGGACGGCCCCGCCGGACCGGCGACCGCCGCCGTGCTCGCCTACGCGGCGTCGGCCCAGGAGTCCGCGACCCGCGCGACGGCCCTGGAGGGCCTGCTGGTCCTCGCGTCCCGCGGCCGGCTCCCCGCCGCCGACCTGGGGCGGACGATCGCGACGCTGGTGGACACGGGCGGCGTGAAGCTCACCCGGATCGTCGGCGTCCTCGGCGAGGCCGTCCACGCGGGCGCCCACGCGGAGGTCTGGGAGACGGCCCGGGAGGCGCTTCCCCCGCTGCTCACCGCCACCGCGACGCGGCGGACGGCGGACGCGCCCCGCGGACTGGCCGACCTGCTGCAACTGGCGGCCCGCTGCGCCGAGTCCGTGGGCGCCCGCGCCGACCTCCCCGGCCTCGCGGACGTCGCCGCACGCGGCGGTTCGAGCGCCCTGGTCCGCGAGGCCGCACGCCTCCAACGCATCGCGTCGCCCAAGCCGTGAGCGCCCCCGTCCCTAAGCCGGTCGGGGATCGGCGTACGGTGGTCGCGTCGGATCCTCCGGCACCGCATCCCCTGACAGCGCGGAGAGAGCAGAGCATGTCCGAGACTGTGGCGTTCGGTACGGCGGAGACGGCGCTCGGCCGGTTGCTGGTCGCCGCGACCGAGGCGGGCGTCGCGATGGTGACCTGGCGGGACGGGCCCGGCACCCGGGCGCGGGCGCAGAGTCGGCTCGGCCTGCCCGTGGTGGACGACCCCGCCCGCCTGGCCGAACCGCTGCTCCAGCTCAAGGCGTTCTTCTGCGGCGACCCGCACGCGTTCACGGTGCCGATCGACTGGCGGCTCACCAACCCGTTGCAGCGGCAGGTGCTCGGCACGCTGTACGAACGCGTCCCGTGGGGGAGGACGATCACCTACGGCGGGCTGGGAGACCGGTCCGAGGCGGGGGTGAACGCGCAGGCCATCGGGCAGGTCATGGGCTCCAACCCGGTCCCGATCATCGTGCCCTGCCACCGCGTGGTGGCGTCCAACGGGCTCGGCGGGTACAGCGGCGGCAGCGGCATCGAGGTCAAGCGCTGGCTCCTGACGATGGAGGGCTCGCTGCCCGCGACGCTCGACTGGTCGCTCGACGAGGGCCCGCTGCCGGTCTGACCCCGCGCTGCCCGCGAGGCGCCGGGGCCGCTCGGATGGGGCGTCAGTAGGCGATGCCGGTGAGTTTCTCGGACTCCTGCCAGAGGCGGCGAGCCGTGTCGATGCTGGCCGCCTGGGGCGGCGTGACGACCTTCCCCGGGGTGCCCCGGTACTGGAGCAACCGCGGGCCGTAGCACGCGCCCGGTGTCACGTCCGGGACGACGGCGGCGTACAGGGTCGGCAGGGCGCCCGTGGCGGCGGACTGCGCGACGACCACGTTCGCCAGCTCGGCGAGGCGTTCGCGCAGGCGGTGGCCGGCCATGCGCGGACCGGCGGCCTGGAGGTTGGTCGAGGCGTAGCCGGGGTGCGCGGCGACGCTGGTCACGTCCGGGACGCGTCGTGCGAGCTCCTTGGTGAACAGCAGGTTGGCGAGCTTGGACTGCCCGTAGGCGAGCCACGGATGGTAGGAGCGCTCGCTCTGCAGGTCGTCGAAGCGGATGCGGCCCGTCCAGGCGATCCCGCTGGTGACGGTGACGACGCGGGGCGCGGGCGCGGCGCGCAGGGCGGGCAGCAGCAGTCCGGTCAGCGCGAAGTGGCCGAGGTGGTTGGTGCCGAACTGCATCTCGAACCCGTCGGCGGTCGTGCGCTTCGGCAGGGCCATGACGCCCGCGTTGTTGACGAGGATGTCGAGGGGTTCGTCCGCCCACCTCCGGGCGAACGCGCGCACCGAGGCGAGGTCGGCCAGGTCGAGCGGGAGGAGGGCGAGGTCGGCGTCCGGGACGGCCGCGCGGATCCGGTCGAACGCCGCCTGCCCGCGCTCGGCGCTGCGGCAGGCGAGCGTGACCGCCGCCCCGCGCCGCGCGAGCTGGAGCGCGGTGTGGTGGCCGAGCCCGCTGTTCGCGCCGGTCACCACCGCGCGCCGCCCCTGGAGCCGGGGGATGTCCGCCGCGGTCCAGCCGCCCATCGTGCACCTCCACGTCGCGTCCCGATGGGTCCCCAAACTAGACGGGGCATCGAATAGCGGCAAGGCGGCGTGCGCCGGCCAAGCCGCACTCACGTCCCTGCCCCGAGGCGCGCGCGACCGAACCCCTGCGGCGGCAACGGGCGGTGAGCAGGGACGCCGCCGGTGGCGCGAGGAGTTCGCGCGACCGGCGGCGTGCGGGTCGGCGGCACTGGGCCGGGGACGGCGGGTCAGGAGGCGGGGAGGGTCTTCTCGACGGCGGCGACGACCTCGGCCGACTCGGGCTCGGTCTGGGGCGAGAAGCGGGCCGCGACCGTGCCGTCCGGCGCGATCAGGAACTTCTCGAAGTTCCAGCGGATGTCGCCGGTGTGCCCCTCGGCGTCGGGGGTGCCGACCAGCAGCCCGTAGAGCGGGTGCCGGTTCTCGCCGTTGACCTCGATCTTTTCGGTCATCGGGAAGGTGACGCCGTAGGTGGTCGAGCAGAACGTCTCGATCTCCTCGGCGGTGCCGGGCTCCTGGCCCATGAACTGGTTGCAGGGGACGCCGAGGACGGTGAAGCCGCGTTCGGCGTACCGCTCCTGGAGGCGCTCCAGGCCCGCGTACTGGGGGGTGAGGCCGCACTTGGAGGCGACGTTGACGACAAGGACGGCCTTGCCCCGATACTGCCCGAGGTCCGCGGAGCCACCCCGCAGGCCGTCGATTTCCACGTCGAAGACAGTCATGGAGTGATCCTAGGACCTGCCTCCGACGGACGTCGGCACTCGCGGCCCGCGTTGATCCTAGGACCTGCCTCCGACGGACGTCGGCACTCGCGGCCCGCGTGGGTGTCCACCGCACCACCGTCGGTGTCGGCGTCCGCGCGGGGCGCGCACGTCGGCGAGGAGCCGTCCGCCGTCCCGGCCGAGGTCGCGGCGGGACGGCGGATCCCGTCAGGTACCGAGCGCGTTCACGAAGGAGGAGAGTTGGCTGCCCGCGTTGCCCAACTGGCTGATCGCGTTGTTGACCACGTGGGCTGCCGCGGTGGGCGAACTGAGGAGGTAGAAGATGACAAAGGCGATGGCCACGTAGCGGAGGTTCTTCTTGTTCATCCCGAACGCCGTCCCTGGTGTTGCGCAGCGACACACGACCCGATCCAACATGTGCCCGTCTGCGGCTGGCCGCTTAGCGGGATTTTACTGCGACGGGGCCGTCCGCGCCTGCCCGCGGATGCGCGAGATCCCTTACCCCATAGGCGAAACCGTCCCTCACCTGCGACTGAGCGAGGAAACCGGATGTGGAACGACGCGCGCGGAGACGCCGTCCCCGCCGCACCGGCACCCCCGCCTCGAACAAAAAACCCGTGCGACTCCCCAGAACCGTCCGCGAACCCTCCCGACCGCGCTCGGACCACGTCCGACCATGACCATCCGCCCGGACGGGAACACCCGCGCGAACGCGAGGACCCGCCCGAACGGCCTTGCGCACACGAACCCCCGCCATATCGCCAAGGTCCTGCCAAAATCCGCCATCCCGCCGAACATGGAAAAGCCCCGCACCCTGGACGGATACGGGGCCGGGCGGCCGTCCCCGGAGGGGACGGCCTGTAGGACCGGTTACGGAATGGCGCTGACGAACTGCGAGAACGATTCCGCGGCGCTGCCGAGGCCGCCGAGGGCGCTGTTCACCAGGTTGGCCGCGCCCTCGGGCCTGCTGACGACGTACCAGACCACGAACGCGATCGCGGCCAGCTTGAGATGCTTCTTGTTCACGGCCCCCACCCTCTGCGATGACGCTACTACTCAGGGTAATGCCCTCGGGGGTGCGAGGGTGGATCAACGCAACGTAAAGACCGCGTCAGTCCCTGAGAGTGCGCGGGGAAACCTGTGTAAACGAGGACCCCCGCTGCGAGCGGGACGCACGAGATCAGTCGCGGTGGCGCTGCTTCGTCAGGTAGTCGATGTAGACCGGGCGCAGGGCCCGCCCGAGGTCGCCTTTGTCGGCGTGCACGGCCTCCTGGAGCAGCGACAGGCTGTGCAGCATGTCGTACTCGGCGCGCTCCTGCTCACCGAGGGACGCGGCGGCTGCGGGGATGGCGCGCAGCAAGTCCCACAGGAAGCGCAGATCGCGGTTGTCGCGGGCCGTCCTCACGGCCCGGTCGTGCAGCTCGTCGGTGGGGAGCGATTCGAGGTCGTCGGCGGCGGCCTTCTCTTCTGACATGCGCCGACTCTACCCATATGGCCGCCGCCCATCCCGCCCGGGCCGACCGGAGAAGGCCGCGAGCGGGATGGGCGGCGGCGCGCGCAAGCTGCGGAGCGCGCGCCGCACGCGACGGCGGCTACTTGGTGATGAGGTTCCGCGGGATCGGCCGGCCCTGCTTGATGGCGCCGAACAGCTGCCCGGCGCGGGTGCGGTCCCAGGTGATGTACGAGCCGGCGGAGGGGCTGCTGCCGGTGCCGCCGATCGGGACGGTCGTGGTGACGCCGTCGCCGCCGGTGACGCCGCGCATCGCCCACATCATCCGGACCAGGTCGTACAGGTGGTCGCCGTTGTCCACGCGGAAGTTGCTGGTGGCGTGCAGCGCCAGCGGGATGCTGTCGAACGGGTTGAGCATGACGCCCGGGCTGGTCGCCTTCTTCATCAGCGCGCCGAAGAACTGCCGCTGGTGCTCGACGCGCTCCAGGTCCGCGCGGGCGAACTTGCGGGTGCGGACGTAGCCGAGCGCCTGCGTCCCGTTGAGCGTCTGGCAGCCGGGCTGGAGGTCCAGGCCCGCCTTGTGGTCCTTCATCCGCTCCTTGACGCAGATGTCCACGCCGCCGATGGCGTCCACGACCCCGACGAACCCGCCGAAGCCGATCTCGGCGTAGTGGTCGACGCGCACGCCGGTCGCCTGCTCGATCGTCTGGACGAGCAGCTTCGGGCCGCCGAACGCGAACGCGGCGTTCAGCTTGTTCGAGCCGTGCCCGGGGATCGGGACGTAGGAGTCGCGGGGCAGGCTGACCAGGGACGTGCCGCCCGCGCCGTAGTGCAGCAGCATCATCGAGTCGGTGCGGCGGCCCTCGGCGTGCCCGGTGGCGAGCTTCTTCTCGTCCGAGCGGCTGAGGCCCTCGCGGCTGTCGGAGCCGACGATCAGCCAGTTGGTGCCGGGGGTGTCGGCGGGGCGTCCGGCGTAGTCGGTGAGGACGTCCTCGCGCTTGAGCCGGGAGTCCAGGTAGAAGTAGCCGCCCACCACCAGCAGGACCAGGGCGACCAGCACGGCGCCCAGGATCTTCGGCCAGCGCCTCCGGCGGCGGCGCGGCCGGTGGTGGCCGTCCGGCGGGCCGGGGGCGTACGGATCCCGAGGCCCGGCATAGGGGTCGTGCCCCTCGACCGGTGCTCCCTGATGCACGACGCTCCTCCTGTCTCCGTCCGGCGCCGAGGCCGGTCTCGCTCCTGGGTCCCGACCCTAGGCAACCGCCGGTGTGACGCGCGTCCCACCGGCGCGGGATCCCCGCGGCCGTCCGGTCATCTCACCCAGTGACATGCCCCCGGGAACCGTCGTACCTCAGGAGCATGCCGCCTGATACGGGCGGATGACCCCTAAGGGACACCAACCGATGCTTTTGGTCGGAGTACTTTACACACTCTTGGGACTACAGGTAGTGTCCGGGACCTTTCTCTGTGCGTCCGCCCTCGGGTGGCGCGTCCGGCAGATCCTCCGGCCGCAGCAGCGTGACCTCGGTGGACTCCACGGCCTCGGCCCCGCCGCCGGACCCCGGCGCGACGCCGGTGATCCGCTGGGCCTGGCGGGCGATCGCGGCGTCCAACAGGTTACGGACGAACCTGGCGTTGCCGAACTCCCGGCCGCGCGGCTGGGCGGCGATCCTCCGGCGGACGGCCTCGGCGACCCCGCCGGCGAGCTGGAACCCGGCGGCCCCGGCCATCGACTCGAAGATCGCGACGAGCTCGTCGTCGGAGTAGTCCGGAAAGCGCAGCACGCGCGGGAACCGGTCGCGCAGCCCCGGGTTGGACGACAGGAACCGCTCCATCGGCTCGGCGTACCCGGCGACGATCACCACCAGGTCGGCGCGGTGCTCCTCCATCAGCCGCAGCAGCTCCGCGACCGCCTCGGGCCCGAAGTCCTGCCGGTCTCCCCCGCCCCCGGCGGCCAGGGTGTACGCCTCGTCCACGAACAGCACGCCGCCGAGCGCCCGCTCGACCGCCGCCCGCACCCGCGGCGAGGTCTGCCCGACGTACTCGGCGACCAGGTCCGCGCGGGTGACCTCGACCAGGTGCCCGGACGACAGCAGCCCGAGCCGGGCGTACACCGCCGCGATCAGGCGCGCGACCGTGGTCTTGGCGGTGCCGGGGTTGCCGGTGAAGACCATGTGCCGGGCCGGGGCGTTCCCCGCCATGCCGGCGTCGCGGCGCATCGGCTCGGCGCGCGCCTCCGCGGCCAACGCCTGGACCTCCTCCTTCACCGGCTCCAGCCCGACGAGCGACTGGATCGCGGCGACCGGGTCGCCGGGCAGCGCGTCGCGGGTCGGGCCGAGCGAGTCGGGGACGTCGGCGAGCAGGATCTCGTCCAGCGACTCGGTCTCGTCCACCACGCCGTCGGCGAGGACCCGGCGGCCCTGCAGCGCCACCGCCCGGTCGAGCAGGTCCACGACCAGCCGGGCGTTGCCGAAGCCGCGCTCGCGGGGCGCGGCCCGGACGAGGCGGCCGACCTTCGCCAGGACGCCGTCGGCGAGCGCGAAGCCGGTCTCGGCGGCGCGCCGCGCGAACACCTCGACGAGCTCCTCGTCGGTGAGGTCGGGGAAGCGGACGACGCGCGGGAACGTCGCGGCGAGGCCCGAGTGCGAGCGCAGCAGCCCGTTCAGCTCCGCCTCCGGCCCGGTGAGGACGACGAGCAGGTCGTCGGGGTGGGCGCGGACGGCCGACAGCAGCACGTCCACGGCCTCGCGTCCGCGCGCGCCCTCGGCGGTCGCGAACACGTGCACGTCCCGCACCAGCAGGACGCCGCCGAGGGCGCGCTCGACGGCGGCCCGGACGTTCGCGGCGGTCTCCCCCGGGAACTCGCCCACCAGGTCGGCGCGGTCGGTCTCGACCAGCGCGCCGGTGGACAGCGTGCCGAGGTCGGCGTACATGCGGCCGAGGGCCCGGGCGACGCGCGTCTTGCCGGTGCCCGGGTTGCCGGTGAACACCAGGTGCCGGGGCCGGGCGGCGACCGGCATCCCGGCCTCGCGCCGCATCCGCTCCGCGCGCGCCTCGGCCACCAGCGCCACGACCTCGCGTTTCACCGGCTCGATGCCGACGCACGAGGCCAGCTCGGCGGACGGGTCGGCGGGCGCGGTCTCCGCGCCGGTGGGGTCGATCCGGGACGGCAGGTCCGCCAGGGTCAGGGCGATCTCGTCGTCGCCGGGACCGACGGCGCCGCCGGTCAGCCGGTCGCGGGCCGCGGCCACCGCCTCGGCGGCCAGGTGGTCGGCCAGCCGCGCCCCGCGCAGGTTCCCG